>CAMCDL010000020.1 GCA_945873565.1 uncultured Selenomonadaceae bacterium | reverse complement strand
TATCTGCTTCTCTGCCCCTAGGACTCCTGCCTGCATCAGCACCTTCAAATTCCAACGATAGGATTATTGGAGCAATGCTACGTGCATATTAATTATCCTTCATAAATTTTCCACATAAATGACTATAAAAGCTAAAAAATAACGTATAATATTATAGTATGACTTTTTTCTGCTTTATAACCAAGCTACAAGGAGGCTATATGCTTTGCGATTGATTTCTATAGACAGTCTGCGGGGACTGGCTATCTTTCTTATGCTTATTGCTGATTCTATACCAGATACAGCTGCAGCCTGCCCCCAGCTTGTTCATTCCATATGGGAGGGTATTACCCTTACCGATACAGCATTTCCTTGCTTTGTCTTTATTATGGGAGTATCATCAGTTTTTAGCTCCAGGGCGTTAACTGGCAGCTGGGCTGCGCTCATGCGCCGTGCAGCGTTGCTTTTTTTACTGGGATTAATTTATAATGCACTGCCCTCCCTGCTAGCCTTTTTGCTACATCCTGACTTTACTGCACCTCAGCTTTATAACAGCCTTATTTACCACGGCCGGTTTTATGGTGTTCTGCAGCGTCTTGCCCTCTGCTATGGCCTGGGGCTGGTCATCAGCCGTATATCAAGAGATAGGCTGCATATCCTTATGGCTTCCTTTGCCTTAATGCTATTGTCATCTTTAGGCTATCACTGGTTCTGTCCTGAAGCTCCTTTTTCCCCAGATACCAACATCAGTACAGCAATAGACCTTTCCTTTCTGGGAGCAGCACATAATTATGAGGGCAAAATCTTCGATCCTGAAGGTTTATATGGTACTATTGACACCACGGCAAGCTTTTTATTAGGTGTCCTTGCTGGCATAATTTTAAAAAGCAGCAGCAGCTCAGCAAGAATTAAGGAGCTTGCTGCATATTCTATACTTTTTCTTGTTCTGGCTTATGCCTGGCAGCAGTTTGATATTGTCAGCAAACCACTATGGACACCACCGTTTGTTCTTTACAATGCAGCTTTTGATATGCTGCTTCTGTCCCTGCTTCTGAAAATTGAGAATACACCTTTAAAAAATATTCTGCTTCCACTCATATGTTATGGAACAAATCCGCTGCTAATTTATCTGCTAAACGGTTTTTTCCTCTCACTTGGCTATACGCTATTATATAATGGTGATCCTATACTGATGCTTGCGATTCAGGCCTTTTCCTCTGGAACAGCCTTTGCCCTTTTCTGGGCATTGCTGTTTCTTATACCAGCGGTTTACCTATACATAAGGAAATTCCGCTGGCACATCTGATTAAAGGAGACTATTTATGAAATATACTCGATTAATATCTGTACTGCTGCTGGGTACAGCCTTGCTTGCCCCAGCATATACCAAAGCCGCGGATAGGGCAGCTGTAATCCAGCATGGCATAGTAGAAGGCTTTTACGGAACTCCATGGACCATGAGCCAGCGCCAAAATCTTCTTGAATTCTGTGCTAAGCATGATATGAATACCTATATATACGCACCTAAGGACGACCCTTATCATCGAGAGCACTGGCGCGACAGCTACCCAGCAGCCACCTTGTCACAGCTTACCAAGCTCAAGAAGCAGCTCCACAAGGCTGGCATGGAATTTATCTTTGCTATTTCGCCAGGAAATGATCTGAGCTTTGATGGCATGAAGGGATATTCTGATCGCCGTGCTATGCTTCATAAGCTTGAAGAGCTTTATTCGGCTGGTTTCCGCAGCTTTGCTATTTTCTTCGATGATATCACCGACCATAGCGGGGCACAGCAGGCAGAGTTTATAAGCTTTATAACTTCTGAATTCATTGAAAAACATCCAGATTGCCCACCTCTTTTAGTGGTTCCTACCGAATACTATCTTAAAGACATGAAGCAGGATGAGCAGATTAAGACTTACACCAGGGAATTTTCTGCAGGGCTTCCCGAAGCAGTTACTGTATTATTCACAGGTCAGGATGTGTGCCCAGATGGTCTTAAGCAGGAGGATCTGGAAGAGTTTTCTCAGCTCTATCCAAGGCAGAAAATTGGTGTATGGTGGAATTATCCTGTCAACGACTATATGCGTCAAAGGCCTGCCCTGGGACCTGTAGACAAGCTGCCTTCTCAGCCAGGTAATGTTCCTTTCTTCTTTAATCCCATGGAGTATCCTCAGCTATCCTGTCTGACTCTGGCTACTGCAGCTGAATATTGCAGGAACCCCGCTGCTTACGACAGCGAAGCTGCCTGGAAAAATGCTATCAAGGAGCAGTATGGACTCCTTGCACCTGAAATGCGGCTTTTTGCTGAAGAACACCAGCGATTTGAAAATGACTGGGCACACATAGGCCGCCAGGACTCCCCAGAGCTAAAAAAGCTTTACCAAGAGCTATTCAGCTCTAATGAAAATACTCAATCCTTGGCATCTGAGCTTCTTAATGAAGAAGAAAAGCGGCTTAAGGCTGCCCAGAAACTGAAGTCAAAGCTTCCTGGCAAGCTTTTAAAAGAGCTGAAGCCTGCCTTGCTAAGCTACATCGATGACAAGGAAGCCTGTATCAGGCTATTAAAGAAGCTTACCGCTCCTAATGCCCATTCTATTCAGATAATGCTGGAGCTTAAGGAGCTTCGTCAGGAAATGACCCAGCGCTGATATTTTAAAAAGGAGATTTAATTTTATGGCAAAATTCCTGCTTTGTTTATTGCTGATGATTTTCTACAGCACTACAGCCCTTGCCTCACCAAAGGGCACCATTCTATTCATCCCCCATGATGACCGGCCTACCTCCGGTCCTATTTCCGCTGAGGCCGTGGAGATGGCTGGCTATAAGGTTATGATGCCAGATGAGAGCATGCTGGGCGGCCTGTATAAGCAGGGTAATCCGGATGCTCTATGGGAATGGACCGAAAAAATGGCTGCCAAAGCCGATGCTATCGTTCTTTCTGCAGACAGCATTATTTATGGTGGTCTTGTCGCATCCCGTAAGCATGAGCTTACAGAGGACATGCTATCTGAAAGAGTCTCCCGGCTCGCCAGCCTGCGTCACCAACATCCCAATCTGAAGCTTTACGCTTTCAGTTCCCTTATGCGGACGCCTAAGGATGGACGATACTCTGGCAACGAAGAGCCGGAATACTATCTGAAATATGGCGGGGAAATTTTTCAGACTACAGCCCTTGAGGATAAAGCAGAAAGCTTAAGCCTCAACAATGCAGAAAAAGCTCAGCTGCAGCAGCTTAAACAATCTATTCCTTCCGAGGTATGGGCAGACTGGACCAGCCGCAGGGCCAAGAATCTGAAAATCACTAAGGAGCTTATAAATTATACTCGTGAAGGTATACTGGATTACTATGTCATAGGCAAGGATGACAATGCTCCACTTTCAGCTACTCACCGTGAGGCTCGTGAGCTTCAGAAGCTTGCTGAGGATATTCCAGCCTCCAGGCTTCAGCTTTTATCAGGCATTGATGAATTTGCTATGCTGCTTCTGGCTAGGGCTATAAACAGAAATGAAGCCATTTCTCCAAAGGTCTACGTTCAGTATAATCAGGGTACTGGCGGAGATACTATCCCAGCATTTTCTGATGAGAAAATATCCTGCTCTATAGACAAACAGATTATGATTGCTGGAGCAAAGCAGGTGAGTAATGCTGATGAAGCCAATTATGTTCTGCTAGTCAACACCGACTACTCTGGACTTACCGGTGATGGCGACTCTGTAGCTGAAATGCCTCCTGATGGCACTATGCGCCCAGGTGTAAAGGAATTTGCAGCTTCAGTAGCAGCAGCTGTGGATCAGGGCTACAAGACAGGTGTTGCAGATATTTCCTTTGCTAACGGCGCAGATAATGCCCTTATGGAGGAGCTGAAAAACCGCAGACTCCTTTTTAAGATACGCAATTATGCTGGCTGGAACACTCCAACCAACTCCACTGGATTTGCTATCGGGCAAGGTCTTATAGCCATCCGTCTCCCGCTTGACAGCTGTGATCGTCTTCTTATGGAAAGATACCTCGACGACTGGGTTTATCAGTCCAATGTAAGAACGGAACTGATGAAGCAGCTTGGCTGGCTGAGGAAGGACGGCTATATCCTCAATCTTGGGGAATACGAACAAGCTAGCGAGGAACGGGCCACTGCTCTGCTTCAGGAATTTGTTATACATAACCTTCCACCATTTCCAGGACTTGCCAGAGTTACTATAGACTTCCCTTGGCACAATACCTTTATTGGTGGCATTCATCTTCCATAAAAATAAACACATAAACATAAAAAGAACCAGCATTTCAGGAAGAGATGCTGGTTCTTTTATGTTATATTCAATTAACTATTTTTATTTTTCTCTACCTGCAGCATGGCCTCAAGCTTAGAAAGATGCTCCTTTACAGCTGCAAGCTCCTTTTCCTTTTACTAAGGACTGCCTCTATAGATTTAAAGAGCTTCTTGACATCTACCGGCTTTGCTACGTGATCATCCATGCCAGCCTCTAGAGCCTGACGTTTATCCTCATCAAAGGCATTTGCTGTCATAGCAATTATTGGGATTCTAGACTTGCTCTTATTTTCAAGCTTGCGGATAGCCCTTGTAGACTCATAGCCATTCATATTTGGCATGAGAATATCCATAAGGATAAAATCATAATAGCCATCCTCTGCCTTTTCCAGCATTTCCAGGCACTGTGCTCCATCTGCCGCTCTTTCTGTCAGCAGACCAGCTTCATCCAGCAGATAGGTTATTATTTCAACATTGATATCATTATCTTCAGCCAGGAGAGCACGCATCCCCTTGAGAGATATTTCTTCATCTGTTTTTTCTATATTTCCTGGTGCTTCCTTAAGATTATCTGTATCTGCTATCTTCATAGACAGATTAATCATAAATCTGGATCCCTTGCCCACCTCACTCTCTACAGCTATTGTACCTCCCATCAGTTCTATCAGCTTCTTTGTAATGGCCATACCAAGTCCAGTGCCCATAACCTTGCTCTCAGTGGAATTATGCTCACGCTCGAAGCTGTCATACAAATGTGGCAGGAACTCCTCTGACATTCCTATGCCTGTATCCTCAACTATTATATTAAAATGTGCCTTATCGGAATCAGTGCTATTTTCCTCTCTGATACTAAGAGATATTCTTCCCCCCTCGTTAGTATATTTAACCGCATTGCTTAGAATGTTCAGAAGAACTTCCTTAAACTTTGTAGAATCAATATAAACTAACTCATGACGAATCGAAATATCTGAAATATATTCAAGATTTTTATTTTTTAAAAGGTCCTCAAAGATGATAGAAAGAGCTTCCAGCATATCAGGCAGGCTCTGAACAGATTCATCAAGAACTACCTTGCCGCTCTCAATTCTAGACATTTCCAGTACATTATTAATGAGATCCAGCAGATAACTATTGGACGACTTAAGCTTTGCAATATACTCAAGCACTCTTTCCCGATTATCAATATTTTTCTCCATCATATCAGTAAAACCGATAATTGCATTCATAGGCGTACGAATATCATGAGACATATTATTTAGGAATATTGTTTTTGCTTCGTTGGCCCTTTGAGCCATTGCCAATGCATCAGCTAGGAATTTCTCCCGCTTTATAGTCTGGTCTATATCCCTGAAGCCAAGTACATACCCTTCCTCGCCATCCTCAGAAATTGCCCGGGCATAGGTAAGCTGATGATAGCTTATATTTCCATCAGCATCAACCCTATGATAGTTTAGAATATATGGTACATCACCCTCAGTTTCTCTATGGATTACCTCCAGATCGGTAGACTGCATCATCATAACCTGATCATCTATAGCTACAAATTTAGAAATATAGAACTGACGCAGAACATCATAACGAGCCTCATCACGTGCCATCTTTAACAGAATACCAATTGTAGTATTGTTAAAACGATACAGCTTAACAGTCCTATTGCTCTTCCTTATAAGGCACAGAGTATGATATTCCTTGCCAAGACCATTAATAACAGCCAGCTGCTCCTTATATTCATTCCTTGCCTTATCCAAGCTTTTGTTCAGTTTGACAAGCTTTTCGTTGGCACTTTGCTGCCCTTCATAATTCTTCTTAAGTTCTGCATTAAGGTTAGTAAGCTGCTCATTGAGAGCATTTTCATTCTCTGCCCTTTCCTCAGCCTCTCTCAAAGCTTCCTCCAGCTGCAGCTGCTTCTCTCGTATAATATCATTGGCCATTGCAACACGCTGACGGCTTCTATTACCCCAATACAAAGCAAAGAGCACCAGCAGGAATACCATGACAACCAGCATCCCTATACGCCAGTTATCCATTATAAAATCCTTTTCAGTATAGCTTAAGGTATCTGATGCATAATTAGCCATAATATCGTTAATTTCTTCCCTAGGAATAAGACTGAGACCACGATTCAGAAGAGACAGCAATGCCATATCCTTACGGACTACTGCAAAGCCCACCTCAGCTATTTCTACATCTACCGATACCAGCTTTGAACCATATTCACTATACTTCATTAGCTTGCTGGCTTTATAAGCATTCATATAGGTACAATCAGCCTGCCCAGCAGCTACCGCTCGGATACAATCATAATTATCCTTAAAATACTTTAAATAAACATCACGAGAAAAAAATTCTTCATAGTAGGCTACCAGAGGGTCATTTAATGTAACCGCTACTGTCTTAATACTTCCACGCGCTATATCTTTTGGACATATCATAACAATATTAATTGTATTAAAGCTGCTGGTATTAAAATAGCCATGCTGCTCAGCCTGCCATATATCAGCATAGATAGGAGCAATCAAGTCTATCCTGCCATCCTCAGATGCCTGCTTCATATCCTTATAAGACTTAATGGGAACAAATTCTATTTCCATATCATCAAGGCCCAAACGATGCTTTATTCGGTTCAATAACTCTATAGTTGCACCTCTGGCCTGTGACAAATCAGTGTCGGTGCTTATCTCTGAATCACTATATGGCATATAATCCAGAATATAGCCCACTCTCAAAACCTGATGATTATTAATCCATTCCTTCTCGGCTTTAGAAAACCTCAAGAAAACCATGTTGTCACCATAGTACTTATACTGCAGACGCTGTATAAAACCTGGCATTATTTCCTGGGTATGCTTCTGAGCTTTATTAATGTCATCGAGAAGATCTGGCCTGCTTTTAGAAACAGCCAAGTAATAATCGGAACTTCCAATCTTAGCAAGAGCTTTAACTGACGACAGGCGTCCATGCTGATCAAGTTCCACCATTGCATCGACCTTGCCGGTATATAAATCGCGATAGCATTCGTGCAGCTCTTTGAAATATGGTACTATCTCAATAGAAAGGTTATTCTGAGCCACCCACTCCTTGAGTACTTTTTCCTGATATGTACCAGCATTTACACCTATCTTAGCTCCATTAAGGGTATTAAGGTTTTCACTATCGAATCTATCATCATTCTCCTTAACAAATATATAATAATTCTGTGTTCCCATTATATCGTTTGGAAACAATATAGTATTACTACGTTCATCGGTATACGATACCTCAGCAAGAATGTCGATTTCTCCATCCTGTAGCTTTTGAAAAAGCTGTATCCAGTCACCATAGACATATTCATATTCCCAGCCTGTTACACCAGCAATATGCTGCAGATATTCATAGCCGTATCCTGATTTGCGTTCTCCATCAGAATTGCCCTGCATAAACTCTCCACCAGGAAAATAACCGACCCTGACTATTTTATGATTCGGCAGCATTTTTTCCTGCCTATCAGCTTCATCATGAAATATTACAGAATCATCCTCCGAAACCTGGCTATTATAAAAGATGCAGGAAGATGCCACTACTGACAGCAATATTATAAAAAGCAAGCACAATCTTTTCATTTTATTATTCCCCATATAAAAAAAGAATATTATCCAACTATTTATATTCTGCATCAGCAGATAAAATTCCTGCAAAAAAAAGCGGGCCATAAGCCCGCAATAGATGATTACTTATCAGAACATAGCTATATTTTCCAAAGCCCCTATAATAAGCTTTACCTGTGGTACAATTGACTCCAGCATAAGCTTTTCTTTAGGACTATGTATATCTACAGTTGTAGCACCAATAGACACCATATCCAGCTCTGGATTTTTCTGATAATGCCAGCCACACTCAAGGCCGGCATGAATGGTCTCAACTTGCATAGGAAAGCCATTCTGGTTCTGGAATATTTCGTTAAGCACCAGCATCAGCATGCTATCACTTCGTTCCTTCCAGCCAGGTGAAAAATCTCCCAATTCACATTCAAAGCTATTTACAGCAGCCTGAATTTCTGCTACCTTAGCAAGCTCATGGAGCTTTTCATCAATAGAAGAACGGGCAAAATAGCTTAGCTCTGCAAAGCCATCCTTAAGTCTGAGCATACCAAGATTAGCAGATGTTTCCACCATAGATGGTTTAAGCTGTGACATGGCAAGAACTCCGCTATGAAGCATTAGCGTCAGATGTATCAGATCTCTCTTAAGCAGCGGATGAAGTATCTTTTCTGGCACAGGTACCTCGGTAAGCTCAATCTCTATTGAATCACCAGATGAACCATACAGACTTTTAAAAATATCCTTTCTCTGGCTTATTACCCTAAGAATATCTTCATCATCCGCATCGGTAGCTATAACAGCCACAGCTTCATCAGCAATAGCGTTTACTGCCTTGCCCCCGTATATATCAGCCAGATCACACATAACGCTGTTCTCAAAAAGATCCTTCAAGAGAAACAGCATCGTACGAATAGCATTGCCCCGGCCCTTATGAATTTCAGTTCCGGAATGCCCCCCCAGAAGGCCATTTATGGATATCCTGCGGCCCTTGGTCTTAGAGCATGGTACATACTCCAGGCTACGCTTAAACTTCATCAGCACACTGCCAGCACTACCTATAGTAATCTCATCAAAATTTTCGGAATCACAATTTATTAGATATGTGGCATCCAAAAGATATTTTGCATCAAGAGCCTTTGCACCAGTCATGCCCTGCTCTTCATCAGTTGTAATTATTACCCTGATTGGTCCATTCTGCTGAATATTTTTCAGCACAAACAGAATTTCAGCAATACCGATACCATCATCAGCCCCCAGGCTAGTACCGTTAGCCATAAGATAGCAGCCACTTTCATCGGTCATGAGCTCTATAGGATCAGTAAGTGGATTATATTTCTTTCCTGGCTCTGCCACGCATACCATATCCATATGTGCCTGCAGAACAGTAAGATATGCATTTTCAAAACCAGCAGTGGCTGGAAAATCGGCAATTATGTTATTTGCCTCATCCTGTACAACAGTACAGCCAGCTTCCTCAAATGCCGTCTTAAGATAATCACTTACAGCCTTTTCGTGTCCTGAAGGCCTAGGAATATCAGCGATTGCCATAAATTCCTCAACAACACCTGCTATAATATCGTCATTGCATATATCCAGCATAACAACACCTCGCTATGGGGTTAGTTTTTTACTTGTTATACTCCTCTGCCAGCTTCTTAAACGCAGACAGGGAACGTTCTATAGTTTCCTTCTTTATACAATATGCAGCTCTGAAATATCCTGGACAGCCAAAATCACTTCCTGGCACCAGAAGCAGATCATATTTCTTGGCTTTTTCACAGAAGGCGTAATCATCATCCTCCAATGCTTTAGGGAACAGATAAAATGCTCCCTGAGGTTTAAGACATGAGAAGCCTGCCTCTACTAAACCATTGTATAGGATATTGCCATTTTCCTCATAAGCAGCTATATCAGATGGCACATCAGTGCAGCGGGCTACCACTCTCTGGAACAATGATGATGCATTTACATGAGTCAGTATTCTTGCTGCACCTGCAATGGCACCATACACACAGCCAAAATCAGTCACCTCATCAGGAACAGCTATATAGCCGATACGTTCACCAGGAAGAGAAAGAGACTTAGACCAAGAATAGCACACCAATGTATTCTTATAATACTTCGGCAGATATGGTACATCAATTCCACCATAAACCAGCTCTCTATATGGTTCATCAGAGATAATGAATATAGGATGTCCATATTCCTTTTCTTTAGACTCAAGAATAGCTGCCAGACGCTGGATGGTTTTCTCCGAATATACAACACCGCTGGGATTATTAGGAGAATTTACAATAACAGCCTTAGTCTTTGGAGAGATGAGCTTTTCAAATTCATCAAACTGAATCTGGAAATCAGAAGTATTGGCTGGTACAACCACCAGCTTACCTCCTACCGAATCAACAAAACAGCCATATTCTGGAAAATATGGGGCAAAAGCAATGAACTCATCATCCCCCTCATTAAGTGCTTTGAAGCATATAGTAATCGCAGCTGCTGCACCAGATGTCATAAACAGGTTCTTGCTGCTGAAATTCATACCGAATCGGCGATTGATGCTCTTAGCAATAGCTTCTCTTGCTACAGGATCACCAGGAGCTACGGTATAGCCATGCACTGCACAGGAATCCATTTCCTGAAGCACATCACAAATAGCCTTGTTAATAGCAGCAGGCGCAGGAACATTAGGATTTCCTATGCTGAAATCATACACATTATCCTCACCAATCTCCGCAGCACGCTTTCTGCCAAACTCGAATATTGTTCTAATTGTGGATTTTTTGGTGCCAAGACCATACATTTTTTCTGAAACCATTTTCTTTATTACCTTTCCAAAAGACATTACCAGTATTATACAATCTGCGAGCCATCATATATTTCGCCACCGACATCTGGTCCCAGACCATACTTTTCGGCCCACTCACTCTTATACTTTATCGCCTGAGAACGAATAGCCTTGACCCCTGCCTCATCAAGGGTCTTTTTAACCTTCGCTGGACAGCCTACTACCAATGAATTAGGCGGTATAATGGTTCCCTTGGTAACCAGGGCACCTGCGCCGACTATAGAACCATGACCCACTACAGCACCATCAAGAACGGTGGCTCCCATACCGATGAGACAATTATCTTCAATAGTGCAGGCATGCAAGGTAACACTATGTCCGACAGTTACGTAATCACCAACGATACATCCATACTCATCCGCCACATGCAGACAGCTGTTATCCTGAATATTGCTATACCGGCCAACAACTATCTTGTTAATATCACCACGCAGGGTCGCATTAGGCCATATGCTTGCATACTCCTTAAGTTCAACGTCACCAATCAGGGTTGCTGTGCTAAAGGAATAAGCCTTTTCATCAATAACAGGATATCTTCCTTCAAACTCATATATATAGTGCTTAGCATCCTGCTCCTTAATTTTTATGTATTCCATATGTAAAACTCCTTACTAGTATAAAAGCAGCTCAGAAGAGCTGCTTTTACTAATTAATCATTAATAAGCTCGATTATCTGATCAAGCGAAAAGCGGCTTAAGGGATGCTGCCAGAGTATCCTTCTGAGCCTGAGCCTCCTCAAGATTCTTGCCCAGGGTAGTGTAGTATGCCTTAATCTTTGGCTCAGTACCAGAAGGTCTTACAACTACGGAAGGTCCCCCCTCAAGAGCATAAACCAGTACATTAGCAGCTGGCAGACCAGTTTCTTCTGGTTTCTTATAATCAGTAGCTTTTACAACCTTGAGTCCACCAATCTCTGCAGGTGGATTATTTCTCAGCTCCTGCATGATGCCGTTCATCTTATCCATACCGGACAGGCCAGGGAACTCAAAGCTATCAATCTTATTGAGATATCTGCCATACTTAGCATAAATCTCCTCAAGTCTCTCCTTGATGCTGGAACCGATACTTCTATAGTATGCTGCCATTTCGCAGATAAGCATGGAAGCAACTACTGCATCCTTATCGCGTACATAAGATCCAGAAAGGTAGCCATAGCTTTCCTCAAAGCCGAAAATGAAACGTTCAACCTCACCAGCTGCCTCAAGGCCAGCAATCTGGTCGCCAATCCACTTGAAGCCAGTAAGAACACTTCTAAGCTCAACACCATAATTTTTTGCTACTGCATCAGCCAGAGGTGTAGAAACCAGAGACTTTACAGCTACAGGATTCTTTGGCATTGTTCCCTTCTCAATGCGTCCAGCACAAATATAATCCAGCAGCAGTACACCCATCTCATTACCAGAAACCAGCTCATAGGAGCCATCAGGGCATTTCATAGCAATACCAACACGGTCTGCATCAGGATCAGTTGCCAGCATCAGATCTGCCCCACAGTCCTTTGCCAGTTCAAGTCCCAGCTTCAATGCCTCGAATATTTCTGGATTTGGATAGCTGCAGGTGGTGAAATAACCATTTGGGTATTCCTGCTCCGGAACGATGGTGATATCAGTAATGCCAATATCCTTCAGCACCTGAGTTACAGGAACCAGACCTGCGCCATTCAGCGGGCTATAAACCAGCTTCAGGCCAGCAGTCTTCGCAAGTCCTGGACGGACCTGTCGAGACTCAATAGCTTCATAAAAAGCCTTCTTGCAGTCATCGCCCACAAAGCGGATAAGACCATCCTCGACACCCTGTGCAAAGGAAATATACTTTGCTCCGGTGAGGACATCAGTTTTCTGAATTTCATCATAAACAATAGCAGCCGCATCATCAGTCATCTGGCAGCCGTCTGGTCCATATGCCTTATATCCGTTATATTTTGCAGGATTATGAGAAGCAGTTACCATGATACCAGCATTGCACTGATAGAATCTGGTTGCAAAGGAGAGCGCAGGAACTGGCATTGCAGCATCATAAATACGAACCCTGATGCCATTTGCTGCCAGTACACAGGCTGCAGTCTTTGAGAATACATCGCTCTTCAAACGGGTATCAAAGCTTACTGCAACTGTCTGATTACCGCCCTGGGTCTTTACCCAGTTCGCGAGACCCTGAGTAGCCTGACGAACTACATAGATATTCATTCTATTAGTACCAGCACCTAACACGCCACGCAAGCCTGCAGTACCAAACTTCAGGGAAACCGCAAATCGATCCTTTATTTCTTCTTCATTTCCTTCAATCTTAGCCAGCTCAGGATACAGATCTGCATCCTCTAAATCAGCTGCCAGCCAACGCTTGTACTCATCATTATACATAATCTAATGCCCCCCATACTGAATGATATTCCTCTCATACTTATTCTACGCAGGTCCATAAAATCCTGCAATTCATTCATCCTTATTAGAAAAAACTGAAAAAGAAAGCACACATCATCCAATGATTGAATGACGTGTGCTTATTCATCAGAAATGCCTATCAGATATAGGAAACGGTTTCAGTAAGAGGCTTCCTTGAGCTATGATTTGGCAGCGGGCCAGCCTCAGGTGCTGCATAGCCAAGGTCAAGCAGCATCAGCACCTCTTCATTTTCTGGCAATCCAAGGGATGCAGCAACTGCATCAGGATCAAAGAAATTAAGCCAGCAGCTGTCTACTCCCTCATTTGCAGCCGCCAATACCATATGAGTTGCTACAATGGCAGCATCCTCTATACCGGAATCGCGCTTACCGCCAGGATAAGTAAATACATTATTCTTGTCAAAGGCTACTACCAGCACAGTTCCCGCATTATAACGGCAAGGTGTTGCCTCATCAATTTTCGCCAGGCCCTCAGCAGATTCTACCACATAAATATGCTGCTCCTGCAGATTCTTAGCAGTAGGAGCAAGACGGCCTGCCTCCAGTATTGCCAGCAGAGCATCCTTTTCAGCCTTGCGTCCATCAAATTTCTTACATGAATAGCGTTTTTTTACTACTTCCTTAAAATCCATGGCAGATACCTCCTCATAAGCTCTGTTAAACAAACATAATCAGAACAGACCAGTAATTTTGCCGTTTACATCTATATCCATATTCTCTGCTGCAGGCTTCTTAGGCAGGCCAGGCATGGTGAGAATATCACCGGTCAGAGCAACAATAAAGCCGGCACCAGCAGAAATCCTCAGTTCCTTAACGGTAATGCGGAAGCCCTCCGGGCGTCCCATTTTTGATGGATCATCTGACAGTGAATACTGGGTCTTAGCCATACATACTGGCATCTTATCAAAGCCCAGCTCCTCAATCTCCTTAAGCTGCTTTTTGGCCGCTGGGGTAAAGTCTGCACCAAGGCCGCCATATACGCGCTTTACAATAGCATCAATTTTCTCAGGAATGGAGCTCTCAACATCATAGGTAAAGTTAAAATTATTTGGTTTCTCCATTGCCTTCCATACCTTGTCAGCCAGAGCCAGACCGCCTTCGCCGCCCTTTGCCCATACCTCGGACAGAGCAACCTCAGCGCCAAGCTCATTGCACTTCTTCTCAACAAAGGCAAGCTCTTCAGCAGTATCGGTAGGGAATGCATTGATAGCAACAACTGCAGGAAGGCCAAAGGCCTGAACAGTCTCAATGTGCTTAATAAGATTTGCAAGGCCCTTTTCGAGAGCAGCCATGTCAACCTTACCAAGGTCGGCCTTTGGCAGACCTCCATGCATCTTCAAAGCACGAACTGTTGCAACTATTACTACCGCATCTGGATTAAAGCCAGCAAAGCGGCACTTGATATCAAGGAACTTTTCTGCACCAAGATCAGCACCAAAGCCAGCCTCAGTAACTACTACATCGGCAAATTTCAAGGCAAACTTGGTAGCCATTACAGAGTTACAGCCATGAGCAATATTTGCGAAAGGACCACCATGAATCAGTGCAGGAGTTCCTTCGAGGGTCTGCACCAGATTTGGCTTGATTGCATCCTTAAAAAGCAGAGTAAGTGCTCCGGTAACATTAAGCTCATCAGCACGTACAGCCCGTCCATCACGAGTATATGCTACTACAATCTGTCCTAGGCGCTTCTTCAAATCCTCAAGGTCAGAAGAAAGGCACAGAATTGCCATCATCTCAGAAGCAACAGTAATATCAAAGCCGGTTTCCCTAGGCACACCATGAGCCTTGCCGCCCATACCGATTACAACATGACGGAGAGCACGATCATTAAGATCAAGCACACGCTTCCAAGCAATACGACGGACATCCAGGTCCAGGGCATTACCCTGCTGGATATGATTATCGATTACTGCAGCCAGAAGGTTATGGGCAGTGGTAATTGCATGGAAATCACCAGTAAAGTGCAGGTTGATATCCTCCATAGGAACTACCTGAGCATAGCCGCCACCTGCTGCACCGCCCTTGAGTCCGAAGCATGGTCCAAGGGAAGGTTCACGTAGAGCTACAGCAATTTTCTTGCCCTGCTTATGAAATGCATCTGCCAGTCCTACGCTGGTAGTGGTCTTTCCTTCACCAGCTGGAGTAGGATTAATCGCAGTTACAAGCACCAGCTTGCCATCTGGTCTATCTTTTACCTTATTCCAGGCATCCAAAGAAATCTTTGCCTTATACTTGCCATAAAGCTCTAAATCATCCTCAGCTATTCCCAGACCAGCAGCAATTCTGCTGATTGGCTCCATTACCGCTTCCTGCGCTATCTCAACATCTGTTTTCATCGCACATACTCTCCTTATCAATCTACATATTTATAACTTAACCATTGAGCTGCATCTCAGCAGCATCAACAGTATTCATCATCAGCATAGCTATGGTAAGAAGTCCAACGCCGCCTGGTACTGGTGTAATTGCTCCAGCAACCTCCTTGACAGCTTCAAAATCAACATCACCCACCAGCTTTTTTGGTGCAATGCGGTTGATGCCTACATCTATTACAGTAGCACCCGATTTTACCATATCAGCAGTAACAAAGCCCGGCTTGCCTACAGCAGCCACTAATATATCTGCCTTGCTGGTTACCTCAGCCAGATTCTTTGTACGGGAATGACATATAGTAACAGTTGCATTGCGGCTCAGCAGCAGATTCAGCATAGGCTTGCCTACGATATTGCTTCTGCCGATTACTACAGCATTTGCCCCCTCTATAGGGATTCCTGCCAATTCCAGCATCTTGATACAGCCATTTGGAGTACACGGTACCAGAGCCTTCTGTCCAGTTACCAGCCGGCCAACATTTACCGGATGAAAGCCATCAACATCTTTTAACGGACTTATAGCCTCCAGCACCTCAGACTCATACTTCTGAAGAGCCTTTGGCAATGGCAGCTGTACAAGAATACCGTGAATCTCAGGCGCATTATTGAGGCGCTTTATTTCAGCCAGAAGCTGCTCTAGAGTAGTATCCTCTGGAAGCTCGACACTTTCAGAATGAAAACCAAGCTCGGTACATGCCTTATGCTTATTGCGAACATAAACCTGGGATGCAGGATTTTCGCCAACAATGATAACCGCCAATCCTGGGGTCACGCCAGTCTTTTCTTTAAGTTCTGATGCTCTTCTGCCCGCCTCCTCACGGATTTTTGCAGCAAACAGCTTACCTTCTAATAATTTGGCTGCCATTACAATCTTTCCTTCCTTGTGTAAATCATATATACATACTTGCCAGAGTGCAGATAAAAATTGCTACACTGACTATACCATTACGCATGTAGTATTCTCGGGTAAAAGCACTAAAATCAGATGGTGTTATCAGACTATGCTGATAATAAAGCGTGCCTGCAGCTATTACAACACCAGCATAGTATAAAAGCCCAAGATTCAGCATCTGTCCCAGATGTATAAAGCATATAAGGCTAGCTACATGAGTAAGCTGAGCTATTATAAGAGCATTCCTTGCCCCTACAGCTGTAGCCATAGAATGAAGGCCATGCTCCTTATCAAATTTTTCATCCTGAGCCCCATATACCATATCAAAGCCGCCTATCCAAAGGCATACGGCCAGACACAGCACAAACATGGTCCAGGATAATTCACCGGTTACAGCCACCCATCCGCCGGCAGGTGCCATACATACTGCCAAGCCGCACATGTAGTGACAAAGACATGTAATACGCTTCATATACGGATAAATAATAAACGGCAGGGCTGCTATGGGCAGAAGCTTTATACAGATAGGATTAAGCTGCAATACAGAGATTATAAGTACAGCAAAACATATAACTATCAGCAGTATAACATCCCTCTTATTAATTTCTCCAGCCACCATCGGGCGCTTGGAAAACCTCGGCTGATCCTTATCATATTTGAGGTCAATCAGATTATCGAGAGCAAGTGCCGCACTTCTAGCTGATACTATAGCCAAGGTAATCCAGACCATTACCATAAAATCAGGAGCCCCATTTGCTGCCAGGAAGGCTGCCATATAGGCAAAAGGCAACGAAAAAACAGTCTGGTAAAACGCTATATTATTCAAGCTAGCATCAAGCTTTCTCATAAAACCAGAATTACTCAAGGCCTAACTCCTTCCACTTAGCATCTACCTGTGCCTTAATATCATCAGTCATGACAATCTCATCTGGCCATTCACGGGTATGACCCTCCTCTGGCCAGGTCTTGGTAGCATCTATACCAACCTTCGTACCCCACTTTGCCATAGGAGATGAATGGTCTAGAACATCAAGAGGCCCTTCAACCATTACCAGGTCACGCTTAGCATCAATGTTATTGAATACGCGCCACCACACCTCTTTTTCATTTTGTACATCTACATGAGCATCAACAATAATAATCATCTTAGTGAACATCATCTGGCCCATGCCCCATATTGCTGACATAACCTTTTTGGCCTGCATAGGGTATGTCTTCTTAATTGACACGAAGGCACAATCATGAAAAACTCCCTCCAGCGGAAGATTTATATCCACGATTTCAGGGATTGCCTGCTTAAGAAACGGCAGGAAAATCCTCTCAGTAGCCTTAGCAATATAGCAATCCTCCATAGGAGGCTTACCAACTATAGTGGAAGGATAAATAGGATTCTTCCTGTGAGTAATACAGGTTATATGGAAAACTGGATACCAGTCAGCCAAGGAATAGTATCCGGTATGGTCACCAAATGGCCCCTCCCATCTTCTTTCATCAACATCTACATATCCTTCAAGAATAATTTCACTATGTGCAGGAACCTCCACATCAACAGTCTTGCACTTTACCATCTCTACCGACTTATGACGCAGGAAACCTGCAAACACCATCTCATCTATGTCTCTAGGCAACGGTGCAGTAGCAGCATAGGTAAGCACCGGATCAGTGCCAATGGCTACAGCAACCTCCATGCGCTGCTGTCCAAGAGCCTTAGTATCACGGCAGTTATCAGCACCATTCTTGTGAATATGCCAATGCATGCCAGTAGTTCTGCTATCATACTTCTGCAGGCGATACATTCCTACATTCCGCTTACCGGTATTAGGATTTCTGGTAAAAACCAATGGCAGAGTAATAAACCTGCCTCCATCCTGAGGCCAGCACTTCAGTATAGGGAACTTGTCCAGAGAAGGCTCATCAGTGATGACTACCTCCTGGCAAGGTGCCTTCTTTACGTATTTAGGGAAGTTTATAGCCTTTTTAGCAGTGGGAATAATATCGATAAGGTCCATCTTATGGGAAAGAGAAATATATGGCAGCTTCAGGATTTCCTTAAGCTCCTCTGCCACATCATCCAGCTTTTCTACCCCAAGAGCCATAGCCATACGCTCCATAGAACCAAATGCATTCATCAGCACCGGAATATCATAGCCCTTAACATTTTCAAACAGAAGTGCCACATTCTTGTCGCCCTCCATCTTGGAAACGCGGTCTGTAATCTCAGTTATTTCCAGCTCGCAGTCAACCTCAGCGGTAATACGCTTGAGCATTCCGCGGCTTTCCAGCAAATCTATAAACTCTCGTAAATCCTTAAAAGCCACAATTGACCTCCATTACTTTCTCATAATGAACTTAACTATGCCAAGGCTGATACCATAAAGCAGTATCATTGGTATGGCAATCATACTCTGAGTAAAAATATCAGGTGTTGGTGATACTACTGCACCAAATACAAAGGCAAAGAATATTATGTACCTGAACCATTTCTGCAAAGATATGGATGATACAAAGCCCAGCTTGGCCAATATTATTATAACTAGTGGCAGCTCAAACACTGCTCCAAAAGGGAGAATGAAGGCCAGCACAAAATCAAAATACTTCTCTACAGAGAACATCGGTGCCAAGGTTTCTGTTCCCAGTCCCATAAAGAACCTTACTGCTGATGGCAGCACTATGAAAAAAGAAAATGCCATGCCGGACAGAAACAACACTACTGATGATGGCACCAGAATTGCCAGCACAACCCTCTCACCATATCTCAGTGCCGGCAAAAGGAATGCCCACATCTGATAAAAAATGATGGGCAGTGCCAAAAGAAAGCCACAGAAGATTGTGACCTTCATGTAAGTAAAAAAAGCCTCTGACGGCTGCATGTAATACAGCTTCCCGGCGGATGCTGTAATATAAGCCATTATTTCATCCAGAAAGAAGAATGCCACGCCGCTGCATACTGCTATTGCTATAATTGACTTTATAAGCCGCCAGCGAAGCTCCTCCAGATGCTGCAATATGGGCATACTGCCGTCATCTTCTACTTTCTCTTCTAACTCTTCTGCCATTATTTCTGCTCTTCCTTATTGCTCTCAGAGGTTATATTGAGGGTATTATCCTCAGAGCCTGCAGCCTTAAATTCACTGATGCTCTTGCCTAGAGCACGTCCGATTTCAGGCAGACGGCCAGCTCCGAAAACCACCAGACCAATAACCAGTATCAGAATTAACTCAGGAACTCCCAATCCGAACATATCATATACCTCCAAAAGAATATAGTCTATCCACTTAATTATAACCTCCAACATCCTCAAAAGCAAATGCTTTAGAATCCAAATAAAAAGGACCCTTTCAGGTCCTGATTATCAATCCTTGCTGCTTTCTTCCTTGACTTCAGCAGGTGCCTCAGCCTCTGCTGCCTTTTCAGAAGGTTCATCTGACTTCTTTCTCTGTGGCGGGTCAGCCTTAATAGGCTCCACAGTTATACTATTACTGAGCTTTTTAAACTCACCTATGGTCTTTCCCAGAGCCCTTCCAATCTCAGGAAGCTTTGCCGGTCCAAAAACTACCAGGCCGACAACCAGGATAAGCATAAGCTCAGGTACACCAATCCCAAACATTTTTATGCCTCCAATCAGAATTCCCGGCCACCGATAAAATCAGCAGCCATAAGATAAGCCTCACGGATTTCCGCTGGCATTTCTTCCGGCAGAACCTTTCTTGCCCTGTCAAGGAACTCCTCAACCTTTGCCTTGGTGAATTCAATACCATCAGACGCCTTTACTATTTCAATAGCCCTTGCCACATCCGCGTCAGTCATGCTGCGGTTTGTGACAATATTCATAAGCTCATCCTTATCTGGACTTACTGATAATGCCCTGATGGTTGGCAGAGTAGCAATTCCCTGAAGTATATCATTACCAGCCGGCTTTCCCAGCTTCTCGGTATCACTAGTAAGATCAAGAAGATCATCTGTAAGCTGGAAGGCCATACCAATGCAATAGCCATACTCATACAGAGCATCAATGAATTTCTCATCCAGACCAGCCACATCACCACCAAGCTGGCAGCTTACAGCAATAAAGTTTGCAGTCTTCCATGCAATACGTTCATAATACTCATCAACATCACAGCAGGCAGTATAAATTTCCTTATTCTGAATTATCTCACCTGCACTTAAATCACATATAAGCCTCGCAAGCTGAGTATTCACCCTTGTACCATAATTATTGGAGGCAACAAGATAAAATGCATTAGCAAATAAATAATCACCACTCAAAATAGAAAGCTGATTTCCCCATCGTGCATTGGCAGTAGCCTTGCCACGGCGGGTATCCGCATTATCTATAACATCATCATGTACCAGAGATGCCATATGAATCATTTCAAGCGCAACTGCCAGATGAATTGCTCTATCAAGATTATAACTCTTGCCGCATCTAGCAGCCAAGAAATACATAGCTGGCCTCAAACGCTTGCCACCTGCAGTTACAAGATGCGTACCGATTTCAGTAACCAGCTCTACAGGAGACTTTACCGCCTCAAGAAGCTGCTTCTCCAAGGCTTCCAAATCCTGTTTTATTAAATCAAACATCATGTTTGCCAAAAATATCACCTACAAAAAACATTATACTCAATCATTTTACTATAAATATAGTCACAATTCAACTTTTATTGAAAATAAGCAATGTGCTTCGTTTTCCCTTATTGGAAAAGCAGGAAAATAGGATTTTTTGTCAAATAGTACTTTAGTCGGGTTTATACTAAAATCAAAAAATTGAATTTTGAGGTGTAAAATTATGGGGTTAGGATTATTTAAACACATGAATCTAAGCAAGAAGATGACGTTAAGTTTTGTTCTGCTTGCCTTGATTCCTGTGGCTATCGTTACTTTCCTAGTAGAAACTGCTGCCTTTGACGACCATATATCCGAGATTAATACGCATAACAGATATACGGCTAATCTCAAGGCGGGAGCGCTTGGGGATCTTCTTATATCACAGAAAAATGCCATGCTTACACTGGCAGCCTCATCTGATGTTACTTCTATGGATCGGCAGAGCCAGATTAATGCACTTAAAAGGCTAGCCCAGAACTCGCCAGAAGTATCCAATGCATTTATATGTGATACTAACGGACAGCAGATTGCCCGTGATTCTGGTAATTATGTAAATGTTTCAGACCGCGATTATATTAAAGCCGTTCTTAAAGATGGTAAACCTTTTGCTTTCAGCGATGCTACACTTTCCAAGGCTACCAATAAAATGATGATTATTGCTGCTGTGCCTATTAAAGACGAAGCAGGCAATGTTATTGGTGCTATTGCCTCCACCTTCAACATGGGAACCCTGGAGGAGTATCTGTTCAGCGGTATAGGACACCTTGATGATCGTCATGAAATCATTTATCTTACTGACACCAAGGGAAATGTTATGATTCATCCAGATAAGCGGTTTACTGAAAATGTAACCAACTGGTCATCCCTGGATCCAATCAAAAATGCTATGGCTGGGGGCGTTACTACGACTAGGTATGTAAACGGCTCCGAAAATGAGTGTCTAGCTGCTTCAGCACCTATAAAGGACCTGAACTGGTGCGTAGTAGTCGAAACCCCTATGGATGATGTAACCTCAGCAATCTATAAATCTATTCTCACCGTAGCTGGTATTGTGCTGATTCTTCTTATAATTGCAGCAATCTTCGCCAGATTGCTTACAAATAGTTTTGTAAACCCATTGAAGCAGCTAGCAGAAAAGACTGTACTCATGGCTAATGGCGATCTTACTGTAAAGCTTGATGTAGACCGCAATGATGAAATAGGTCATGTAGCAGACGCCTTTAACACCATGATTGAACAGCTGGGAGATGTAATAGAGAAGATTACAGTGGCTGCCCAGCAGGTTGCCTCTGGTTCAAAAAATATTTCAGACTCAGGCAACAGTCTCTCTACCGGTGCTACAGTACAGGCTTCTTCTGTTGAAGAGCTTTCTGCATCTATTTCTGAAATTGCCTCTCAGACCAGAAGCAATGCAGCTAATGCAGGTGATGCCAACGACCTGGCTATGACCTGCAAGTCCAATGCAGAAATAGGAAATCAGGATATGAATGACATGCTGACTGCAATGAATGAAATCAATGCAGCTTCTGCTAACATCTCCAAGATTATAAAGGTAATTGATGAGATAGCATTTCAGACTAACATTCTCTCTCTGAATGCCGCAGTTGAAGCAGCAAGGGCTGGTCAGCACGGCAAGGGATTTGCTGTTGTTGCTGAAGAGGTCAGGAATCTAGCGGCCCGTAGTGCCAAGGCTGCCAAAGAAACCACGGATATGATTGAAAACTCCATTGCTAAGGTAAATGAGGGACAGGCTATAGCCAACAAAACTGCTGAAATGCTTAGTACCATTGTAGGCAATGTCTCTCAGGTAGCCGACCTGGTAGGTGCTATTGCCAAGGCATCCAATGAACAGAACCTTGCTATCGAGCAGATTAATCAGGGTGTGCTTCAGGTATCACAGGTTGTACAGTCCAATTCCTCTACTGCTCAGGAAAGCGCTGCTGCGTCTGTTGAGCTCAGCGCACAGGCTGAGCTCCTGCAGGAGGCTGTAAGCCGCTTCAGAGTATAATAAATAAAAATAATAGCCATGGCAGCTGATATTTGCTGTCATGGCTATTTTATTTTTTATTTATTGCTGTACATTGCCTCATAATATGACTGATACTCACCGCTTATAATAGCCTGCCACCAATCCTTATGCTGAAGATACCATTTTATGGTTTCCCTGATACCATCATCAAAAGAGGTTTCTGGCAGCCAGCCCAGCTTAGCATAGATTTTTGCCGGGTCAATGGCATAACGGCGGTCATGTCCCTTTCTATCGGTGACATAAGTAATTAAGCTTTCTGGCTTGCCAAGCTCTGATAGAATTCTTTTTACTACCTGTATATTCTGGCGCTCGTTATGACCGCCTATATTATATACATCTCCAGCTTGTCCCTTACGGATAATAAGGTCTATAGCAGAGCAATGATCCTTTACATAAAGCCAATCACGGACATTAATGCCTTCTCCATACACTGGAAGGGGTTTATCATGCAATGCATTGATAATCATTAGAGGTATCAGCTTCTCAGGGAAATGATATGGACCATAATTATTAGAGCAGCGGGAAATAGTTACTGGCAAACCGTAGGTTCTATGATAGGCCATTACCAGCAGGTCAGCTGAAGCCTTTGATGCCGAATAGGGGCTGCTGGTATGCAACGGGGTATCCTCTGTAAAAAAAAGATCCGGCCTATCCAATGGAAGATCACCATATACCTCATCAGTAGATACCTGGTGATAACGCTTTATGCCATATTTACGGCATGCATCCATAAGAGTCTGAGTCCCTGTCTCTTATACACATCTCCGAGCCCACGAGACGTACAGCAATCTCGTATGC
>CAMCDL010000019.1 GCA_945873565.1 uncultured Selenomonadaceae bacterium | reverse complement strand
TCGTCGGCAGCGTCAGATGTGTATAAGAGACAGCACCGCCAGGGGTAACTGTCTGGCCGGATAAGGAAATACGTACTGGCCACATGAAGGTGCCCATCTTTATGCCAGATTCAGCAATTGCTGGCTGAAGTACCGCATTAATGCCTTCAGGAGTCCAGTCAGTAATCTTTTCTATGATAGCAATGGCTTGTGGCAGAATCTCAGCAGCCTTTTCTGGAGTTACCTTGTTTCGTTTATTGTTAAAGAGGTCAGTGCTATAGTCAGGTAACTGAGCAAAGAAGCCAATCTGGCCCGGTATTTCGTCATAGCGTGATACACGGGTTCTTAAAAGGGAGGCCAGGTAGGTCCACTTATCACCAAGCTGTTCGGCCATTTCTGGAGCAAATGGCTTAGCACCAGCAGCGAAATCCTCATCACTCATAGCCTTGAAGTATTCGCCATTTACCCAATCCAGCTTATTATAGTCGAATACAGCTGGAGACTTGCTGAGTCCATCCAGTGAGAACCGGCTGATAAGCTCATCCATGGTAAATATTTCCTGTTCGGACTTAGGGCTCCAGCCTAGAAGTGCTACATAATTGGTAATAGCCTCTGGCAGATAGCCCATATCAACCAGCTGGCTGAATCCAGTTGCACCATGACGCTTGGAAAGCTTGGAAACAGAGCCATCCTCGTTTTTGCCCATTACAGGTGGCAGATGAATAAATACAGGTGGCTCCCAGCCCAGGAACTGGTACAGCAGTACGTGCTTTGGAGTGGAGGTAATGAACTCAGTACCACGAATTATATGGCTGATGCTCATCAGATGGTCATCGATAACATTAGCAAAATTGTATGTAGGCATACCATCACGCTTAAGGATAACCTGATCCTCAAGAGTATCGCAGGCAATGGTAATGTTACCATGCACCACATCATTAAATACTACTTCGCCAGTAAGAGGCATCTTCTGACGTATTACATATGGCTTGCCCTCTGCAAGGTATTGGTCAATGGTTTCCTGAGGCAGGTCACGGCAGGTCCTGTCATAACCGCCGAAGCTCTTAGCATCGCCAGCCTCCTGCTTCTCATGCTGCTCCTCACTGCAGTCGCCGCAGAAGCAGCGATATGCGTATCCCTTTTCAATGAGCTCCTCAGCATACTTCTTGTAAATATCCATACGCTGGCTCTGGATATATGGGCCGCAGTCGCCGCCGATATCAGGTCCCTCATTTGGAACGATATGGGCAGCAGCCAGGGTGCGGTTTATAAAATCTACTGCATCTGCTACATAGCGCTTCTGGTCAGTATCCTCAATGCGGAGCAGGAAGTCGCCTTCATTTGCTCTGGCGTAGAGATAACCATAGAGTGCAGTGCGAAGGTTTCCGATATGCATATAGCCGGTTGGGCTTGGTGCGAAACGGGTGCGTACACGATTTGTCACAGTTTTTTCCTCCAATAGGTTATTGTTAAAAATCTCGTAACCCTTATTATACAGCAAAGCGGTAAAAAAATAAATGGTGCCAGATATGGCTGACACCATTTATGATAGACGTTTAAAAGGATTTTATCAGATCTCGCAGATCCAGCCCTCTGGAGCCTCGATGCGGCCCATCTGAATACCGGTAAGGGTATCGTAAAGCTTCTGGGTGATAGGGCCCATCTTCTCCATGCCAGCTGGCATGCAGATTTCTTTACCATGGTCTACAATCTTGCCTACTGGAGAAATTACTGCTGCGGTGCCGCAGAGGCCACACTCAGCAAAATCCTTAACCTCATCCAGGAGAATTTCGCGCTCCTCGACCTTCAGTCCGAGATAATGCTCTGCAACATAAATCAGGGAACGGCGGGTAATTGATGGGAGAATGCTGCTGGACTTAGGAGTAACAACAGTATTATCCTTGGTCACAAACAGGAAATTTGCACCGCCAGTTTCCTCAACCTTGGTGCGGGTTGCAGGATCCAGATACATGTTTTCAGCGAAGCCCTGATTATGTGCATCAACAATTGCATGGAGACTCATGGCATAATTGAGGCCTGCTTTTATATGACCAGTGCCGTTAGGAGCAGCTCGGTCAAAATCGCTGACGCGGATAGTGATAGGCTTTACACCGCCCTTGAAGTAAGGACCTACTGGGGTGGTGAAGATACGGAATACATACTCATCAGCTGGCTTTACGCCAATAACTGGACCAGATGCGTACATATATGGACGGATATAAAGAGTAGCACCACTGCCAAATGGGGGAACAAAGCCTTCATTTGCCTTTACGACCTGTTTTACAGCGCTGATGAATTTATCCTTATCGATGGTTGGCATTTCAAGGCGCTGGCAGGAGTTAATCATACGCTCAGCATTAAGGTCAGGGCGGAAGCAAACGGTGCGGCCGTCCTCTGTAGTGTATGCCTTGAGGCCCTCAAAGCATGTCTGTGCATACTGCAGTACGCCGGCACACTCGTGAATCTGCATCATCTTGTCGGTGGTGAGGCCACCCTCGTCCCATTTGCCATCCTTATAGCGGGTCTCATAGCGATAATCAGTATCTACATAGGCGAAACTGAGAGAACCCCAATCGATGTCCTTTTTCATAATCTATATCCCCCTCTTGCTGGATTGTTAATGAAAAGTTATTATGGCGGAGAGAGGGGGATTCGAACCCCCGGAGGCTCATCACCTCACCTGATTTCGAGTCAGGCACCTTCGACCACTCGGACACCTCTCCATAAATGCCATATATAATTGTAAACCAAAAGTATTATACACCATTATACAAAAAAATAAAAGGCTGAAAGAAGGCGGCTTGGGGCCCGTGATGTATACTGTTAAGTATTTTATTAAAAAAGTGTTGACATGAAGATGGTATGATGATATACTTCTCATTGTTGTGATGAGCGCGACATAATTGAATACGCTTTGTTATTCAAGCAAGTGGAGAGTTGTCCGAGTGGTTGAAGGAGCACGCCTGGAAAGCGTGTGTACGGTGATACTGTACCGAGAGTTCGAATCTCTCACTCTCCGCCATTTTTATGTCTTTTTTTGGACAGAACAGTTCGTTTTCAGAACGGACTGCAGTACTTTGGTCCCGCGCAAGTCAGTCCCATGAACCGCGTCAGGTCTGGAAGGAAGCAGCGCTAAGTGGATTGCTGGCTGTGCCGTGGGGGTGCCTGGGTGCTGTGGTCTGTTGTGAGAATGAGCTGGTTAAGACGCCGTGGTGGCGTCTTTTTTTTGTAATTGCTAAAGCGATTGAATTTGCCCAGGGTGGAGGTTATAATATTAAGTAACTGTTTTTAGGATAGGAGGAGCGGAAATGGCTTATGTGGCACTTTATAGAAAATGGCGTCCAGCAAGCTTTGATGAGCTTGTAGGTCAGGAAGCAGTAAGCCGTACTCTGTCCAATGCCATAGAATCAGGGAGAATAGGACATGCTTATCTGTTTTCTGGACCGAGAGGTACTGGTAAAACCAGTACAGCCAAGATATTGGCTAAGTCACTGAATTGTCAGAATGGTCCTACGCTTCACCCTTGCAATAGCTGTGACAGCTGTCGCAGCATCAGTGATGGAAGTGCCATGGATGTGAGGGAGATTGATGCGGCATCAAATCGTGGCATTGATGAAATCCGTGATCTCAGGGAGACAGTAAAGTTTGCTCCTCAGAGCGGTCATTATA
This sequence comes from uncultured Selenomonadaceae bacterium, assembly GCA_945873565.1. Classification (GTDB taxonomy): domain Bacteria; phylum Bacillota; class Negativicutes; order Selenomonadales; family Selenomonadaceae; genus CAMCDL01. Next base: position 20,463 of record CAMCDL010000019.1, on the reverse strand, counting down.
AGGTGTACATCATAGATGAGGTACATATGCTGACCACGGAGGCCTTTAATGCGCTGCTGAAAACTCTTGAGGAACCGCCGGAACGAGTGCTGTTTATATTGGCTACAACTGAGGCTCACAAGGTTCCAGCTACTATACAATCACGTTGCCAGCGCTACGATTTCCGCCGTATTACGGTGGATGATATATATGGCCGTCTGAAGCTGGTGATGGAGAACATGCAGGTGCCAGCTGAGCCGGAGGCTCTCAGGATGATTGCTGTGCAGGCTGATGGAGGAATGCGAGACGCTCTCTCAATTCTTGATCAGTGCGCTGCTCTGATGACGGGGGATACTCTTACGGCTGAAACCGTTCAGCAGCTTCTTGGCCTGATAGGTAAGGAGTGGGTTAATAAGCTGGCTGACGCAATTGCAGCCAGGAGGGCTGCAGATATACTGCATCATGTAGATGAGCTTCTTAAAAATGGCAAGGATCTGCAGCAGCTTCTATCTGAGCTGGCAATGCATTTCCGTAGCCTTATGATTTATCAGGCTGCAGGGACCATTGATGGAACGGAGCTATATACAAATACCGAGGAAGTTCTGCGGCACCAGAGCAAGATGTTTTCACATGAAAGGATTATGGCGGTAATAAGCAGGCTGCACGAGGCCATGAATGAAATAAAATGGTCCCCGCAGCCAAGAATTACTGTGGAAGCAGTACTGCTGGAGCTGTGCCATGAGCCAGCAGTATTGGCACCATCCGTAGCTGATGCACCAGTACAGACTGGCCAGGACGATGAACGAATTGCTCAGCTGGAGGCCCGGCTTTCCCAGATGGCCAGGGCTGTGGAGAAGCTTAAAGAATTAGGGGCAGGTGCTGCTCCGGCCCAGTTGAAAAAAAAGGTGGCTGTGTCTAAGCCTTTACCACCGCCAGCTTCTAAAGCATACAGCTTTCCTGCTCCTGATGCTGCAGCTCAGAATGTCTGGAGGCAGCTTCAGGAAAAAGCCTCGGGACCGCTTCTGGCTTCTTTAGGAAATGCACGTCTGCTGGGAATGGATGATAGATATTTTGGCCTGGTCTTTTCCAAAGCGGCCTCCAAAATGGTTGTGGAAAAAATGAACAGGAAATCTATAGAGGGCTATCTTCTGGAGATTACTGGCAAGTCTCTGGGGCTATATTGCAGCCTTAATGAGCATCCGTCTGATCCACCACCTCCGCCACTTCAGAAAAAACACATAGAATTCCCCGAGTTTGAGGACTTTACTTCAAATGATATAATGGGAGGAGATGTGGATCTGGATAATCTTTCTGAAGAAGAACAGCAGAGATTGCAGGCAGCACAGGATATTTTTGGCGGGCACATTATGGAAATTCCGCCAGAAGAGGATTTTGAATAAATTTATATCTGAAACAGGTTTGTCAGATATTTGTATTTGAAAGGGGTTTTTTTATGTTTAATGGTGGCAACATGAATATGAATGGTATGATGAAAAAGGTGCAGAAAATGCAGAAGCAGATGCAGCAGATGCAGGAAGAAATCAAGCAGCGTACCATAGATGTTACCTCTGGTGGCGGTGCTGTTAAGATTACCATGAACGGTGAAAAAGAGGTTAAGAATCTGGTTATTGATCCAGCGGCTGTTGATCCTGAGGATGTTGAAATGCTTCAGGACCTTCTCTCGGCTGCCTTCAATGAGGCAACCAAGAAGGTTGATGAGATGATGGCCAGCGAGATGAGCAAGCTTACTGCTGGTCTGGGACTGCCTCCAGGGATGTTTTAATAAATGAAGTACATAGAGCCGTTAGCAAAACTGATAGAGCATTTTCGTGCACTGCCTGGTATCGGAAATAAGACTGCGGTACGTCTGGCCTATCATGTGCTTGACATGGATAAGGAAAAGGCGCAGGCTCTGGCTGGTGCTATTGTTGAGGCCAAAGAAAAAATTGGCTATTGCAAGGTCTGCTTTAACCTAACTGATAAGGATCCATGTTATATCTGCAGCTCAGAGGCCAGAGACCACTCTGTTATCTGTGTTGTAGAACAACCGCAGGATGTAGTAGCTATGGAGCGCATGCGTGATTTTAAGGGCGTCTATCATGTACTGCATGGAGCTTTGTCACCGCTTGAGGGGATAGGACCAGAAAATCTTCGCATAAAGGAATTGCTTAATCGTCTTTACGGAGATGAGGTTAAGGAGGTTATTATGGCAACTAATCCCAATGTGGAAGGTGAGGCCACAGCTATGTACATAGCGAAGCTCTTAAAGCCTGTGGGAATTAAGGTTACCAGAATAGCTCATGGCTTGCCGGTAGGCGGTGATCTGGAGTATGCAGATGAGGTTACTCTGGCGCGGGCAATGGAGAATCGCATAGTAATTTAGCGGAGGTATAGACTATGGAGTTAATAGTTTCGTTTGCAGTAGGTCTCATTGCACTATGCATTATAATGAAGCTGCTGTCACTGCCTTTTAAGCTGATGTGGAAGCTTATAACTAACAGTGTTGTTGGTGCGATTATGCTGGCATTGGTAAATGTTTTTGGTGCAGGCATCGAGATTACGTTTTTGAAAGCATTACTGGCTGGTATTTTTGGTATACCAGGAGTAATAGCCATACTTATTTTGACCTACATATAAGCAGAATATGGCTGATAAGCACATTATCATGGAAACATGGTAATGTGCTTTTTTTATTATATGCAAACCGGAATATTCCAGTAGTTATAAATAGCTTGTTATATTAATAATTGCCGAACAATGCAGGTATGTTTACTTTATATTGAAGAGAATAGCAAAATGTGTTTGGTACCTGCTTTACAACTTTACAATTAACAAAGGAAATAAAAGTTAAAAATTAAAAAAAATGACCGCGTACCAGCTTTAAAAACTATAATTATTTACAATTAGATAACAATATCAATTAACTATGGAGGTTGAAAATGTCAAAGTATTTTCTGTTGGTGGATATGCCAGAGGAACTGCCTACAGCAGCAGATCTGGCACAGGAGCTGAAGGACAAATATAAGCTTGCTGATTTTCGGAATAATAGTCATGTCAGGTTTGTACAGGCCTTTATGCAACAGCTTTTTGAGGCTGGTTATGATGTGGGGCTTATGAGACAGGCTGATGGAAACCATCATCTGGTATATGGTGATGCCAGTGAGCTATATAAATTTATGGAGCGATTATGGCCGGTACTGCAGAAGGAAAAGTCAGTTATGGTACCACTTACTGCTTACGGAAGGCAGACCTATTGGCAGCTGTATCTGGCGGGCCGCGGAGATGGGCACAAGAGAAGTCTTGCATCCTATGAGTCTGTTGTATACGAGGACGAGCTTGTGAGGACAATCTCAGAAGGCAGGAGCATGTCGTAATGGATAACGGCTACGGACGGCTAATTCAGCAGGCCATGATTAATATCCGTTATAAAGGGGGACGTGTGCAGGAACAGGATACGGCTATCAGTACAGATGATGATCCGGTAGTACAGCTGGCAGATGGACTTATGGAGCAGGCTCTGACAGCAGGGGCCAGTGATCTGCATATCGAGTCTGTGGCTGATGCTACCCGCTGCCGTATAAGGGTTGATGGACAGCTTATCCTCATGGATGCAGATATTCCGGTTAAGCTCCATAATGCGATTATTTCCAGGTTTAAGCTGATGTGCGGTATGGACATTGCTGAGCATAGGATTCCTCAGGATGGCAGGACATCATTTTTCTTTAATGGGACAAGAATCGATGTCAGAGCCTCAGTACTGCCAGTCTTTACTGGGGAAAAGCTGGTGCTTCGGTTTTTCAATGCTGCGGTTATGCTGAGGGACATAACAGAGCTTGGGTTTTCTGAGACTGAGCTGGAGACCTTCAGGTCCATCTGTATGTCCAGGAAGGCTGTAATAATTTCAGGACCAGTAAACTCAGGCAAGACCACTACCCTTTATGCTGTACTGAAGCAGATGAATGATAGGAAAAATTGTATTGTAACCATAGAGGATCCTGTGGAATATCAGCTTCAGGGAATAAGCCAGGTGCAGGTTAATGACAAGGCAGGACTAACATATGCCTCTGGTCTCAGGGCTTGTCTTAGACAGGATAGTGACATCATCATGGTGGGGGAAATAAGGGATGAGGTTACTGCAGGGCTGGTAGTACGGGCTGCCCTTACCGGTCACAGTGTATATACTACGCTTCACACTGGTACAAGCCTGGAGGCTGTTCGCAGGCTGATGGATATGGGAGTATCCATGGATAATATTACGGCAACTATAGGAGGTGTGGTAGCACAGCGGCTGGTGAGGCGGGTATGTCCTCACTGCCGTGGTCCAGTGGACAGCGGAGCACGTGAGCCACGGGGAATTTATAGTCTGGGAACAGTAACAGAGCCAGATGGCTGTGACATGTGTGCTGGAACAGGCTATCTTGGACGGCTGGCAATTCATGAAATTATGCCAATGACAGCAGAGCTGCGAAAAGCCCTGCTGGATGGCCTGTCTGAATCAGATCTGGCAAGTCTTATGGTCAGGATGGGTATAAAATCATTATGGGATGATGGCATAGAGAAGGCGGAGCAGGGACTTACAGATATCAGGGAAGTAAGGAGGGTATTGGGCTATGGGCCTGACCAACGACGATTTTGAAAGAATTATGCTGTGTGCCGCCGAGGCAAATGTGGCAGATGTGCATATTACGGAGGGGGTACCGGTATACTGGCGAAGATATGGAGCCCTTTCACCTCTACGGGAATATGTTCCCAGCCAGCAGGATATGAGACGTCTGCTTAACAGACTGCTGGATGATGACAGCGCAGAGTATTTCAGGAAGAAGCTGAATGCTGATTTTTCCTGGAATATGGGGAAATGGCGCTACCGGTTTAATATCAGCAGACTTTATGATGGCCGGCTGAGCTTTGCAATACGTACATTGGCCAGGCAGATTCCAGAGCTTAGCGAGCTGGGGCAGGCTGGACTATTAAGGCGTTTTCTGAAGCTTAGGCAGGGCTTGCTGCTAATAACTGGGAAAACCAGTAATGGAAAAACAACCAGCGCTGCAGCTTTTATTAATGAATTAAATAATATAGATGATCTGCATATTATAACCCTGGAGGATCCAGTAGAATTTATTTTTCCTCCTGGGCGGTGCCTTATAAGTCAGCGGGAGCTTGGCAAGAGCTTTTACTCCTATGCTGCGGCTATTAAAAATGCTATGCGTCAGGATCCGGATATAATTTATATTTCAGAGCTGCGGGATACAGAGACGGTACGGCTGGCTATCGATGCTGCAGCTACCGGGCATCTGGTTGTTGCAACTATGCATACAGCTGGGGCTGTAGAAGCACTGGAGCGGCTGGAGGGAATGTTTTCAGCCGATGAAAGGGCGGCTGGCCGCTCTATGCTGTCGTCAGTTTTAAAGGGAGTGTGTACCCAGCAGCTGTTTCCGGTAAAAAGCGGCGGCCTTGGCTGTGCAGTTGAAATCTTAACATCTAATCAGTCTGTAAGAAGCCTGATCAGAGCTGGAAAATTTGAACAGCTGACCTCTGTTATGCAGGCCGGCGGCAAGCAGGGAATGCAGACCATGCAGCAGGGTATAGCCCAGCTTTCATTGGCAGAGGGCTTTCAGGTGGAATAAATGCTATACCGTTATCAGGTCATTAATGGACAGGGAATAAGATATCAGGGTCAGCTGGAGGCAGAGACCAGGTCTGAGGCTGCCTTGAGACTTCAGCTGAAGGGACTTTTTGTAATAAGGCTTCAGGCTGACTGGCTGGGACTGATATCCAGGCTGAAGGAGGCGCAGGATGAAAGGCGTCAGCTGGTACTGGCTTGCCGGCAGCTATCAGTTATGGTCCGGGCGGGTATTCCTGCAGGAGAGGGGGTTCGTGTTATTGCCTCTGGTACAGGCAGCTCAAAGAACCGGATTGCAGCAGCTTTTTCTGAGGTATATTGCCTTATTTCTGGTGGAGCCTCCTTATCTGAGGCTATGAAGGGTGCAGGAGGGCTGTTTCCCTTGCCGCTGATAGCTGCTGTTCGTGCTGGTGAAGCTGGCGGTATTCTGGAGGAAGTTCTTGATAGGCAGGCCAGCAGCATGGAGAAGGACTATAGAAGCAGCCAGCAGCTGAAGACAGCCCTGGCCTATCCGGTTTTTCTGCTGCTAATGCTGGTGGTAATGGTTGCCTTTATGCTGATAGCAGTGCTTCCTGTATTTGCAGCATTGTTTGATGATATGTCTGCAGAGCTGCCCTGGAATACACGTTTTTTGCTGGCAATGGGAGAGCTTCTATCAGAAAATTGGCAGCTTATTCTGGTTATGCTTCTTTCTGTGGTGGTGCTGCTGAAGCAGGTTAAAAATAATAGTGCAGCAGATATGCGTCTTAATCAGCTGCTCTTGCGAATTCCGTATGTCGGCAGACTGATACAGTTATCAGAGCTGAGATGCTGGCTCGATACCATGTCAATGCTTCTGGCTGGTGGAGTGCTGGCTGATGAAGCAGTAAGGCTTTCGGCATCAGTGCTTGAAAACAGTTATTTAAGACAGCGGCTACGGGTAGCAGAAGCCCTGCTGACCAGAGGGGAGGATATATATGACGCCTGCTGTCAGGCTGGCTGCTTCCCGGTATTTGTATTAGAGCTGATAAATGTCGGAAATGCATCTGGCGAAATGGTAAAAATGCTGGCAGAGGGAGCAGCTATATGCCAGCTGGAGGCTGAGACTATTGAACATCGGATAGAGGCACTAGCTGAACCAGTAGCGGTGCTGCTCACAGGGGCGTTGACTGGTTTTATTGTGTTGAGCATTATCTGGCCGGTTTTAGAAATGCTTACTATTTATAGCCATGTTTTTTAGGAGGGAAAATGTGAAAAAATTTGTGGAAAGACTGCTGCGCATTGGTAATGATGGCTTTTCTATGCTGGAGCTTATGCTGTATGTTGCTATAGTTGGCGTGGTAGTATCATTTGCCATACCTAAGTATAACAGTGCAACGGCCATGGCCAATACGGCTAAGATTCAGGCTGATCTTCAGACACTTAATACGGCAATCGTTATGTATCGTGCCCAGAATGGGGATGATCCAGCAGATGTATCCAGCTTATCCGACTATGTAGTTAACGTGGGGAGTGTAAAGCCGCCCTCCGGAACTGTGATGACATCAGCTGGATTAAAGAAAATTGATGCTATGAAATATACTATTAGCAAAAATGCTGAGGGGGAGGCTGAAGCCTCCTTGGGTGGGTATCTGGCCAAGGATTTTTCTCAGGCCTCTGCTGGGGAAGCTGCAAAGGATGCTGAGTGATTATGATTGAAGCGGATGCTATATGTGAAGTAGCTCTGTTTTGTATATTGCTGCTAATTTCTGTTATAGATGTCATGGATATGAAGATTTATAATCGGCATATCGCGATTATGTCTGTATCTGGAATAATTGCTCGGATTACTCTTGGGCCTGCCGGATGGACAGGGGCTGTGGAGGCATCTCTTTTTTGGGGGGCTGCTGGGGCTATGGTGCTACTGCTTATCAGGATATTGTCAAGGGGCGGGCTTGGGGGCGGAGATGTCAAGCTGGGTATGGCCATTGGAATATGGATGGGCTCCTCCGATATCATTATTGTCTTAATGTTTTCATTCATGGCAGCAGGTGTCTTTGGGATGCTGCTTCTTCTTCTAAAGGGTCAGGAGGTACTTCATATGAAAATACCCTTCGGGCCTTTTCTGTCAGCTGGAGCATTGCTGCAGGAAATGGGCTTCCTAGGGTTTATGACGCTGGGAGTAGTGCTGTGAGATGCAATGAAGGTGGAAGCTCTATAGAGCTTATGATATGTATAAGTATTTTTTTGCTGATGGTATCTGTGTCATCGGCAAGTCTGCCGGCTGCAGGATGGCTGCGGACAGATTATGAGGCTGGCAGGATACAATCTGAGCTGAGATTGTGCAGGGAGCTATCCAAGGGGCAGTATTTCAATGCGGATCCTCGTTTTCGTGATAAGCAGATGGCTCCAGAGATGAAACTGTATGTGGATGGGGATGGCCTGAGATTATGCCAGGGCATAAGGGTAATAAGACGCTATAAGGTGCCTGAAAGAATGGTAATGAGATCTAGCCGCAGCATTATACAGTTTGGCTGGGATGGAGCCACTCAAGGTACGACAGCTGCTATATCCCTGCAGGATGGCAGGACCGTACGCTATATCATAGTGGATAGTGCTGGACGTATAAGGGTGTCTGATGCACCACCGGAAGGAGGGATGAAAAATTGACAGAGGAAAGCGGATTCTTTCTTATTGAAACAAGCCTGCTGGCAATAAGCCTGATAATATTAAGTGGTATTCTGGCAGTTTTTTATAATGACAGCGTTTTTTACAATAATTGCCGAAATCAGATTACTGCAGAATTTATCGCTCAGGAAGAGCTTGACGGTATGTGCCTGTCCGGTATGGCGGAGGATAAAAGCCGAATAGTGGACAAGGTGAATTTTTATGTTAAGAATCGCATTGAGTCAGGAGACAGAGCTGGTATGATGCGTGCTATTTCAGAAATTAGCTGGCCTCTAGGCCAGGAAAGGAAAAGCCTCAGGCTGGAGCGGCAGGTCAGGCAGTATGAATAATGATGATGGTTTTTTATTAGGGGAGCTGATAATCAGCCTGCCACTTAATATTATGCTGCTGCTGGCAATAGTAGCCCTTATGACTATTGGCTTCAGGCTATATAGCTCCTCTGCTGGAGACTGGGATGTACTAGAGCATGTAAGGGAGCCAGCAGAAGGTATTGTTATGGATATAAGGTATTGTGAGGATTTCAGGATTTTAAATGATGGTATCATGGTAACTATTGTTCATGGCGATGGCACCAGTAAGGAAAACAGATATAGGCTGAAAAGTGGCAGGCTGTTCCGTAATGGCCAGCCGCTTATGGGAGATAGTATGCTTTCAAAGGTAGTGGTGACAGAATTCAGAGCAGAAAGGGTGGATGACTATCATGTGGCCTTGAAGCTTGAGGCTGAAAATAAGCTGACTGGCAGAGCCTTTGCCATAGATACTACGGTTACTGCCTATAGGAAGTACGCTAATGAAAAAAAGAAGCTTGCAGCTGGCAGCCATTAAGGAAGAAGATGGCTCTATGCTTATTACGTCCTGCTGTGCCATTATGGCGGTGTGCCTGATGCTGGTACTATGTTTTAATTATGCCAGGGATGAGCAGCTGCTGCTGGAGCATGGCCGTGATTTTCTGCAGCTTAGGCTGTACGCGGAGGGTGCTGTAGAGGAGGCTGCCTGCCAGCTAGGGGAGGATGGACTTCTGCTAGAGCAGGTAAGGCATTCCCATGTAAAGGTGAAGGTGTTTGAAAAAAATAGTAATGGATGTATCATACGGGCAGATGCTATAGCTTCAGGGGAGGAGATTATTATTGCAGCATCAGCCAGCAGGGGGTGGGAGTATCTGCAGGTGTTTGCAAGGGCCTATTTCACTGATGATGGCTTGAAATTATACGAATGGGAGTATTGACATTATGTGGCTCAGGGAATTTTTCAGGCCTGCCAGAAGGCCTGTACTAGGAGTATGCAAATATAGTGGTGGTGTCATATTGGCGGGAATTTCCTTGCCAGATGAGTCTGGCAATACTGAGCTTATCTATATTGAAAGAATTACTATGAAAAGCAGTGATGAGGAGCTGTGGGAACAGGTTCAGACGGAGCTTTTAAAGCAGAATACTATTTATGAAGCAGTGCTTTGCATACCGCAGGAGGAGGTGCTCTCGCTAAAGAAACCATTTCCTGCCATTAAGGATAAAGAAATGGATATAGCAGTCAGATGGGAGCTGGCTGCCAATGAGCCCTTTGCTGGTGATTATATAGGAGCCTGGTACAGAACTGCTGATGGAATGATACAACTGGGCGCTATCTGCCGTACTGAAATGGAGGTAATGCGAAAAAAGCTTCAGCATATAGGCATAAGGATAGATAAGGCTGTAACTGCTGCTGGATGGATGGAAGATGGAGACGGCGGCTGCCTGGCTGCAGGGGGCATAGTATGCTTTATACCAGACCGTTTCAAGGAGGTATCTCAGGGGCCTTTAGTAAGAGAGACAGTTATAGGGGCGATGCTGGCTTTATGTGGAGCTGGACTGATCTTCTGGGCAGGGAATAATCTGCTTGGGAGGCTTCATCAGCAATATTCCTGTCTTAGAATAGCTATAGCAGCTGCAATAATCAGTGCAATATTTTTTCTTTTGGTAACTGGCTATTCCTTGTGGAGACAGAATCTGCTGGATGATGAAATAGAGGCTGTCAGGCATAGCCTGCAGCTGATGGATGGGGTATCAGAGCTGCAGCTGGAGGCCGAAAGCAAGGAGGCTATGCTGGACAGGCTGGAAAAGAAACTAGCTGAATGTATGAGTACTAGTCTGCCTGCCTATGCAGCTATGGTTCATCTTGGCTGTACTACAGAAAAATCAGTATGGCTTACTGAAGTGTCCCTGGAAAGGGCTGAGGATGGCGGGCCGGTTATACTGATAAAGGGAGAAGCAATGGATTATGACTCCCTTCTTAGATTTTTGTCTCAGCTTAATGCAGATAGTGATTTTTTTCTTCATGGAGTAAAGCTTGATAAATCTGAGGACAGCGAGGCGGGAGGAATTTCCTTTCAGATAAGGGGCTTGTTATGATAAAAAGGTGGTTTTGCAGTATAAACCAGGAAAAAGCTGCTATAGTAATTATGCTCATTGCCTTGTTGCTGCCGTTATATGAAATGATGATTCTTTTTCCAGCCATGGAGGCTGACGAAGAAAATAAGAGGCAGGAGTTGTCCAGTCTTGAAGCGAGGCTGGCAGAGGTGAAGCAGTTTCAGGATGCACATAGCCAGCCTGAGCTATATATAAAGGAACTATCAGATAAGGAGCAGCGGCTGCTGCTGCAGGTGCCTGAAAAAATAAACACAAGCAAATTCCTGGCAGAGCTGCAGAAACTGGCGGTTATAAAAGGCGTGACCCTGGGCGTAGTCAGGCCGGCACGTGAGGAAAGGAGCGGAGGCTTTTCTAATGCTCTAATCAGCGTTACCCTTAGAGGTGGTTATTTTCAGCTGATGGATTTTATTAAGGCGGTTGAGCATGGCAGTATGTCAGTCTATATAGATAGCTTGTCTATATTAAGTCAGGGTGATAAGCTGGAGTGCGGTATAGGTTTAAGAATTTTCAGCCAGGGATAATTAATGGCTTGATTTATATCCTTTAATACACTAAAATATTTTCAAATGGATGAAGGACCCCTGGGTCCATTATTTTTTAGAGTTTTGAGGTGTTTTTATGGCTAATTTCCGTTTCCTGACAGCTGGAGAGTCTCATGGCCAGTGCCTGACGGCAATAGTAGAGGGCATACCTGCCGGCCTTAAGATAAATCTGGATGAAATTAATAAGGATATGGCAAGGCGTCAGCAGGGCTATGGCCGTGGCGGACGTATGAAAATAGAGACTGATAAGGCTGAATTCCTGTCAGGTGTGAGATTTGGTGAAACCATGGGTGATCCAGTAACCATTAAGGTAGCCAATCGTGACTGGCAGAACTGGACAGACCGAATGTCAGTAATGGGTGAAGAGTATGGTGACAAGGTGACTGCAGTTCGGCCTGGCCATGCTGATTTAACTGGAGTGCTGAAGTATGACCGGGATGATGCCAGAGATATATTAGAGAGAGCCAGTGCCCGTGAGACTGCAACAAGGGTTGCTGTAGGAGGCCTTTGCAAGCAGCTGCTTAAGGCCTGTGGCATAGAAGTGGTCTCTCATGTTGTGAAGATTGGCGGTATTGGCATTGATGAATCCGCTGTTGATTACAGCCAGATTGGCCAAGGAAGCTCTGAGCTTAACTGCTACGATCCAGCAGCTGAAGAAAAAATGAAGCAGCGCATTCATGAGGCTATGGTAGAGGGAGATACCCTGGGCGGTGTATTTGAGGTTATAATCCGTGGAGTTCCTCTTGGTCTTGGCAGCCACATTCAGTGGGATAAACGCCTTGATGGCAAGCTGGCTTGGGCGATGATGGGGATTCAGGCCATAAAGGGTGTTGAAATCGGTGCCGGATTCAAGTGCGGAGAGCTTCCAGGCAGTCAGATTCATGATGAGATGTTTTACGATGAAAAACATAACGTGTATAGGAAGACAAATCGTGCAGGCGGACTTGAAGGTGGTATGAGCAATGGTGAGGATATTGTGGTCCGTGCTTGCATGAAGCCTATTCCTACCCTTATGAAGCCGCTTCATTCTGTTGATATCGGCAGTGGTGAGGAGGTTCTTGCCTGCAAGGAAAGAAGTGATGTGTGTGCAGTTTCTGCTGCTTCTGTTGTAGGTGAAGCTATGGCGGCTATAGTAATAGCAGAGGCTCTTACTGATAAATTCGGAAATGATGCAATGGTTGATCTGTTGGCAGCTATGCAGGCATATAAAGCAAGGGTACAGGGTTAAGATTATGAAGAATATTGTACTTATCGGCTTTATGGGTACTGGTAAAAGCACTATAGGCCGGGAACTTTCCCGGCGGACTAGCTGGAAGTTCCTGGATATGGACCAGCTGATTGAAAAGGAGCAGGGCCGTACTATTCCTGAAATATTTGCAGCTGAGGGAGAGGAATACTTCCGTCAGCTTGAGCGTGATCTGGTAAAACGTTTATCAGAGAAATCTCGTCTTATAATTTCTACTGGTGGCGGAACTGCCAAGAATCCGGACAATGTGGCAGATTTAAAAAAGAAGGGTGTTGTCATCTGCCTTTATGCAGATGTGGATGATATATATGCCAGGACAAGCCGCCGGGGCCGGCGTCCGGTACTGGATCAGTATGAGGACCGCCGTCAGGCCATAGTGGAGCTGCTTGCTCAGCGTCAGCCAATGTATGATCAGGCTGATTATAAGGTTAGTACCAGCAATACTAATCTGAATGATGTGTGTAATGAGATAATAAGGCTGGCAAAGAGGTAGAGTAAAATGATTAAGGTTCCTGTAGAATTAGGTCCAGACAGCTATGATATATTGATTGGAAATGATATGGGCCATAAGATTAAGGAGTTCTTTAAGAAGCAGGGCTATTCCAGAAAGGCCCTGATAATTTCAGATAGCAATGTGGCTCCTCTTTATGGCCAGCAGATAAAGAATATTATGGAAGCTGCTGGTCTGGATACAGATATTGCTGTGGTTCCAGCAGGTGAAAGCTCAAAGGCTTTGATGAATAGCGAGATGCTGTATACCAGGTGCATTGAGTGGGGCCTTGACCGCAAGTCAGCCATAGTAGCCCTGGGTGGCGGTGTTGTAGGTGACCTTACTGGTTTTATTGCAGCAACCTACATGAGAGGCGTGCCGTTTATACAGATTCCTACCAGCCTGCTAGCACAGGTTGATTCCAGTGTTGGTGGCAAGGTAGCGGTTAATCATCAGCTGGGGAAAAACCTTATAGGTGCTTTTTATCAGCCAGATGCTGTTTTTATGGATCTGGATATGATGAAGACTCTTCCAGAAAGAGAGATTTACACAGGGCTCGGAGAAATTATAAAATATGGCATAATTTATGATGAGAAGTTTTTTAACTATCTAGAGAATAACACAGAGGCTGTGCTGAAGCTGGATAATGAGGCTGTGGGCAGGGTGATAGCCCGCTCCTGTGAGATAAAGGCTGAGGTTGTAAGCCAGGATGAAAAGGAATCAGGACTCCGGGCGATATTAAACTTTGGACATACCATGGCTCATGCTATAGAAAAGAATACCGGATATACCCGCTATAATCATGGTGAGGCAGTGGCTATCGGTATGGTTTGTGCAGCACGTATCAGCCGGGATATGGGGTATATAAGTCAGGCGAAGGTGGATAGGGTTGAAGGTCTTATAAAGACCCTAAGACTTCCGGTAAAGGCGGAGGGCTGTGACATAGATACTCTGTATGAAGCTATTTTCCATGACAAGAAGACCGTAAATGGTCAGGTAAAGTGGGTACTGATGGAAGATATAGGGCGGGTATGTATTACAAAGGATGTGCCTGAGTCTATTGTAAAGGCGGCTATGCTTTCCTGCATCGATTAAATATTAAGAATTATTTTTCACTGCTTGATTATTACAGAGGTTTATGATATTCTATTAGGGTATGTGGGCGGTCCTCTGAACGAGTATAAAAAATCTCAAGCTCGTCACGAACGTCTGAAAAGAGGAGGATATACATATGAACATTATTCAGGCTTTAGAGCAGGAGCAGCTCCGTTCCGACATTCCTAGCTTCCAGCAGGGCGATACCGTTCGCTGCCATGTTAAGGTTGTCGAGGGTTCCCGTGAGCGTATCCAGGTATTTGAGGGTGTAGTAATCGCTCGTTCTGGCAGCGGTGTTCGCGAGACCTTTACCGTACGTCGTATTTCTTACGGCGTAGGCGTAGAGCGTACTTTCCCAGTGCATTCCCCACGTCTTGATAAGATTGAGGTTATGCGTCGTGGTGTTGTACGCCGTGCGAAGCTGTACTATCTCCGCAATCTTACTGGTAAGGCTGCTCGTATCAGAGAGAAGCGCTAATCGCTTTGGATTGAGCTTGAATAGGGACTGTTGTTATTTCGGCAGTCCCTTTTCTTTTACAAAAAAGGGAGTAATCTTATGGCAAATGAAAATAGAGAGAAAAAAACTACCTCTCTGGGAGAGGAAGTCAAGGACTGGGTTATTTCTATTGCAATTGCTATTGCAATAGCTATGCTGATCAGGACCTTTATCGTTGAGCTTTATCTGGTTGATGGCCCTTCCATGAATCCTACTCTGCAGCATCATGAGCGTTTAGTAGTAAACAAGTTTATCTATAACATGCGTGCTCCGGAGAAGGGTGAAATACTGATTTTTAAGTTCCCTAAGGATCAGACCAGAGACTTTATAAAGCGTGTTATTGCAACTCCTGGTGATACCATAGAAATTAAGGGCGGTCAGGTATTTGTCAATGATGAGCTGCAGAATGAGCCATACATCCTCAGCAAAACCAGAGGTGATTATCCAAAGGCAACTGTTCCAGAGGGAACCGTATTTGTAATGGGTGATAACCGGAATAATTCTGAGGATAGCCGTTTTGCCGAAGTAGGCTTTGTGCCTTTTGATCTCATAAAGGGTAAGGCTATGCTGGTGTTCTGGCCATTGGATGAGTGGCAGGCACTTCCTTGATAATTGAAGCTGAGAGACAGTCTGCGGGCTGTCTCTTTTTTTGCTAAAATAATAAATGTCTGGCTAAAGCTGTTGAAAAAATTGTTAAAAAACCATACAATAGTACTCTAAGGGATATGTATTATAAGCATTTCTAGAATATATATTTAGTGAAGGATGACGTTCATGATCGGCTTTTTAAGAGGCAAAGTGGCACAGCTGTCCTCGGACAGCTGTGTGATGGATGTTAACGGCATTGGCTACCGTGTTCATATAACTAGTGCAGCTAGGAATCAGCTTAAGCTGGATGGTGAGGCACTGCTTCATACTCATATGAGTGTTAGAGAGGATGATATTTCCCTGTACGGATTTTCCTCACAGGGGGAGTATGAGCTGTTTCTGCTGCTGATATCCGTATCAGGAATTGGTCCTAAGGTAGCAGTTGGAATTCTGTCAGCGATTTCCGTAGACAGGCTGTGTCAGGTAATCGGACAGAAGCAGATAAGTGCACTGACCAAGCTGCCTGGAGTAGGCAAGAAGACAGCTGAACGCCTCATTCTAGAACTTAAAGATAAAGTACACTTTTCAGAAGATACGGCTACAGATATTGATGCGGAGCTGCCTGACCATGATGAGAGCTCTGCAGATGACCCTATGTATGAGGCTCTGATGGCATTGCAGGCTCTTGGCTATTCCCAGCAGGAACTGTCGCCAGTGCTTAAAAAGGCTAGGGGTATGACCGATACTGAAGACATTATAAGATTTGTATTGAAGGAATATGCAGGAAAAAGGTAGGTGACGGAATATGGAATTTGAGGCTGAGGAAACTGGACGTATTGTTGCCATGAATGAACAATCTGGAGATGAATGGCAGTATAGCCTGCGTCCCCGTCATCTTTCCGAGTATATAGGTCAGGATAAGCTAAAGAAAAACTTGGAGGTTTTTATTAAGGCCGCACTATCTCGCAATGATGCTCTTGACCATGTGCTGCTTTATGGACCGCCAGGCCTTGGCAAAACTACCTTGGCCGGGATAATTGCTAATGAGATGGGGGTAAGCCTGCGGGTTACATCTGGACCTGCCATAGAGCGTTCTGGAGACCTGGCGGCCATACTGACCAATCTTCAGGAGCATGATGTACTTTTTATAGATGAAATACATCGTCTGTCCAGAAGTGTGGAAGAGGTACTGTACTCCGCTATGGAGGATTTTGCGCTGGATATAATTATCGGCAAGGGACCTAGTGCCCGTTCTATACGGTTGGATATTGCTCCTTTTACCCTTATAGGGGCAACCACCAGAGCAGGTGCCCTGGCGGCACCTCTCAGAGACCGCTTTGGTGTTATTTCCCGTTTGGAATATTATGAGCCGGAGGCTCTTGTATATATTATAAAGAGAGCTGCAGAAATCCTGAATATTTCCATCGAGGATAAGGGTGCTATGGAAATAGCCCGGCGCTCTCGCGGAACACCGCGTATTGCCAACCGTCTTTTGAAGAGGGTCCGGGATTTTGCTCAGGTTACTGGTGAGGGCATTATAACAGACACTATAGCGGATGATGCTCTGCTGCGGCTGGAGGTGGATAAGGCTGGCCTTGACCATACAGACCGCCGCATACTGGAAAGCATGATTAAAAAATTCGCTGGTGGCCCGGTGGGTCTTGATACACTGGCAGCTTCTACTAGCGAGGAACGGGATACCATTGAGGACGTTTATGAGCCATATCTGCTCCAGCTGGGCTTTATAAATCGCACAGCAAAGGGCAGGGTTGTCACTCCTGCTGGTTATGATCACATGAATATTCCTTATCCGGGGGCTTTATAATTATGGAGCTTATACCAGTAAGATATTTCAGTAATGATGGAAAAATGCTGAAGGAGCCAGGCGGCAGTAAAGAGCTTCTGCTTCATATGTGCTGCGGTCCCTGCTCCTGCTATCCAATAAAAAAGCTTCGGGAGGATGGCATCGAGCCAGCAGGCTTTTTCTTTAATCCTAACATTCATCCCTACAAGGAATGGGATATGCGCCTGAAGACCGCCAAGGAGTTTGCTTTGAAAAGTCATCTGGAAATAATAACAGATGAAAATTATCGTCTGAGGGATTTTTTAAAGCGGGCCTTAGCGGCAGAAAATACTGAAAATGGACGATGCCGTATGTGTTATACCTGGCGCCTTGAGGAGACAGCAAGGTTTGCGGCTGAGAATGGCTTCAAGGCATTTTCTTCTACGCTGTTTTATAGTATCTATCAGCAGCATGAGCTGATGAAGGAAACAGCACAGTTTTTTGCTGATAGATATAATGTGGAATTTTATTATGAAGATTTCCGGACTGGCTGGCAGGAAGGAATAGATATCTGCCAGGAGCTGGAGCTGTATCGTCAGCCTTACTGTGGCTGTATTTTTAGTGAAGAGGAGCGCTATAGCAAGGCAATCCGTAAGCAGAAAAAGAAAGAAAACAAGGAAAAGAAGCGGGCCAGGCTGGCAGCACAGCTGGCTGAGGGGGGTAATCAGAATGAAAGCTCTATCTTTTAGGAGATTCCTTTCGATGGTATTAGGTATATGTCTGATGCTGCCGGTAATGACGGCCGTTACAGAAGCCAGTCTTATTACACCGTATTCTGGTATGAAGCCAGACAAGGAAAGCACGGCAGCTGATAAGCCTGCCATGACAGTAGCTGCAAACAGCTCCAATAGCAGCAAGGAAAATAGCAAGGCGGGCGTCGCTGAGACTGAACCAGCCAGCTATGTTATACGGGTGGGCCTTAATACAGGGGTGGCCAGGGCAGATGCCAGCATGAGTACTGCCTACAGGATTATAAATCCAGCAAATGGTAAAGTGGTAGCTGAGCTGGAGGCTAATGAGCTTGCCCAGATATCAGCAGATTTAAGTGGGCTGGCTGTGAATGGAGCCTCAGCAGGATGTGATGAGGTAAGACTTGTTCCAGCAAGAAAAAATGATGGCCTGGTAAGCTTTAATAACACTAAATATCATGGTACATTAGTTTTTCGTCGTTCAGGCAGCTATATAAACGTAATCAATGAGGTGGACCTTGATGATTACCTTAAGGGTGTAGTGCCATCAGAAATGAATCAGGCCTGGCCGGCTGAGGCATTGAAGGCTCAGTCTGTAGCAGCCCGTACATTTGCCTTATACAGTCGTAATCAGCACATCAGCGATGGCTATGACGTGTGCAATACTATTCATTGCCAGTACTATGAAGGGCTTAAGGGCGAGGCTGATACTGCAACGGCAGCAGTCCTGGAAACAAAGGGATATGTGATGACCAAGGACACCCGTCCAATCTGTGCCGCCTTCCATTCCTCATCTGGTGGTATGACTGAAAATAGCGAAAACGTTTGGGGCCGTTATCAGCCATACCTGAGATCAGTAGCTGATGACGATTCTGAATCGCCGTATCATGACTGGAGGGTAACAGCTAGTGCCAATGAAATTGAAAAGATGCTGGTTTCTGCTGGCTATAGGATAGGTCCGCTTAAGTCCATAAATATGGATCCTGGCAAGAAGGGCCGTTCTGAGTCTGGCCGTGTGGTCGAGGTTTTGTTCAAGGGTACTGATGGTACAGCAATCGTTGATGGTGTAAAGCTTAGAAGTATATTTGGCCTCAAGAGCACTATGTTCTCCATCCGAGTTCAGCGAAGTGCAGTAAATAGCAAGGAGAGTCTGGCCAATAGCCGTAATGGAAAATCTATGCCGACAGCAGCCTCCAGCCTTCAGCTGACAGGAGCAGAGGGCGAGCTGGTGATACTGGAGGGTCATGGCTTTGGACATGGCCTTGGCATGGCACAGTATGGAGCTAAGGCTATGGCTGATAAGGGTGCAAAGTGGCAGGATATACTGAATCATTACTATACCGATATTGTAATAAGCAAATATTATTAATGGAGATATCTGATGCAGCTTACAGATTTTGATTATGAACTGCCGGAGGAGCGTATTGCTCAGACTCCGGTGGAGCCAAGAAATCATTCCAGGTTTATGGTGCTTGACCCTTTGGAAAAGACCATAAGCCACCGTCATTTTTATGATCTTAAGGAATACGTTGAGCCAGGTGACACTCTGATTTTTAACGATACCAGAGTCATGCCAGCAAGACTTTTGGGCTGGCGAGAGGGTTCAGGCGGCAAGGTCGAGGTGTTTCTTCTGCGCCGTATAGATAAGGACCTCTGGGAGACACTGGTAAAGCCTGGCAAAAAGGCTCGCAAGGGACAGGTGGTACGCTTCAGCGATGAGCTGACTTGCACAGTAATGGACAGCACAGACTTCGGTGGCCGTATTGTACAATTCCATTATGAGGGCATATTTGAAGAAATACTGGACCGTCTGGGGGAAACTCCTCTGCCACCATATATTCATGAAAAGCTGGAAGACAAGGAGCGTTATCAGACTGTATACAGCCGTGAGCAGGGTTCTGCGGCGGCTCCTACTGCTGGACTGCATTTTACGGTTGAACAGATGCAGGAGCTGAAGGATATGGGGGTAAATCTTGGCTTTGTTACTCTACATGTGGGGCTGGGGACCTTCAGGCCGGTTAATGTTGATGTGATAGAGGAGCACGTAATGCATAAGGAGTATTACAGTATTCCTCAGGAAACCGCAGATCTTATAATGGCAACCAAAAAGGCTGGAAAAAGAGTGATTGCCGTGGGAACCACCTCTATACGTACTCTTGAATCAGCAGCTGATGGTGTTGGCGAAATCAGCGGCAAAAGCGGCTGGACGGATATATTTATTTATCCGGGCTATGAGTTTAAAATAGTAGACGCTATTATAACTAATTTCCATCTGCCGAAATCTACTCTTATTATGCTGATAAGCGCGTTTGCTGGCAGGGAATTTGTATTGGAGGCATATAAGACAGCAGTTGCAGAAAAATACCGGTTCTTTTCCTTCGGAGACGCAATGATGCTGACACGGCATTAAAGGGAATCGTATGAATCAGGGATCGGCCACCGCCGACCCCTACGGATAAAATGCACGACGAAAATGCATGTATGCTAAAACGGGGATAGAGCAATAACATAGCGCGCCTAGCAAGATGAGAGGCGATAGGGAAAATAGCTGCGGAGCCAGATAAAATATTTCGTCAGCAAAGGCTACTGTCTGAGCGTAGCGAGTTTAGCCTTTGTAGAAATATTTCTGGCAAAGCAGCGTAATTTTTCCCGTGCCTCCAGCTTGTTAGGCGCGCTATTTGTGCCTTATATAATTTTTGTTTTGTATAATATGTGCTTGAAAAACGCAGGGGCCTCCAGTGGAAGCCCCTGATTCTATATTTACTTCTTCTGAAGTGCCTTATATACCCTGTCTCTTATACACATCTCCGAGCCCACGAGACGTAGA
>CAMCDL010000018.1 GCA_945873565.1 uncultured Selenomonadaceae bacterium | reverse complement strand
CCACCGGGAGCCCCTACGGTGATTAATTCGTCATGCAATCACGATATTACCATTAACGTACCATTGTTTCGGGCTCCCCACCGGGAGCCCCTACGGTGATTAATTCGTCATGCAATCATGGTATTAGCATTAACGCTTCATGTTGATGAGGGTTTCCAGCATTTCATCAGATACGGTAATAATCTTGGAGTTGGACTGGAAACCTCTCTGGGTGATAATCATATCGGAGAACTCATTTGCCACATCTACGTTGGACATTTCCAGTGCAGATGGTGTAATGGTTACACCAAGATCTGCTGCAGTGGATACGGTAGCAGTACCAGAGTTGTTGGACTTCTGATAAAGGCTGTTGCCGGTCTTGGTAAGACCTGCTGGGTTGTTAAACTGAGCTACAGCAACCTGCGCCTCATACTGCACAATACCATTAGTATAGGTACCAGTGATGATACCGGATGCATCAATTGATACGCTGGACAGAGAGCCTGCCGCATTACCATCAGCTGCTGCATTTACAGTAGAGCTGCCGGAGAACTGGGTAAGGCCAGTGAAGTCGATTGTTATATCCTGTACCTCAGAACCATTTTCAGCTGTCATCTTAATGTTGCCATTGCCATTCTTGTACATACCAGACTCAGTGAAGAAAATATTAACATCATTCATGTCCAGCTTGGTAACCTTACCGTCAGCCTCCTTGATCTCGTCCTTGGCCAGAGACGCACGCCATACGTTTTTACCAGTCTTTTCAATGTTCAGAGGAATGATATGCTCAGCACCAAGGCTGTCGTATACAGTAATGGTAGTTGCTACTGGAATACCATAGCTGGTGGTATATCTTCCAGAGGTAACAACCTGAGTAGAGCCATCAGACATCTTAAGAGTAGCTGAAGCTATATCATCATCCTCATCAAAGTCTACAGATGCATCCTCTGGCAAATTTATAGGGGTTACGCCATTTTTATCATATTTCATACCGATAATAGTGCCAGAGACGGCACCATTAGTAAAGGTGCCGTCCATTTCATAGGTTGCGCCTACTGATAAACCAGTTGTTACATCATCTTCCACAGTGCCGTCTGCCTTTCTGATTGTCAACTTCAGGTTTTTAATTGTTGCGTCATCATACTTTACGCTGGTGGATGGCAGAGTCTCAGAGGTACCATCACTCTTGGTGATGGTAATCTCCTCAATAAGCGGAGTGCTGGCATCCAGATTCTTGGTGTACTTGACTTCCTTGGTTGCCTTAGAAGCCATGAGCTTGCCAGCAGGGATGACAATGTTTTCTATGTTGCCGTCAGAGCATGACTCTGGCAGAACACCATCTTTTGCCATCCAGCCCTGTACAAACATACCAGAACCAGGCAGTACATAGTTACCAGCCTCATCAAACTCAAAAGCACCATTACGGGTGTAGTAGGTACCGCTCGGATCATTAACGATGAAAAGTCCAGAACCGGAAAGACACAGGTCAGTATTCTTACCAGTGGACTGTACAGAGCCATTGGTGAAGATGGTATCAATGGAGCCCAGAACAGAACCGAGACCGACCTGCTTAGGGTTGGTACCGCCCTTGCCATTAGCAGCCTTGGAGGCACCAGTCAGAGTCTGGTTCAGGGTATCTGTAAAGGTAACACGGCCGGACTTAAAGCCGGTGGTGTTTACGTTGGAAATGTTATTACCGATAACATCCATACGGGTCTGATGATTTTTAAGTCCGGATACACCGGAGAAAAGTGAACGCATCATAGTGAATCAATCTTCCTTTCTGATGCGGCATTTGAGGGGCTTCAATCGGTCCACCCCTCAGACTTTCCATAAGGTCCAAGTCTTAAATTATTGCCGCACTGTCGATATTTGTGAATATATTTTCCTTTGCACTTGATCCATCCATGGCAGTAATGACTGTCCTATTGGTCACGCTGACCAGAAAAGCCATATCATTCATATAAATCAAGGATTCCCTTGCGCCCTTGGTAGCCATCCTTGCTACCGTGCTATCCAGCTTTTCAAGCTCCTGGTCACTAAGATTCAGATTCCTGCTCTGCATACGCTGCAGGGCATGCTGGGAAAAGCTGACTTTCTGGCTGGCCTTTGTCAATAAATCGGCAAAGGATGCGCCGGTAGTGACTGTGGTATTATGCCTGCTGGCAATCCCCTGATTATTTACTGGCAGGATGGGCTGGGTATCGAAGAATAATCTGTTATCAGACATACCATAAGCCTCCTGCTATATTATTTTTCCCTGATGCTGATAATATCACCAACAGCAACCTTGTAGACATACTCGGTGCCATCGTCGCCCTTTACCTTAGCAACAAGTGATGGTGCACCATCGGAAATACTTACTCCAGTAACATCGCCTACCAGAGTGCTGGTCACATAATTAACATTGCCATTCTCATCAGTAGTTGAAGAGGTCATAGTCCACTGAACTTCCTTGCCGATCATGCCACTAAGCTGACCAACCAGCACAGAGGTGTCAATATTTTCGATGAGTGTATTAACCTTCTCCAGAGAAGAAGATACATTAGACATCTGCTCCAGAGCTGAGAACTGTGCCAGCTGAGAGAGATACTCGGAATTATCCTGAGGATCCAATGGATCCTGATACTGCATCTGAGTCACCAGAAGCTGCAGAAAAGCATCCTTGCCAAGGGCATCATTACGATTGTTTGTCTTAGCGTTGAGGGAAGCCATATACTCGTTGTAATCATAGGTTACGCCATCAACGGTTATAGTATTTAATGAATTTGCCATAGTCCTTCTCCTTTCTTTTATTAATTCTTTAAAACACTATTAGTTATACCTTGTAATCAACACCATCAGAAATAACATTGCCCTGGTCATCGCGGATAACCTCGGTGGACTGGTTTACAGGTTCACCGGTAACAGGATCCTGAGCACCTTCCTCATAGGCATTAAGATCCTCGGAAGTGCTGGTATTCTGCTGCTGACCACCGCCCTGCTGAGCATAATAGCCCTGACGCATATCCTGTGGCATCTGACCATCTGGCAATCCTGCAGATACTTCAATGCTGTCAACCTTTATGCCCTGCTCATTAAGCTCCTGCTTAAGCTGAAGCATGCTGGTTTCCAGAAGTCCTCTTACCTGAGCATTATCGCTGTGGAAAACGGCAGTAACACCGCTATTAGTATTTACACTGACCTTAAGGGTAAGATCACCCAGATGCGCTGGATTCAGCTTGATTATCATCTCAGTGCTTTCATTTGCTCTGATAAGACGTGCCTGCTCTACAATCTGCTTTGGTATGTCATAGGCCTCTAAATTCTGCTGTGGCTGCTGTACCTCCACTGACTCCTCTGCTGCCTCCGGCATTCCGAAAGGCTGCTGAATAGCTGGGGCTGGATTTACACTGGTTTCAGCTGCCCGTGCTGGAGCTGCATCAAAGACTACCTCCTGGCTAAGCTGAACTGGCTGTGCCTCAGCCTGAGCCTGAGCATTTACTACATTATAAGACTCAAAAATCTCTTGCTGTTTCTGCTGACCATTCTGTTGCAGATTCTGATTGCTTGTGCCACGATTCTCAACTACAACCTCCGCACCATCAAGCATTGACGCCATGGTGTTTAAAGCCACGTTATCCTCTGCCTCATTATTCTGCGGATTATTGATTGTAGCTGAAAAAGACTGGATTGCAACTGCAGGAGCTGCTTCTTCAGCTGGAAACACGGCCTGGACAGAATTTACCTGCTCAGCCTGATTCCCTGCAAAGCTCTTGCCATAAAGCATGTTGAGCATAGCCTGGTCTGCTTCTGCATTCTTAGCCTGAACAGTATTCAGAAGTGCCTCGATGGAGCTTCCTGCCTCCGCCATTGGCTGAGCTGCTGCAACAGCCTGCTGCACCTGCTGAAGCTGCTGAACCTGCTGAGGCTGCTCCATTGCTGGAACCGCTTCAACGGCCTGCACCGGCTGTTGGAGGATATGGGTACTGATAGTGCTGAGAGCCTGCTGAAGACCGACATTCACTGCCTGAGGCTTGCCTGAAAGCAGTGCTTCTATGGAAGAAGACTGCTGCATCACTGGCTCAGCAACTGGCATTTCCATCTGGGTCTCCACCTCAAGAGCTGTGTCAGCAATGATAAGCTTAACAGCCTGCAGGGAAGCCTGCGCCTCTGCTGCAGTCGTTTCAGCGGCCTCAGTTACCTGTGTCTCTGGATTTCCAGCCTCGGATGCTTCTGTATTCTGAGTGCCAGCTTCCGCACCCATTGCATCCTTCTGCACCTCTTTCACCGCTTCCTTGATTTCATTTACAGTTTCCTTCAGTGAGCTGGTTTCCTTAGTGCCTGCTGCCTGTGCCTTATCAAGCTGTGCACCGAAATCCTGACCGCTCTGAGCAGTCTGAAGCTTTGCACTGCTTGCCTTAGCTGACACGCTGCTGGAGGCTGCTGAGCTGATGCTCTTTGCGCCCATTCCCATTGCAAAAACATTTAATTTGCTGTTGTCCATTCTTTTCACCTCCTTTCAAGAATTATATATATTTTAATCATAATTGATTAAAAGCTAATTAATTTCAGGTATTATTTTCATTATCAGCGTCTTTATCACCGCTGTCAGCATCAGTCTTTTCCTTAGCAGCTGCCTTAGCCGCATCGGCGGAGCCAGTGCCCTTGACACCAGTATACATAATTCTGGTAATCCTGGCAGCATTATCCGCCCCAAACTCCTGTGATGCCAATATCTGAGATACCTGGGACTCATCCATTTTAGAAAGAATTGCAATGGCCATGTCATCATCAAGATCACTCAGGATAGCAGCTGCATCAGCAGGCTTCATTTCATTATAAAGCCTTGCCAGCTTGGAAATACGCTTCTTTTCTGCAGCCTGACGTTCCTTTATCTGCTTCTCCAGCTCTTCCTTAGACACCTTTATAGAGCCAGATTCCTTCTTTTCGTTTTTTTTGGCCTCTACAGCCTCCTTGGTCAGGGCCTTGGCATCCTCTACTGTACTGGATTCCTCGTCAGCCTCTGGCTCAGCTGCCCCTGGTGGCCTTACAAAATAGCTGCCAATAATAGGCTTGTCATACAGGGCATATTCCTCATTAAGCTCATTCATATCAAATAAGCGAAGATAAGCGCCCACTGCAAAACCTGCAATAAGCAGGAATGCCAGCATCAGGAAAGCAAAAAGTGCCAGCAATATCTTATTGCGAAGGGACATACCCGTGTTATTTGCTTGTGATCTCTTATTTGCCATTTATTATCACCAGTAAATATCCATAACCTTGTTTACATAATTCTGAGTCTCCCTGTATGGAGGCACTCCGCCGTAATCTCTTACAGCCTGCGGTCCTGCATTATAGGCAGCTACCGCCTTCTGAACATCACCGCCAAAGGTATCCAGCATCTGGCGGATATACTTGGCTCCGCCCTCTATATTCTGCTGCTTGTCGTAAGGATTAACTCCAAGGCCAGCTGCAGTATCTGGCATCAGCTGCATCACGCCAATAGCACCAGCTGCTGAAACAGCATCCTGATTGCCACCGGATTCAGTTTCGGCAACTGCACTCAAGAGACGTGGATCAACACCGAAATTTTCGGCTGCAGCCTGAATCATTGCCCCAGTATCACCAGTGGAGGCAGCAAGCTCACGGTATTCAGTCTGCTGAACACTTTCAGCAGGCTGAGCCTTAGTTTCCTGAGCCTCTATTCTCTCCTCAGCCTTTTCAAGGACCTTGGCAAATTCCATATCTGGCTTTGGAATAATCATCTTGCCTGGACCGATGCCAAATCTTGTATTAATAGCATCTATCCGCTGCACGATATTGGTCACGCCTTCTATTCTTATCATTCAGGCACCTGCTCCCTACGCATTTTCCTTCATTTGGCGGAAATACAGCTGACCGCCAATCTCATCCAGCATCTTCTGCTCCTCGTAGAGAAGCTCTGCCATATATTCTCTGAGACGCTTCTCCTTAAGCTGCTCGATGCTTTTGAGCTTATTCATTATAGCCACCAGCTCCCGCATGCGCTTCTGACGAGTGTCCTGCGCCTGCATTATAAGCTGCTGCTGATTTTCAATCTGATTTCTTTTCCAGTTAAAGAAGCTATTATAGGTCATAAGAGTACCAACTGTAATGGTTCCCTCAGTAGTCAGCCGCTCATAATCCCTATGGCCTTGGGCCATCTCCTCAAGCAGCTGAGACAGATAAGCCCGTTTTTCCTCCAGGTCCTTGGTGGCTTCTGCCAGCTTAACCTCGGCCTGCTCCTTATTCATTCTGGTAACTGTAAGGAGCGTCTCAAGCTGAAATTTAAACTTTTTCATAGCTTACTGCTCCCTTTATCATTCCAGAGCACTAGATACCCTCAAGCCTTGCAATGGTTTCCTCAAAGGTCTGGACCTCAAACACGCCCTGACACAGAAAATCATTTATAGCATCTATTTTCTGGACTGCTTCATCTATTTTCTGGCTGGACCCCTTTACATAGGCACCTATGTGTATCAGGTCCTCTGCATCCTTGTAAACTGCCATCAGTGCCCTCAGCTTACGGTTAGCATCCATATGCTCCTTAGGTACCACTGCCGACATTACTCGAGATACACTAGCCAGCACATCTATTGCCGGGAAGTGGTTCTGAGCTGCAATAGCTCTGGAAAGCACGATATGACCATCCAGAATACTTCGTACCGCATCGGCAATAGGCTCATTCATATCATCACCATCAACCAGCACTGTATATATGCCAGTAATGGAGCCCTTTTCACTGGTTCCTGCTCTTTCCAGAAGCCTTGGCAGCAGAGCAAAAACTGATGGGGTATAGCCACGGGTAGCTGGTGGTTCACCTACTGTCAAGCCTACCTCACGCTGCGCCATAGCAAAACGGGTAACAGAGTCCATCATCAGCACTACCTTGCGTCCGCAATCACGGAAATACTCCGCTATAGCAGTAGCTGTCATGGCCCCCTTTATACGCACCAGAGCTGGCTTATCAGAGGTTGCTACCACAACGACTGAACGTTTAAGGCCTTCCTCGCCAAGATCCCGCTCGATAAATTCCTTTACCTCACGTCCCCGCTCGCCTACCAGTGCAATAACTGAAATATCCGCCTCGGTATTTCTGGCTATCATAGAAAGGAGGGTCGACTTACCAACACCGCTTCCTGCCATAATACCGATACGCTGGCCATCTCCCATTGTAATCAGGCCATCTATTGCCCTTACGCCTACATAAAGAGAATCCTTTATAACAGGACGCTCCAGAGGCGATGGCGGATCTGCCTGCAGCGGGTACTCCTTCTTGCAAAGAATAGGACCTTTGCCATCTATAGGATTACCCAGGCCATCAATAACACGGCCCAGCAGTTCTGGACCAACCTGGACCTGAAGCTGCTTCTGGGCTGACACGACCTGGCAGCCAGGACCAATTCCTTTGGTCTCACCCAGGGGCATCAGCAGTACAAAGCCATCTCTGAAGCCAACCACCTCAGCTGGTACCGGTTCAACATCTGGCAGCCGAGACTGCACATAGCACAGGTCACCCATGGTCACATTAGGACCACTGCATTGAATAACCAGGCCAACCATCTGAACTACCTTGCCTATCATGCGCATAGGCTGGCAGTTATTTATAGCTTCAGAAAATTTTTTCAGGTTAAGTTCCATTATGACATTACATTCCTGACTGCAGTTTTAATCATATCCATCTGGGTAGCCAGACGGGCATCAACTGTGCCATTTGGTGATTCAGCAATGCAGTCGCCAGGCTTAAGTGACTCATCAGCCTCAACATTAAGGGTAGCATTGCCATCCAGAATATTCTGGAGTTCAGCTCTGGCCATAAGAACCAGATCATAGCTATCCGGGCAAACCTTGACCGTAACCTGTGGCTGATCCTGAATCTTGCGAATAGCCTCCTGGACCAGTGGCAGAATTATTGTAGGTGCATCCAGAAAGTGCTGAGGCAGAATCTTATCTGCCACAGAAAGCACCATCTCAGCAATCTTATTCTCGCCATTTACCATCTGCTGCAGGATTTCCTCCTCAGCAATCTTCAAGGTGTTTTTAGCCTTTTCATCGGCTTCTATAATAATATGATTCTTTTCATTAAGAATTTTTTCTTCACCAGCAGCCTCACCAGCAGCCAGTCCTTCCTGATAGCCCTGGTCATGAGCCTCCTGCTTCAGACGCTCTGCCTCCTCCCGCGCCTGCTGAAGTATCTCAGCAGCCTGGGACTCAGCCTCCTGCACAGCCTTAGAACGGATTATCTCGCTCTGAATCTTTGCATCAGACAGCATCTGCTCAGCTCTGGCCTCCCGCTCCTTGAGATTTTCCAGAAACAGGGCCTGAGCCTCCTGACTCATATCGCCATCAGAAGAATCCTGAGATTCGTATGTCGGAACCTCGATTATCATAGGGTCATCCTTCCAGACAACCCCTTTAATTACCTTAGACAATCATTTCGTCACCCTTTCCGCGGGCAATGGTAACCTCGCCCTTATCCTCGAGGGTACGGATGATATTAACAATACGCTGCTGAGCTTCCTCAACGTCGCGGATCTTAACAGGGCCCATAAACTCAATTTCCTCACGCAGCATATCTGCAGCACGCTTGGACATGTTCTTGAACACCTTGTCGGCAACATCTGGTGGTGTAGCCTTGAGGGCCAGAGACAGATCCTTGTTGTCCACCTGACGGAGCACCAGCTGCATGGAACGGTCGTCGATCATTACAACGTCCTCGAATACGAACATGAGCTTCTTGATTTCCTCGGTAAGCTCTGGATTATCGATTTCGAGATTCTCGATAATAGCCTTCTCTGTAGAACGGTCGACTCTGTTGAGTACCTCTACGATAGCCTTTACACCGCCGGCCACAGTAAAGTCCTGAGAAACCAGGGCACTGAGCTTGCGCTCAAGAACCCTTTCTACCTCTCTGAGTACATCAGGTGAGGTACGGTCCATAATAGCAATACGCTTGGATACATCCGCCTGCCTATCTGGAGGTAGGTTTGCCAGAATAGCAGCTGCCTGATCTGGATCAAGGTATGCCATAATCAGGGCAATTGTCTGTGGATGCTCGTTCTGAATAAAGTTAAGCAGCTGACCAGGATCAGTCTTATGCAGAAAATCGAATGGTCTTACCTGCAGGCTGGTGGTCAGACGGCTGATAATAGCCGAAGCCCTCTCGCTGCCCAGAGCCTTTTCCAGTACGTTCTGAGCATATTCCAGACCACCGGTAGAAAGATAATTCTTTGCTATTGCCATCTGGTAAAATTCGCTGATAACAGCCGCCTTCACCTCTGGCTCTACCTGCTTATGGTTTGCTATCTCCAATGTCAGCTTCTCAATCTCTTCATCATTGAGATGCTTATACAGCATAGCAGAATATTCTGGACCTAATGAAATTAACAGGATGGCTGCCTTCTGGGAGTTAGTCAGCTCCGGCTCGTCACCATACATATTAAATGCCATATCTATCAATCCTCCGCCAGCCAAGTCTTAATAAGCATAGCCATATCTGCTGGCTTGTTTCTGATAAGCTCCTCAATAGCCAGACGCTCATTCTGCTGTGCAAGCTCTTCAGGGGTAAGCTCTTCAGCAGCAACCTCACCCGAAGCAATAGCAGCAGCACGAGCCTCTTCCTCGCGGCGTCTCTCTTCTTCCTCGGCCAGACGAGCTGCCTCCGCTGCCTCTGCAGCCAGACGCTCTCTTTCTCTCTTCCTGCGGATATAATAAGCTACAATACCGCACACAATAAGCAGCACCAGTGCAATGGCGATGTACATATTGCGTTCCTGACGTTCCTTTTCAGCCTGTTCCTCAGCAGCTCTGCGGTCTGCCAGCTCTGTACTGAATGGCAGAGGCTCAACTGAAACAGTATCGCCACGTTCTTCAACAATACCTACAGCAGAAGCTACAGAACGCTGAATGCTTTCCTGCTGGGCCTGAGTTATATCCTCATTTACCAATACAGCAACATTTACTCGCTTTATAGAACCTGGAGAAGCGACAGTCTTCTCTGTTTCTTCATTTATCTCATAATTCTTAGTAACTTCCTTCTTGGAATAATCTGCATTAGACTGGTTTTCTACAGCTACATAGCCAGGGATATTAGACTGTGTACCTGCAGGTCCGCCAGGCTGATTAGATGTACCGCTATAGGACTCATTCACAATCTGTTCACTGCGGATGATACCAGAATCATCAACAACTGGTGTATATGTCTGGCGATCACGCTGACGCTGGTCAAAGTCCAGCTCAACATTAACCCTTACATAGGAGCGGCCCTCGCCAAGAGCCTGATCAAGCAGGCTCTGGACATCACGCTGTACACGCTCCTGCACCTTCCTGGTCATCTCGATCTGAGTAAGGGTCTGATAGCTTACTGTATTCTCCTCATCGTCATCAGGATCGTTAAGGATTTTACCAGTCTCATCTACCACAGTAATATTTTCAGGGCTCAATCCCTGAACACTCTTTGATGTCAGGTTAACTATACCCTTTATTTCTTTTTTAGACAGCTGCACGTTTGGCTTAAGCATAAGCATGATTGACGCCGTAGCTGGCTTCTCATTTTTCTTATAAAGGCTATCCTCAGGCATAACGATATGCACTCTGGCCTTCTCGACAGCCTCTATCTGCTCAATGGTACGGGTCAGCTCACCCTGCAGAGCCTGAAGATAATTTACCTTGTTCTGAAACTCAGTAACACCCAGCTTGCTGTCATCAAAAATCTCAAAGCCCTTATTGCCACGAGGCAGTCCCTCTGTAGCCAGCTGCAGGCGTGCCTCATGCACATCAGCTGCCGCTACATTTATGGTAGCCCCCTGCTTATTTTCAATTATTTCGTAGTTTACCTTCAGCTCTTTCAGCTTTGCCGCCACTTCACCGGCATCCTTTGTCTCCATATTTGAGAACAGAGGCACCATGTCCGGCTTGCCGCCGTACATTGCACTTGCCGCAATAATGGCTATCAAAAGCACCAGACTAGCACCGGCAATCATATAATGCTGCCGCCTGCTCAGCTTAGTCCAGAGCTTGATAAGCTTTTCCTTCCATTCGGCCATCTCTTCTTATCCCTTCAAAAATTTAAATCAGCGTAACCGTCACGCAATACCAGCAGAAAAAGCAAAAGGCTTATACCTGCATCCGCATTACTTCCTGGTATGCCTCCACAATCTTGTTGCGTACCTGCAGGGTAACCTGCATAGCAATACCAGCCTTTTCAGCGGCTACAATAACCTGGGACACATCCTCTATCTGGCCTGCAGCCAGGGCCTGATTCATTTTCTCTGATTCATTCTGCAGACGGTTGACATCTGCCAGGGAGTCCGTAAGATACTCGCCAAAGCTTTTGACAGCTGGTGCTGGCTCATTCTCACCGATATGGCTCTTTGCCTTCATGGACACTGGAGTCATCTGTAATGGCTCTATATGCATTAGCCCACCTCATCTCTATATATTGACGTCCTTAAGGACAGAAGCTTACTTACTTATATTAAGCGCTGCATTAACCATGCTTTTGGCTGCACTGATAACAGTTACATTTGCCTCATAAGCCCTGGATGCAGTAATCATATCTACCATCTCATTGACTATATTGACATTAGGAAGCTCAACATAGCCATCTGCATTAGCATCGGGATGACCTGGATCATAAACCAGCTTGCCCTGGCTCATATCAGCCTCGATTCCGACTGCCCGTACTCCATCCCCCGGGCGCTGGCTGGTACCCTTCATTTCGCCTGCCAGGATGCGGGAAAAGCTCTTATCTCTGGTATCTCTTGGCTCAAATACAACATAACGGCGCTTAAAAGGAGTGCCGTCCTCTGTACGGGTAGTATTAACATTAGCAATATTATTGGAAATAACATCCATTCTAAGACGCTCGGCTGTCAGGCCAGAGGCTGCGGCATCAATCCCACCAAACATACTCATGACAATTCTCCATTCTCTATATCAAAATCTGCTTACCTTGACTGAAGGATATCCTTTACCTTCTGGAAATAACCGCCCATTTGCTTGGCCATAGCGCTAAAATACAGCTGGTTCTTGGCCAGCTCCGCCATTTCCTTATCAATATCTACATTATTCTTATCTGTGCGCATAGTAGTATCCTCCTGGATTTCTACCCTTGCATAGGCACGCCCAGGCTCTGCTTCACCAAGGTGCTTGTCCTGAGTACGTACCATCTTAAGCTTATGCGTATCGTCCTCTAGTCCCATTTCCTTAGCCAGAAGACTCTCAAATACTACATCGCTCTTCTTAAAACGAGGTGTATTAACATTAGCAATATTATTACCTATAACCTCCTGCCTTAGATTAGCAGCCGACATTCCCCGGCTCAGGTAATCAACAGTAGGCGAATTCAAAAGCTGATTCAGCATAGCGATACGCTCCTAAAAATCACAAAATTCCCGCAGAAAACAAACACACATAGATATGCGTGTTTTTCTTATTCGACAAACAAAGATAAATATCCTTGTATATTTTATCATTTTTCCACTGTTTTAAGAAGTTTTTTCTACACATTTATATGATTTTCCCAATAAAGATAGGACTAAAAGCCAAAAAGACCATCACAAGAAGCCTGTCGCTCCCTGCAATGGTCTTTCAATCCATGAAATATTACTTTTTAAACGCCCTTACCTTATCCATCATAAACAGATTAAGCAGCTTCACATGAACCTCATCGCCACCCTTGTTCTTGGTCTTCACGAAAGGGGTACGCTTCATATCGTTGCCCATACGTCCTAGCATATCCCTGAATTCATCCAGTGATATAGGGAAGCTCCAAGGAATCACCAGCTCATCATCATCGCCGGCCAGATCATCCAGCCTGCTAAGAACACCCGACAGAGTAATTCTCTCATCCTCTGTCATAATCGTATCCCAATAAGTATCCAGCTTCTTCTGCTGGGAGCTTACCAGGCCATTCCAGGTTATGGAAATATCATCATTATCACTGCCCTCGGAAAGCCTCAGATTGCCCTTGATAAATTCATCTATCATTACTGGCAGCTTATTGTTGGTAATAGTGAGCCTCGTTCCCTTCATTCCCATAGACTTGGAGGAAACAATCTTTGCCACCTGCATCATGCGGATAGAGTTAACAATAACAGAACGGGTAATATTCCACATGAGGAAAATCTCAGTAGCAACAACCCCGTCATCATCCTTAAGCCTATGCAGAATAACGCTATCATCATCAAAGAAAATACTGAAACGGAACAGGTCCCTTGCCTCAAGCTGCTTTACAATAGCCACAACCGCCAGCTGCTCATGGAAGGACATGGATTTCAATGTGCGGATAACAGCATCGTCATCCTCCTGCCGGCTCTTCTGGGTATTATTCTGATTATGAAGCATCTCAAGACCTATAACGGCTGCACCATATTCAGCCAGCAGTATGTCATCATCCGAGCACTCGCCATCATACTTGGACACCAGCAATGTACCTATACGCTGACGCACTCCATATATAGGGACAATAGTAGTAATCTTGTTTTTGAACATACACTCCGTATTGTCAGCAAATGCACAGCGGCCGCTTCTGGAGCGGCGGTTTGCTGAGGTCTCGTTGAAGGTAAGCAGCCGTTCAGAATAGTTTCTTGGAAACCTGCCCTGTCCAACAACCTTATCCAGCATCAGGTCACATTCAAAATCATTCAGGAAGGCATAGCCTAATATCTCTCCATTAACATCAGCGATATAGACATTTGCTCCAATTACGTTGCTCAACACTTTTGCAACAGTCGGATACTCAATTTCTTCAAACTCCTGCAGCAGGTGATTGATTTCCCTTGTCCTTTCCAGTAAGGTAGCCATAGCTAGTTCTCCTATGCAAAATCAATATAAAATATACAAACTCATTATGATTTTAGCATATTTGCTGGCAACATAAAAGTAAATTTTTAGAATCTTCTGAAATACTTATAGAATAAACTGTGTCAGATCCTGATTAACTACAATTCCCTTCAGCATCTTATCCACGTAGGCAACATCCACCAGTACTTTCTTATTCTCCATATCAGGAGCCTCGAAGGAAAGCTCTTCCAGAAGCTTTTCCAGAATAGTATGCAGACGGCGGGCACCAATATTCTCATTTTGGGAATTGACATCACAGGCCAGCTGAGCCAGATGGTCAACAGCATCATCTGCAAACTCCAGCTCAATACCCTCAGTAGAAAGCAGTGCCTTATACTGCTTGATAAGAGCATTTCTAGGCTCGGTCAGAATGCGCTTGAAATCAGCCTTTTCCAGAGACTGAAGCTCTACCCTGATAGGGAAACGGCCCTGAAGCTCCGGAATAAGATCAGATGGCTTAGACATATGGAAGGCACCGGCTGCAATAAAGAGAATATGATCCGTCTTTACCGGTCCGTACTTGGTCATAACGGTAGATCCTTCTACGATAGGCAGGATATCACGCTGAACGCCCTCCCTGGAAACATCATGGCTGCCATGATTACCGGATACTGCCACCTTATCAATTTCATCCAGGAATACAATACCGCTATTTTCAGTGGCCTTGACCGCTGCCTCGGTTACTTCCTCCATGTCAACCAGCTTCATTGCTTCCTCCTGCTGGAAAAGCTTTCTAGCCTGCTCAACAGTAACCTTGCGCTTACGGCGCTTCTTTGGCATAAGATTGCCAAGCATATCCTGAATATTATCTCCCATTCCTTCAAGGCTGGAGCCAGCAAACATG
This sequence comes from uncultured Selenomonadaceae bacterium, assembly GCA_945873565.1. Taxonomy (GTDB): domain Bacteria; phylum Bacillota; class Negativicutes; order Selenomonadales; family Selenomonadaceae; genus CAMCDL01. The sequence goes on along the minus strand of CAMCDL010000018.1, from coordinate 9,470 downwards.
CCCACCATAGGCTTGGAATTATCCTCTATATCAATTTCCAGTATCTGCTTCTCAATCTCACCAGAGCGGAGGCGCTTTCTGGTCCATTCCCTGCCAGCATTATACTGCTTAGGCTCTTCAGCTGCTGGAGCTTTCGCCTCATCATCTTCATCGTCAGCACTGCCAAAGAGCTGACCAAAAGGATTAGCCATTTTCTTCTTAGGCTCTGGCACCATAACGTCCAGAATACGCTCTTCTGCTGCTTCGGCAGCCTTTTCCTGAACACCATCCAGACGGTCAGTACGAATCATACGGACAGCAGTCTCGGTAAGATCGCGGATTATAGATTCAACATCCCGGCCAACATAACCGACCTCGGTAAACTTAGTAGCCTCAACCTTGATAAAAGGAGCCTTCACCAGCTTTGCCAGACGGCGGGCAATTTCAGTCTTGCCCACACCAGTAGAACCGATCATCAGTATATTTTTAGGAATAATGTCATCCTTCATGCTGTCATTATCCAGCTGACGGCTGCGCCAGCGGTTTCTAAGCGCAATTGCCACAGCCTTTTTTGCCTGCTTCTGCCCAACTATATACTTATCCAGCTCCTCAACTATCTGTCTAGGAGTCTGCTCATTCGTCAGCATTAATTCACTCATTATTTATTCCACCTCCAGCTCTTCAACACGAATATTGTGATTGGTATAAACACATATATCAGCTGCAATCTCCAGGGACTCCCTGGCCATTTCTGCTGCAGTCAGCTTCTCCGCATGCTTGCTAAGAGCTCTTGCTGCTGCCAGAGCGTAAAAACCGCCAGAACCGATAGCTGCTACACCATTTTCCGGTTCGATTACCTCGCCGTTACCAGAAAGCATAAGCATGGTCTCCTTATCTGCCACCAGCAGCAGAGCTTCAAGCTTCCTCAGCATCTTATCTGTACGCCATTCCTTAGCCAGCTCTACAGATGCCCTGAGCAGATTTCCATTAAACTGCTCCAGCTTCGCCTCAAACTTCTCAAACAGCGTAAAGGCATCTGCCACGGAGCCGGCAAAGCCTGCCAGCACCTTGCCATGATACAGCCGGCGTACCTTCCTGGCATTACCCTTCATTATGGCTGACTGTCCAAAGGTTACCTGGCCGTCACCAGCAATAGCAGTCTGCCCATTATGCTTAACAGCTACAATTGTAGTTGAATGAAATTCCATATATATCACCCCATTTTTTTCTGAACAAATCAGATATTATTTTCCTGCTTGAAGCTTTCCAGGACTGCCAGTGCACGTTCAGCAATCCTCTGCTTCTTTAGCTTCTTGTCACGGATACGTTCCTTTACCGGACTCATTATGCCGAAGTTAACATTCATAGGCTGGAAATGCTTGGCTGGCGCAGTTGTAATATAATGGCACAGAGCTCCATGAGCAGTCTCCGCTGGGAACACCACTGGCTCCAGCCCCTGACATATACGAGCAGCATTTATGCCTGCCACAAGTCCAGAGGATGCTGACTCCACATACCCCTCAACGCCAGTCATCTGTCCTGCAAACAGCAGATTATCGTTGCTGCAAAACTGCAGGGTAGGCCGCATCAGCTCAGGAGAATTTATAAAGGTATTTCTATGCATCACGCCAAAACGGACAAATTCAGCATTTTCAAGTCCCGGAATGAGGCCAAACACCCTGCGCTGTTCCGGCCACTTCAGATGAGTCTGGAATCCGACAATATTATACAGGGTACCCTCAGCATTATCCTGACGAAGCTGCACTACCGCATATGGCAGCTTGCCATCGGCAGGATTTTCCAGTCCCACTGGCTTTAACGGTCCGAACAGCAGGGTATCCTCGCCACGTGAGGCCATTTCCTCCACTGGCATACAGCCCTCAAAGAAAATCTCCTTCTCAAAATTATGAGTTTCGGCCTTCTCTGAATTAACCAGCTCAGTCCAGAAATGGAGATACTCTTCTTTACTCATCGGGCAATTAATATAAGCTGCTTCTCCCTTGCCATATCGAGATGCCTTCCATGCTTTTTCCATATTTACGGATTCAAGAGTTACAATAGGTGCTGCTGCATCGTAGAAATACAGGTACTTCTGATTGCACAGCCTGCCAATATCCTCAGCCAGAGCTCCATCCGTAAGAGGTCCAGAGGCCACAATAGTTACAGCCCCCTCCTCATAAGGAATCTCTGTCAATTCCTTATGAATAACATTTATCAGCGGATGCGAGGACACCTTTTCCGTAATATATCGGCTAAACCCGAGACGGTCCACAGCCAGCGCTCCGCCAGCAGGTACCTTAGTAGCATCTGCCGCTTCCATTATGATGGAACCAAGGCGACGCATTTCTTCCTTAAGAACACCTACGGCATTCTCAAGGCCAGCACCGCGCAATGAATTACTGCATACCAGCTCAGCAAACAAATCAGTCTTATGGGCCGGGGTATTTTTCACAGGACGCATCTCATAAAGGTCAACAGCAATCCCACGGCTAGCTGCCTGCCAGGCTGCTTCTGCACCTGCCATACCGGCACCAACAATAATTATCTTATTCATATATTATTTCTCTTCACTCTTTTTCTTCCGCTTCAAAAGCTCCTTGTTGACAGGATTACCGATTCTGCTCTCGCAATCATCATTATAGCAATACTCTACGCCGCGGCCATTGCGATAGAAATACTTCATGATAATGGAGCCGCACTTATCGCACTTCTTCTGCTGCGGGGTATCCCAGGTTACGAAGCTACAGTCAGGATACTTCTCGCAGCCATAAAACACCTTGCCCTTCCGGGTCTTGCGTTCCACGATATGGCTGCCGCAATTCGGGCAATCCACGCCAGTATCCTTCAGGATAGCCTTGGTATTGCGGCACTCAGGGAACCCTGGGCATGCCAGGAACTTTCCATAACGGCCATGGCGTATAACCATCATACGGCCGCAGATATCGCAAGGAACATCCGACTCCTCCACACTAAGCTCCACATGACCGATAGCCTCCTCAGCCTTTTCCAGGGTCTCTATAAACGGATCATAGAATTCCCTTAAAAGGCTGGTCTTATCCACACTGCCATCAGCAATCATATCCAGCTTATTCTCAAGATCAGCGGTAAACTTCTCATCTACGATATCCTTGAAGTACTCCTCCAGCATATCCACCACCACAAAACCAAGCTCAGTTGGCTGGAAATGCTTCTGCGAACGGATAACATAGCCCCTCGCAATAATGGTCTCAATAATTGGCGCGTAGGTACTTGGACGGCCAATTTCCTTTTCCTCTAAGGTCTTTACCAGCGAAGCCTCGTTATAGCGGGCTGGCGGTTCAGTAAAATGCTGCTTTGGCAATACACGAGCCAGCTTCAGGACATCCTCCGGCTCCATATCCGGCAGCACAACATCCTTCTCACGAGTCTCTGTCTCGACATATACCGCAGTATATCCTGGGAATTTCAGCTGAGAACCGCTGGCCTTGGCAATCATTACTGGAATAGCATCAGCATCCCCCATATCCTGCGGCCTGCTCTTAAGCTCAGCAATAATGGTATCATATACGGCCGGCACCATCTGGCTGGCCAGGAAGCGCTGCCATATCAGACGATACAGCTTCATCTGATCCTTGTTAAGATATTTTTCAATATTCTCTGGCAGCAAGGCCACGCTGGTAGGACGGATTGCCTCATGAGCATCCTGAGCCTTTCTGCCCGCCTGATACACATTAGGAGTCTTCGGTGCATACTCCTGGCCGAAACGCTCAACAATATAGTCCTTAGCCTCTGCCTGAGCCTGATCAGAGATACGGACCGAGTCGGTGCGCATATAGGTGATAAGACCCAAAGGGCCCTTCTTGCCTAATTCAATACCCTCATACAGCTGCTGAGCCACCATCATGGTCTTACGGGAGGTAAATCCCAGCTTTCTTGCCGCATCCTGCTGAAGGCTGCTGGTAGTAAATGGTGGAAAAGCCTTGCGGGCACGCTGACGTCGCTTTACGTCAGACACCTGCCAGCTGCTAGCCTCCATATCCTGCCTAACCTTTTCAGCTGATGCCTCATCTGCCAGCTGCAGCTTTTCACCATTAATATGAGTCAGCTCCGCATCAAACATAGGTGACTTATCCTTGCGAAGCTTCATGCCTACTGTCCAGTACTCCTCACTGACAAAAGCCTGGATAGCCTTCTCACGATCGCATATCAGCTTCACCGTAACAGACTGCACACGCCCGGCAGAAAGTCCCTTGCGGATTTTATGCCACAGAAGAGGGCTCAGCTTATAACCAACAATACGATCCAGCATACGTCTGGTCTGCTGGGCATCAACCCGGTCGATATCTATGGAACGAGGATGCTTTATAGCCTCCTTTATCGCCCCTTTAGTAATCTCATTAAAAACGATGCGGCATTCCGACTTATCATCAATACCAAGAATATGGGCTAGATGCCAGGCAATAGCTTCTCCCTCACGGTCGGGGTCGCTTGCCAGAAAGACCTTTTCTGAATTCTTTGCCTGCTTCTTCAGAGCCTTTATAATATCTCCCTTGCCACGAATATTTATATACTTAGGTTCAAAATCGTTATCAACATCAATACCGAACTGACTCCTGGGAAGGTCACGCAGGTGGCCCATTGATGCAGCAACCACATAGTCCTTGCCAAGATATTTTTCAATAGTCTTCGCTTTAGTTGGCGACTCAACCAGCACCAGTTTTTTCTTGCTGGATGCACGGGCAGTACGCTTCTTTACCTTAGTCTCACTCAAAAAATTTATCCTCCTTCATTAAAGAGGCCTTCTGGTATATCCTTGATTATCATCACGACATATAAGGCCCTTCAATTCCATCTGAAGCAGCTGAAAAGCAACATTTGCAGTATTAGTACCATTCAGCTTATAAATTATAATATCTATAGAAGACGGCTCATCTATATAAAGCACGTCCAATATTCTTTTTTCATCCTCCGTCAGCTCAGGTCCAATGACACCTGGGGCGGCAGCATTACCAGCCGCTGGAACCTCCGGATATTCCGCCAGTACATCATCAGCTGACATAACCAGCTTTGCTCCCTGCTGAATCAGGATATTTGTACCTATGCTATTCTGAGAGAAAATACTCCCTGGTACAGCAAACACATCCCGGCCGCAGCTTATGGCCTGTTCAGCAGTAATCAGTGAGCCACTCTTCTTAGCAGCCTCAATTACCAGTGTCCCCTGGCTCATTCCGCTGATAATACGGTTTCGTGCTGGAAAATGAAACCTTTCCGGCTTTGTCCCTGGTGGATACTCAGAAATCACCGCACCCTTTTCAGCAATCTCATCAAATAGCCTGGCATTAGCCGCTGGATATACCACATCTGCACCACAGCCAAGAACAGCCTCTGTTATACCGTTCTTAAGAGCACCCTTATGAGAAAAGGTATCCGTACCAGCAGCCCCGCCACTGACAATGCAGAAGCCCGCCTTAGACAAATCAGCTGCTATGGCCTCAGCAGCGGCCCGTCCATATGGAGTCACCCGGCGAGAGCCAACTATAGCCAGCCGGTGACTGCCTCCGAAAAGCTTTCCTCTATAATACAGAACCTGAGGCGGATCATAGATTTCCCTCAGCATAGGAGGATACTCCTCATCAGAAAAAGCACATAGCCTTATCTTAAGTCTCTGGCATTCCTCAGCAAGAATTTCCGGAAGCTCCGGCTTCCCGTATCTTATTGCTAAGGCCCTTGCCAAGTGTTCTGGTTTTTCCTGCAGAATCCCGGACAAAGCATCATCCGGCATCTGCCACAGCTCTGATGGTAAATGCCCTGAAGCAGTCAGCTTCTTTAGTATATTACTGCTGCCCACAGCAGCCTGCCAGGCTGCCAGAAAAAATTTTTCTGACGGATTCAATGTCTTTTCCTGTGTCATAATAGTCCAACCTCTTGTAACACGATACCAATAATACATAAATGTTCCATATTTTGCAACACATTTATGCATCTTCCTTCATTATAATTACATAAAAAATATACTTTTACATTCTGAAAAAACCCGGAATAAGAAAAACGCCTGACCCTAGAAGGCCAGGCGAAAAATTTTATGAAATATATTTTCAACAGCATCCTTTACAATGCTGTAGATAGTAGCACTATTAACAATTTTAACCTTTGCTATTTATAATCACCCTCCTGATGAGAACATTCATTGGCTAGTTTTATATTCGCCAGCAATTTATTAATTCCTGCCTTGTTCCAGTATTTCACACAATTTTATAGCAACAGACTTTAACCCCCATGGCTGTTCCTCCAGACGCTTGGCAGCCAGCCTGAGAGTTTTCAGGGTGCCAGCCAATATAACATCAGTCTTTTCTGCCGAAAGGTTCACCGTCGCTGCAGACACTGCCGCCTCACCACCATTTGATAGCATGGTCTGCTTTAATATATTAGCTGCTCTGGTATCTATATCCCGCAGTCTCACCACCCTGAAAACCATTTTCTCAGCCATTATCTCCTGTCCTCTGGCAGTCACACCTATACCTGCCATAGTGGACTTTGCTGATTCTATGTTATCTATAGCTAAAATTTCTACGTCTAAAGCCACATTACTTTCCTCCATGCTATTGCATTTTGTCCTATTTTCATTGTATCATAAAAAAAGACATGTGACATGTCAGAAAGGAGACTTTTTTAATGAAAACCCGATTAAATCCAGATTCCTTTAATTTTCCAGTAGACAAGATAAAGAGCGGTCTTTATAGCGATATATATTTTCTCCGTACTCAGGAAATCTTGAATCTTGCCGAACACCATCCACGAGTTACCATGCAGATCTTCCAGCGGGATTATGCTACTCTCTGCGGTATAGACGAAGCAATTGCTCTGATTAAGAGATGTGCCCATCATCCAGAAAGAATCAAAATCCGTGCACTTCATGATGGCGACAAGATTGAGCCTTGGGAGACTGTAATGACCATCGAAGGTGACCTGGCAGATTTCAGCCATCTGGAAACTGTATATCTTGGCACTCTGGCCCGTCAGACCAAGGTAGCCACTAACTGTGCCAGAGCCGTAGAGGCAGCTAATGGCAAGCCAGTACTATTCTTCCCATCCCGTTTTGACCATTACGCCGTACAGGAAAGTGATGGATATGCTGCAAAAATCGGAGGCATGAGCGGTGTATCAACTCCAGCTAATGCTATTCCTTGGGGCGTGGAGGCAGCTGGCACCATTCCGCACGCTCTGATAGCAGCCTGCGGTGGTGACAGCCTGAAGGCAGCTCAGCTGTTTGATAAGTATATAGATCCTAAAATCGGCCGCGTAGCCCTGGTAGATTTCAACAATGACTGCGTAGGCACCAGCCTTAAGATTGCCCGTGAGCTTGGTGATAAGCTCTATGGTGTTCGCCTTGATACCTCTGACAAGATGGTAGACGTTTCCCTGATTGGCCAGATGGGTCATTTCAAGCCTACCGGCGTAAATGAACAGCTGGTAAGGAACGTGCGTGAGGCCCTTGATAAGGAAGGCTTCAACCATGTAAAGATCATGGTTTCTGGAGGCTTCAATCCAGAGCGTATACGCCTGTTTGAGGCAAATAATGTTCCAGTAGATGTATACGCCGTAGGCAGCAGCATTTTCTCTACCAGTGTAGACTTCACCGCTGATATAGTCCTTGTAGACGGCAAGCCTTGTGCAAAGGCCGGACGTGTTTACAGCGACAACCCTCGCCTCGAAAAGGTGGACTGATTCCTTTGAATGATTTATACCTGCTTCTTCTGGCTGTGGCAATGATTACCTATGCCTTTTGGGATAAAATATTTCGGGATTAAAAAACAACAGGCCTGCAAGAAATGCTTGCAGGCCTGTTATTTCGTTTTTGATTAAAGCACTCTGCGTGCGCCGATATAGCAAGAGCCCCAATACCCGCTGTAAAGGGAATCAATTGCAACGCCACGGCTAGAGGATGCATTAATAAAATTACCATCCCCCAGGTAGATACCTACATGAGATGCACCATAGTCATAAGTGGAGAAAAATACCAGATCGCCAGGTCTCAGCTCTCCAGTAGAAATAGGAGTACCCATCTCGTACTGTGCATCTGCGGTGCGTGGCAGATAAATGCCAGCCTGAGCAAATACATAACGTACATAGCCAGAGCAGTCAAAACCGCCTGGGGAAGTACCACCAAATACATAAGGGACTCCAATGTAAGCCATGGATGAGGATACAATTCGACGAGCAATTACATTTGAACCTCTGGTTACCTGTGGAATCTCTCTGCCCATCAAAGCTCTGTAAGTAGCAGGACCAATCAGGCCATCTGCTTCAAGACCCTGAGAACTCTGAAAGGCCTTTACAGCCTCTGCTGTTGCTGGCCCGAAATCTCCGTCCGCATACACGTCGTAACCAATGCTTGCCAGCTGGCCCTGAATTTCAGCCACTTCGCTACCCTGATCTCCGATCTGGAAGGCTTCTGCTCCAGCTACGGAGAACCAGCACATCAAAACCGCGGATAGCGCGAAAATACGCATAAACCTACCCAAAAAGACACTTCCTCTCTCTACCGCCTACGAGGTTAGCTGACGGGTTAGGACAGAGAAGACTACCCTTTCAGATTTCGCTTTACTGGACTGCCGTGAACTGCCAGAAAAAGAAATCCTCATTCACCCCAAAAATTGGTTCCCCCGCTCCGAAAATGGATTCGGCGTAAAAAAACAGCATTGCATCGCGAGTAATCAATAAGCCGAGTTCTGTTCCACAAAAGTGGCGACAATCATTTATCTGGATTACCAGTTGCCTGGCAATTCTAAGCGACACACCCGGAAGGCTCAGCGGGCCACCTCAAACCCTTCCCTATTCGGTCTTGCTCCACGTGGGGTTTATCAAGCTGACTAGTCACCTAGCCACTGGTGAGCTCTTACCTCGCCTTTCCATCCTTACCACGACAGCAAGCTGTCCTCAGGCCAAGCCTTGTGGCGGTTTTCGTTTCTATGACACTTTCCTTAAGGTCACCCTCACTGGACGTTATCCAGCACGCTGCCCTGTGGAGCCCGGACTTTCCTCAAGCCCAGAAACGGGCTCGCGATTGTCTTTCATACTCGACGACACATTGAAATTATACCACAATGAGCTGTGGATGTCAAAAGTCCTATCAAAATATTCTGAACATTTCGAGATTTCAGACATACAGGACCTAAGGGAGGGTGTACCTATTGCAGTATATGCAAATGTACGGAAGCAAAAAGGGGCGACCGCCGTCGCCCCCTACGTTTCGATGCCATACAATAATTCTGCAGCAGGTACACCATTCCTGAGGTCGTAGGGAAAACAGCTTCGTTAGCGGTAAATTATTTCGTCAGCAAAGGCTACTGCCTGAGCGCAGCGAGTTTAGCCTTTGCAGGAATAATTCCGCGGGAGAAGCGCTAAGTTTTCCCGTTCCGAAGGGGTGGTGTACCTGTTGCAGTATATGAAGTGTACGTAATCGAGTAGGAGGAGGATTTAAATAAATCCTCCGACCTCTCACACCACCGTGC
>CAMCDL010000017.1 GCA_945873565.1 uncultured Selenomonadaceae bacterium | reverse complement strand
TTTTTATGGGATTGACCGCCGTCAGCCCCTACATTTTTCCTGAAGCTTCTCCTTAGCCATATCTACAATGACCTCTGCAATCCGCTTCTTATCCATCATAGGCAGTTCCTTCACGTCACTGTCTCTAGTGATTATCTTGACCAGATTAGTGTCGGTATTAAAGCCAGCACCAGGCTTTGATACATCATTTGCCACAATCATATCAAGATTCTTCTTCTGAAGCTTTTCCTGAGCATATTCCATCAGGTTCCTGGTTTCAGCTGCAAAACCTACCAGCACCTGATTAGGCTTCTTGAGCTGCCCCAGCTCCTTAAGGATATCTGGATTCTTATCCAGCACCAGCACCAGCTCTTCATCCTTCTTCTTTATCTTATTTTCAGCCACATTGCGGACTCTGTAATCTGCTACAGCAGCCGCCTTGATGACAATATCGGTATCAGGATACTCTGCTAAGACTGCATCCCGCATATCACAGGCTGACTCCAGCTTGATAATCCTCACGCCAGCCGGTGGCTTAAGAGCCGATGGTCCAGACACCAGTACCACCTCAGCACCACGGTTTCTGGCAGCCTCAGCTACAGCATATCCCATCTTTCCGCTGGAACGGTTTCCGATATATCTCACAGGATCGATAGGCTCATAGGTTCCTGCAGCAGTTACCAGCACCTTAAGTCCCTTCATTGAATCTGAATCTATGAAATGATCCTCTATACGCTCTACTATGGCAGATGGCTCTGGCAGCCGTCCTGCCCCGGACACACCGCAGGCCAGATACCCTGAGTCAGGCTCTATCTGGTGCCAGCCAAGGCTCTCCAGCTTCCTGATATTTTCCTGAGTAACAGGATTCTCCAGCATATTTGTATTCATAGCAGGAGCAAAATAAACCGGTGCTTTAGTGGCAAGCAGCATAGTGGTCAGCATATCATCAGCTATGCCGTTAGCTGCTTTGGCAATAACATTAGCAGTGGCTGGAGCTATAAGCACCAGATCTGCCAGCTTAGCCAACGCAATATGCTCCACATTCCAATTGGCAACCTCACCCCACATGGTAGTGGTCACAGGATTACCAGTAATCTCCCTGAAGGTCAGCTCCGTAACAAAGCTCGTGGCAGCCTTTGTCATTACAACATGAACCTTGGCCCCGACCTTTCTCAGACGGCTGGCAATCTCTACTGCCTTATAAGCAGCAATACCGCCAGTAACCCCCAGAACTATATTCTTGTCCTTAATCATAATATCAGATGCTCAGCTTGCTGCGCTCGAAGGAAATCTTATCCTCAAAAATCTCCTCCATAGCATTGGTTACATCACGGTTGGAACGGCGGTCTGCCATTACCTCCTTGCCATCCACAATATCTCTGGCCCTCTTAGCAGCAAGGGTAACGAGTGTATAACGGCTATCTACCTTTGGCATCAGCTCGTCTAAAGATGGGGTTACAATGTTCATTTTAGCCATTTTAAAATCTCCTATTCTTACACTGCTCCTGAGCAATTATTTCATGCTGTCAAGAAGCTCCATATTTCTATTTACCGCACAGCGCTCAGCCTTTCTGATAACCTCAAAGGCTTCCATGGCCTGCTCTACTGTGTCATTAACAACTACATAATCATATCTTTTACCGATTTCAATTTCAGCAGCGGCTGCCCCCAGGCGCCTTGCCAGGCTCTCCTCGGTTTCAGTACCGCGGCCTCTGATGCGTCGCTCCAGCTCCGCCATAGAAGGAGGAACCAGATATATGAATACTCCTTCTGGCACCTTGCTCTTTACATTCATGGCCCCCTGAGTATCTATCTCAAGCAGCACATCCTGACCAGCCTCCAGCTTTTCCTGGATTTTTTTCAGAGGTGTTCCATAGTAGTTTCCATACACCTCAGCCCATTCCAGAAGCTCACCAGCCTCAATCATCTTCTCGAAGCTTTCTCTGGTGTGGAAATAATAATTGATGCCATCCTGCTCACCTTCCCGAGGCTTTCTTGTAGTAGCCGATACAGAATACTGTATATCCGGGTACTCCTTGCGCCACAGGTCACAAACTGTGCCCTTGCCGGTGCCTGATGGTCCAGAAACAACAATCAGTAATCCCTTGTTAGCCATCTGCATCCTCCCCTGCCTTTGGTTTTCCCTGTATCCTTGCTGAAACAGTCTCCGGCTGGACGCTGGTCAGGATAATCTGTCCGCTATCCATAAAGATAACAGCTCTGGTCTTTCTGCCATAAGTAGCATCAATAACCTTGCCTGCATCCTTTGCATCACTTACCAGGCGCTTGATAGGAGCCGACTCAGGACTCACCATAGCTATCATGCGATTGGCGGATATCATATTACCAAAGCCTATATTAATTAAAGAAATTGCCATAATCAGACCTACTCTATATTCTGAATCTGTTCGCGGATTTTTTCTATCTCGCTTTTAACATCAACCACCAGCTGAGATGCCCCGGCAGAATTTGCCTTGGAAGCGGTAGTATTGATTTCCCGGTTCATCTCCTGGATGAGGAAATCAATTTTTCTGCCGATAGGCTCAGGAGATTCAATCATTTTCCTGAACTGATCAAAATGGCTCCTCAGGCGCACAGTCTCTTCGGTATAGTTAATTCTGTCGGCGTAAAGCCCCACCTCCTGAATAACCCTGGCTGGATCAATCTGATCCTTTTCCAGCAGCTCAGACAGCATCTTCTCTACACGCTGACGGTAATTCTCCACCAGCTGAGGTGCCAGCTTCTCCAGCTCATAAGTATAGCCCTCAAGGGTATCAATACGCTCAAGCAGATCAGACTTGATATTACTTCCCTCAGCCTCACGCATAGCCACCAGATTGCTGAGGGCTGTCTCCAGGGCATTCATCAATGGCTCGCGGCCTGGTTCCATGTCCTTGGAGTTCTCATCAATCTTCATAACATCGCTGTAATTAGCAATGCTGGTTACGCTCTGAACCTTTGGCATATCAAGGAGCTCGCTTATCTCATCCAGAGCACTCTTATAGGCCTTAGCCAGAGAACCATCTATCTGAATAGTAACATCAGCGTCACGCTTATCCTTAAGCGAAATATTTATATCTGCCTTACCACGGGACAGGAATGACTTTACCTTCTTAGTAATATCATTTTCAAACATAGCAAGGCTGTAATGCATATGAAGATTAGTTTCAAGGTATCTCTGGTTAACAGTCTTTACCTCAACATGAACCTTGAAATCATCATTCTCAAAATCACCGGCACCAAAGCCAGTCATACTTTTAATCATCAGTTATACCTCACAGCTTCCTTCAAACACCTTGACAGCAGGACCAGTCATATAAAGATGATTGTTGTCAGCCCACTCATCCACCAGCACGCCGCCATCCAGCTTAATCTCTACCTTGCGGTCAGTAAGGCCGTTAAGCACACCAGCAGTAAGGGTTGCACATGATCCAGTGCCGCAGGCCAAGGTTACAGCTGCGCCTCTCTCCCAAACCCTCATGCGTACATGAGAGCGGTCAACAACCTCTACAAATTCAGTATTAGTACGGCGTGGGAAACGTTCATGTTTCTCGAAGAGAGGACCATACTCATAAATAGGGAAATTCTCCGCATCCTCTACAAACACAACACAATGAGGATTGCCCATGGAAACACAGGTCATCTTGAAGGTCTTATCCTTTACGGTAATATCCTCAGAAATAACCTTATTCATGCCGAAGCCAGCAACTGGAATATTATCTCCCTCCAGAACAGGCTCACCCATATCAACGCAGACGCTGATTACGGCACCATTCTCAATTATAAGATGCGGAACCAGAATACCTGCACCAGTCTCAACGGTAAATTCGGTAGTCTTCACCAGACCAAGCTCATAGGCATAGGCAGCAAAAACTCGGATACCATTGCCGCACATCTCTGCCTCACTGCCATCTGCATTAATAATTCTCATGCGGATATCAGCCTTATCGGAAGGCAGAAGAAGAATCAGGCCATCAGCACCAATACCATAATGCCTGTCACAGAGCTTACGAGAAATCTCTGCATAATCCTTTTCATCAATACTCTGTGCAAAGCAATCAACCAGCACAAAATCATTGCCGCAGCCCTGCCACTTTGTAAAAGACAGCTTCATAAAAACAGCTCCCTCGAAATAATATCTATACGGAATTTTCTTCACCAGGAACATAATTCCATATCTATACTATTGTACAGTCTATCGGGACAAAATGCAAGGCAGAAGGCCCCCTATGGCGCCTCCTGCCCTATTAATTATCATATTGATTTATATAAGGCTTCTATAAAGCCATGCTCCGTCAGGTATCTAGGATCCTCATTCCATATATCAAGCTGCTCAAAAAGATCCTTAATCATTGTGCCAAGCTCATCAGCAGTTATGTGACACTGCTTGGCAACCATAATCGGGTCAATCCTGACCTCATGATTAATCGTCTCGAAGGCTAGCATAAGCGCGCTGACCTTTGCCATCATCAGATCACCAGCATCATCAAAATATCCGCTCAGATATGCTTTATAAAAAAGCTTACGGCCTAAATTATAGCTATTCATGCTGAAGCTCTGAAGAACCATAATCATCTCCATCATGTCCATGGCCTCTTCAGCATTTTCATCTAAATCTATATCTATGCCTGCATCTATATCATTTACACCAAGCTCTGGCAGCCTGCGCTCAGAAATTGCCACAATCCGCTTCCTGCCAGCCAGTATCCTGATTACATGCCGGATAGTGGCATTATGAATTTTGGCAAAGGTCTCATAGGTAGCAGAAGTGTTCTGACACTTGAATCTTTCCAGCTGAAACATGACCTCAGATTTTATGCGGCTCCTGAGTCTTTTGCCTGCAGGCACAAAATCTATAAAGTTGAGCATTGAAATTCCATTGCCATAAATATGACCTATGTAAATGTTCTTCATAATGTCATTTCCTGGCAGTGACGCAACTGGAATATCAAATTCCTTGCCGGTAAACAGATCGGTACACAAAGCCACATCACCCATCAGCAGCTTAACTGAAAATACAGAAAACTCAGCCTTAGTGAGATCACGGATTGCATAACGCTCAAAAGCAGTCTTATTCTGACGCTGATGCTGATAATAATAATTAACAGGTGTCATATTATGCACTATCAGCCTATAGTCAAAGAAGAAGTAATCCCAGAAGGAGAACACCTTATCCTGCTCCGGACGGTTTATCAATTCATCTGAACCAAGATATAACATAAGAGCCCTGGAAATATCCGCCTGGAATTCCGGCAAATGAAAGTAATCCCCCATATCATTGAGAATATTGTCCATGGACCTGTTTATAGAATCAAGCTCATGGTTTTCCATATTAATGGCATCCTGCAGAAAAGAAAAACACTCATCCTCGAGGTCAATCCTAGGATAGCTGAAACGTCCATTGATATGCAGTGAATCCCAGAACATATCCAGCATATAAACAGGGCTTAAACGGTATTCATCCTCAGAAATATCAAAATAATCCCTATAAAATGCTTTAAGCTCATCCACGAAGGTCTTAACAAAGGATTTTCTGATTTTTTCCTTGCCACTTTTCAGATGCTCGCACCAGAGAACAAACTGATAGTCTATAGATGTCATCATCTCCACAGCAGGAAATTTATGATCTGCAGCATAATCCAGGACAATCCTCAGGCACTCCCAGAAATCACTGAGGCGTTTTTCCTTTGCACCAGCCCAGGACAGCCTTCTTAAATACTTCTCAACCTCAGCCTGGCTTATAAGTGACTTAGCCATTTCATGCGAAGCATAATATTCTTTTATTGCATCATATATCTTATTCATATAGTCTCCAAGAAATCATAGCTTCACTATAGACTGCACCTCATCTGCAGGCAGCTGCTTAAGATGCCACCTGGCAGAATGCTGATCTATAATTATATCCTCTATTTCCAGCAGCGGTACAAGAACAAAAGCCCGCTTCGTCATATAAGGATGCGGCAGCTTTAAAATATCTGTATCACAAGTATACTCATCTGTCATCAGAAGGTCAATATCAATAGTACGCGGCCCCCAATGCTCATGTCTTACACGCCCCAGCTCCTGCTCTATAGACTGAGTAACCGATAAAAGCTCCAGAGGAGAAATGCTGACAGACAGCTTGGCTGCAGCATTCAGGAAATAAGGCTGGTCGGTCTTGCCCCAGGGCGGTGTCTTATAAACTGATGACCTGTCCAATAAGCTTATCCCCTCAGTCCTTGACAGCCTGGACAGAGCCTCCTCCAGAAGAGACCTGGAATTTCCAAGATTAGACCCTATACTGATATAGCAAATCATTTCAGCCTCCATCAGGGACGATGAATAGTAACTGAGGTTTCCTGCAGAAGCCCCTGAATAGGTACATCAGGCTTATGGATAGTAATAATAACCCCCTTAGCCATAGGGTATTTTGTGCTGATCCGTTCCCATATTTTTTCAGCCAGTCTCTCAAGCAGCTTAACTGGCTCTCCCTCCACCACAGCCTTCACATCCTGATAAACCTCAGCATAATTTATGGTCTTGAAAAGGTCGTCTGTTCTTCCAGCCTCTCTTAAATCAGCCTCAATATGCATATCCACAATAAAGCGCTGCCCCAGCTTATTCTCCTCTGGCATGCAGCCATGATAACCGTAAAAGGCCATTCCCTTTAAGGTGATAAGATCCATAACGCACCTCCCGAAAATCAATCAATCTTCATTATAGCATCTGTCATTCTGCACATGCGGGCAATAGGCATTACATCATGCACCCTGACTATTTCAGCACCAGACATGATACCCATAACGCAGGTAGCTCCCGTTGCTTCCATGCGCTGTCCAGCTTCAAGGCCTAGGGCATGACCGATAAAGCTCTTACGGCTGGTTCCTAAAAGCACCGGATAAGGGATGCCATCTACAGTCTTCATCTCATTCAGCCGTTTTAACACCCTGATATTATCTTCAGGGGTCTTCCCGAAGCCAATGCCAGGATCAAGGATAATATTCTCACGCTTCAATCCAGCCTCGCTGGCAATAGCTATGCTCTCCCTGAAAAAATCCTCCATAGCCTCCATAATGTCCTTATGATATTCCTTGCTGTTCTGGTTATGCATAACTACCACCGGCAGCTGATAGCGGGCAGCAACCTCAGCCATCCTCCCTGGCTCCTCGGAATACTGCAGGCCCCAGATATCATTAAGGATATGTACGCCTTTTTTTGCGGCAAATTCTGCTGTATCAGCCTTAAATGTATCTACAGATACTGGCACTGGGCATTCCGCAAGAACAGCCTCTAAAATAGGCTCAAGCCTGGCAATCTCCTCCGCCGCCCCCATAGGCTCAAAGCCAGGTCGGCTGGATTCAGCACCAATATCTATTATATCCGCCCCATCCCTGACCATTTCATGCATATGGGCCAGAGCCTTATCCTTATCATTCCACAGTCCACCATCAGAAAAGGAATCCGGTGTCACATTCAGTATTCCCATCACCAGCGTCTTTTCACCAATAGTCAGGCTTTTGCCATCCTGCCAATTATATGTCATTGACTTCACTTTTCTTCATCCCTCATTCCAAGCATTATCCATGCCTGCTTCTTCATACCATCACTGTTTAGACAGCCAGTACATGCTGAAGTAATGGTCCGTGAATCGTGAGCTACCGCTCCTCTCATAGTCATGCAGAGCTGCTGAGCATCAACAATAACCAGGACTCCGTCCGCACCGATACCTTCAGT
The DNA here is from genome assembly GCA_945873565.1 of uncultured Selenomonadaceae bacterium. Taxonomy (GTDB): domain Bacteria; phylum Bacillota; class Negativicutes; order Selenomonadales; family Selenomonadaceae; genus CAMCDL01. The sequence goes on along the minus strand of CAMCDL010000017.1, from coordinate 17,118 downwards.
AATAGCATCAGCAATCTGCAGGGTCATACGTTCCTGCAGCTGCGGTCTATGAGAAATGCGCTCCACTAGCTTGGTAAACTTGCTGAAGCCAGCCACCATTCCATCATGAGGCTGATAAGCAATAGACACCTTGCCAAAGAAAGGAACCAGATGATGCTCGCACATAGAATAAAAAGGAATGTCCTTTATCACCACCATGCCATCAGCCTCAGCATGGAAAAGCTCACCCCACAAATCTCCGGTATCCATACCAACTCCATTAAATAGATATTCATACATGGATGCCACACGCTCAGGGGTATTTTCCATCCTTGATGCCGCAAGGTCAATCCCTATTGCCTCAAGGAAATCCTTCATAGCACTTACCGCTTTTTCGTTCATGGCTATACTCCTTCATACTGCTCCCGTTCCTTAGACAGCTGCCTTATAGACAGATTGCGCAAATAGGAACGGTGCTGCTGATCATCCTGATAAACAAAGCCCACATGGCTTACATAAGGCTCAATAGTACCAATCTTTGCCAGCGGCGTAACCACCAGAAGCTGAAGATCCAGCTTCTTGAAAAGCTCTAGTCCAAATCTGGCTGACTCATCCGAGCTCTTCAGGAAGGCCTCATCAATTACTACAAAACGGAAGCTCTGGATAGTTTTATCCTTACGTTCCAGACCAAAGTTATATACCAGGCTGGCCGCCAGTATTGTATAAGCAAGCTTCTCCTTCTGTCCGCCAGACTTGCCGCCTGAATCGGTATAGTGTTCATATTCCTCATCAGTCTCACGCCATCTTTCTGACGCAGCAAAGGAAAACCAGTTTCTTACATCTGTTACCCGCTGCTTCCAGCGCTCATCGGCCTCAGCCGAATCAGGACGTCCCCTGAATCTGGCAATGATAGCCTCAACCTGATTAAACTGCTCCTCGCTATAATGACCATCATCCTCAGACAGGAGAGCACTATCTGTACATTGCCTCAGCTGACTTCTAAAGCTCTTGATATCACTATCGGCCACCTCATCACATTCAATCTGGATATAGCGCCCATCATTATAGTCAATAGCTGCCAGTGACTTATTAATAAGAGAAATCCTGTCCTTGATTTCCTCTCTGAGATTCTCCAGCTTTTCCTGGAAAAGAGCAATCTGGTTTATGGTGCTTTCACGCAGAAGCGCCCTGAATCTGTCCTCAAATCTAGGCAGGTCATCAAGCTCCAGCCTCTGCATTATACGCCTGTATTCCTCCAAGGAGGCTGGCTCACTGCCAAGGTCATTGCCAAGCTCTGGGAAGCTGATCCGGAAGGACTGCATCAGCTCTGCCAGCTTACGCCCCTTCTGCTCCCGGCTGTCAGCCACAACACTCTTTTCCTGATTAATAAGACGCTGCAGCTCTGCTGTAAGCCGCTGAAGGCTATCCAGCCTGAGAGACTCATCCTTTGCCGCATAGCGGGCATATTCCTCAATCCTTGGCATCACCAGCACCATCTTATCAGCATCTGCCTCTGCCAGCCGCCGCTTATCCTCCTGAATGCGGTAACGATGTCCCTTAAGCCGCTCATCAGCTCTTGTCCTGGCATCCTTCAGCTGATCATAGCGCTCAGCCAAGGACTCCTTACGCTTAGACAGCTCATTTTTCTTAAGCTCCAGCTCTCTATACTGATTATTATCCTGCTTAATACCAGCAAGGATTTTCTCCTTGGACTCGATATCACTCTTTATCGAGCCGGTATCTATAGACTGGAAGGATTTATTCTCCAGCAGCAGGCTGCAGGCATTCTGAAGCTGGCTGCACTGCTTCTGCTGATACTTTACAGAGCCTATTTCCTTCTGGGCTTCCTTTACGTTTTTCTCCAGCTCCTCAAGCTCAAGCTGGATAGCATGAATTTTCTTATGATTAGAAAATCCAAGCACATAGCGCCTGCGATCATCTATGGAATAACGATCATCCTTTTCGTGACGCTGGCCATTCTGTTTTATCTGTCCCTCAGCTGAAAGAGCATAGCTGGCCCGCTTGAATTCATCTACTGTATCACAGCATCTGTGAGCGAAACGCTTCTTGAGCTCACTCTTCAGCCAGCCAGAAAACTTTGAATCCTCCCTGATGTCCAGCTTGCAGCAGGCAGCCCCCTCTGGCATATTGTCAAGGCTTGCCTGCTGGGTTAAATCATCCACGGCATAATATACCATACGCTGCTTGATAGAGTGGGTATTCATCCAGTGAATTATCTGGCCATAATGTGCCCTGGACACCAGCAGAGATAGCGCAAATCCATGCAGGAGACGCTCTAAAGCACCTTCCCATTCAGACTCAGTCTCTTTGACCTGCATCAGCTCACCAGCAAAAGGAAGCTCATGCTCAGCCACATCAAGGCTCTGGCAAAGCTCCTTCCTGATAGCTATAAACTCGCTTGGAATACTGGATTTTCTATTCTTTAGAGACTCCAGCTCAGCCCGTGTTTCCCTTTCAGACCTTTCCAGCTGCTTGAGAAGGCTGTCCGCATCAAGACGGTCTGTAACCAGACGCTGTTCTCTGATCTGCTCCTCCTCCAGGCGCTGGGAAATAGCCTCCTGCAGAGCCTTATACTCCGCCTCATCAGATGGAAAATCAAGCTTGAGACCTCTGAGCCTGCCATAATAATCATCAGCCGCTTGCTGATGAACCTCAAGGCGCTCCATGGCTGCATCCAGCTCCTTTTCCAGAATATCAATCTGATGACCACCCTCCTGATAAAGCTGTCGGGAAAGCCTGTCCTGTTCAGCTTCAGTATCAGCCTGCTGGGAGCGTATAGCTGCGATTTCAGCATTTATAGCCTCCAGGCTTTCAGAAAGAGCAGCCTCCTCCTTAACCCTTAAGCTCATGTCCTTTTCTGCTGCCCACAATGGAAGATATTTCTCCATCAGGTCCAGATTAATGCCACGGCTATAATCCTCAAAATAAGCATCGCCCATTTCCACCAGAGGGGTCAGCAGCCTCTGCTGCTCCTTAGCCCGCACAACAGCACTATGAGCCTCATCAAGATCATGAAAATGGCCTAAAAGGATCTGTATATCCGCCTCGGTATCTGGCCTTTCCAGCATACTCTGACGCACAAACCCTGTAAGGCCGTCCACCTTTTTCATGGAAATAGTCTGCTGAAAAAGGTCAAGAGCCTGGCTTGAACGGATACCAAAGCGGCGCCTGAAATCCTTGGAATACTGAGTATATTCATCATACACATGAATATACTGGTCCCCCATAAGACGCTTTCTAAGATTCTTTATATCACTGCCAAAATTAGTAAAATGATTCTCTATGGACAGTGTCTTATCAGCAAGGCAGTAAAACCTTGCTGGCCAGCTGCCCTCATCCTTAAACCAGAAAACCTGAGCCAGTGACACGCGCACACCAAGATTAGCATCACTGAAAACGCCCACAATAACACTATACTGATTCTTATCCCGCAGTGCCTCAGGCTGACCTACGCCATCCTGAGTACGCTTCTGTCCATAGTAGCCCCGCACATAAGACACAAGATTACGCTCTCTTGCACTGGCATCAGCAGCCTTATTGTAGGTAACCTTCTTTGGCGGTACCAGCAGGGTAATAAGGGCATCCACCAGAGTTGATTTGCCTGAACCTACATCACCCGTAAGGAGAGCAGTCTCCCCATCCACATCAAGGCTCCAGATTTTTTCATCAAAGGTTCCCCAATTATAAACCTCCAGCCTTACAAGGCGGAAGCCCAGCCTGGTATCCTCGGGCTTATGATCAAAATCAAATAAGTCCACCAGCGGTCTCCCCCTTTCCCTCATCGGCATTCCTTGCACTGTAATCCATGTAATCCTGCAGCCTGTCGTCAAAATCCTTAAGCCACTGAGCAGTTACAAAGCTCCTTATAAGCTCCCGCACCTCAAAGGTATCACTATCTCCTGGCACCTCACGCAGAAAGCCAAGCTCCATAGCCCGACGGATATTGCGGTCTATCTCATTAATATATCTGGTTTCGTTGGTAATAGACGGATAAAAGCTTTTCAGCTTCAGCTGTATATCCTTTCTAGTCATAAGCAGATAGCTGCTTCCATTTATGCTGTCAAACTCCCCAAGTCCTTTTCTCAGCATTATAAGCAGAATGCTGAGGCCATAGCCCAGCTGATGGCGGTTCACCAGCCTAGGAAGCTCCGTATTGTCGTCCTGACGCAGAAAAGCATAGCCCGCAGTCTTGTCTACAATAAGAAAAAGCCCCAGCTTAGCTACATAATCACTTATCTTAGCCTGCTGCTCCATAATAATATTCCAGAGCTTCTGCTGTTCATCACGCTGGATAGCTCCCTTCATGAGCAGAATAACTGCCTGAGAAAATTCATATTCCTTACTGTTTTCCTCCATCATTCTGCCTCCCTGCGATGAAATACTATCCTATCAAGCTCAGCAACTCGACCACGACCTTGCTGGCTACCCTCTGAGCTGCCAGGAATCGAAAAGCTTATTTCCTCCCGGCGGTTATCATCAAAACTGCGGCTATCACCAGAAGCAATCAGCATGTATGTCAGGAGCTCCGTAAGGCCCTTTCGTAAAGGTTCATCCTTAATAAGCTCTGACAAGCTGATAGATTCCCTATCCTCCAGCCTTGCCGCCACTGATGCAGCCAGAATATCCTTGTCCACAAAAATCTGCTGGAAAATACTATCCACTGAGCCCTCATCCTCCGCCTTCTCCGGAACAGAGCTATCAAGCTGTGGCCTACGGGGCGGCACAAAAAGAGGCCTGTCCATAGGAAGCTCAATATCTGGTGCCTGGGAATCCATCTCCATAATGAAATCCCTTGGCATATTATCCTTCAGCTTCAGGGCCTTATCCTCAATGGAGCTTATTAGGGAATAAATATATCGCTCCTCATTAAGGAAATCCTCATCAACATACTGCCTAAGCTGCCTTGAAAGGCTTATAAGGGTATTCTGCACCTTGCCAGCAGATCTTGCCCAGTCACGGCGGATATGCCGCATATCATACTCATCCTCCAGCTCGCTGATGGATTCAATGCCGCATATTCTGCTCAGAAGCCTTTCCAGGTAATCATTGTTATCTGAATTCATCAGATAATTCCAGAAGGCGGTAAAGCTCCTTCCCTGATCAGAATGAAGAATATAATCACGCTCCGAGAAAAAGTGCTCTAAAAGCTCGCCCTTACCCTTTTTCCAGGTAATTATCCGCTCCATGAGGCTTCTTTCCAGCTCGCGGAAGTTTTCCTCTACCTCACGGAAATCTGCCATTATATCACGTGAAAGCTCCGCCGCCTGAATAAAGCGTTCCTTTGTCTGCAAAGCATTTAATACAGGAGCCTCTTCAGCTTCCTCAAGGGCCGCAATCTCTGCCTCAAGCAGCTGCTTTTTACGATTCAGCACTGCCAGCCTGACCGCCTTATCAGGATTGGTATCCTGATCAATCTGCTCCAGCAGGCCAAATACAGTCTTCAGCCTTGACTCAGTGCCAATAAAGCTCTGCTTTTTAAGGCTAATCAGCCAGTCTATAGCCTTGTGGGCCGCAGCTGTCAGATCATAGCAGGCCTCATTTTTCTCAGAATAAAACTTTCTCAGCCAGGAATGCTGAGCATCGCTCCAGCTGGATAAATACTCCTTAGCAGGTCTTATGATACTGTCACCATGTCCTACATCATGGAGGCTATAAATATAGTTTTCCAGGTCCTCCAGAAGCTGAGGCTCAGCAATAGCGCCCCTGGCTGGTACAATAAACTCATCATAAAGAAAGGCTGCTATAAAGCTGCACTGCTCAGCAGCAAGAAGTCTCCAGGCCGGATTAGAATCACGGAGAGAAAGCAGCCCCTCGTATTTCATATGCTCTGATAATTTCATTGCTGTCCTCCCCTTCCCTGCTAGCTAATCCAGCATTATTACACCATAATGGACCTTGCTATACTTGCCGCCCATTATGGTATCAAAGCCCAGCCTTGCAAACTCAAGACTTCTGGCATTTTCCTTCATAACCACCCGATGCCTTGCAACCCGCCTTGCTTCAGCCACAGCCTCCTCAGAAAGAGGCCTATGGTCTGCCACCGAGCGCAAGGGATTAATATTTTTGCTATCCGTCAGCGGATGACGAAACATTGGATCAAAATAAATCGAATCAAAGCTCTTGTCTGGCTGCCGCTTTAAGAAATCAAGATAATCTGCATTAACCACCTTGATACGACGAAGAGCTGCATGCATCTCATAATTTCCAGCCAGAAAATGACTAAGTCCATAGCCCACCACCTCAGCAATAAGCGGACTTACCTCCACCCCAGTCACTGAGCCGTTATCACCAGCAGCAAAGCTGGCTACTATAGAATCCGCCCCAAAGCCCATGGTGCAGTCCAGAACCTTCATTCCAGGTTTTATTCCCATAGCCTCTACCATGTGATCACTCTGCCCAAGCCGCAGGTTCTTTACCCTGAGCTGTGACATGTTTGGGTGAAAAAACAGCTCTCCATCTGGAGTATCAAGATACAGAAGACCTTTCTTGGCAATGAGGATATTATCCACCCCGTAGCTGGCCCTGAGATCGGCCAGAGACGCTTTTTTTCTATCCACAAAGGGAATACCCAGCCTTTCAGCTGCCGCCTTGGCCAGGACCAGACTGTCGCTATGAGTTTTTCTATCTGTAACTGCTATTGTATTCATAGATTAAAGCCCGTCCGCTTAAAAAGCTTGTCCAGCTCATGCCTGGAAAAGCTGATGATAGTTGGCCTGCCATGAGGGCAGGTATAAGGGCGGCTGGTAATACTCAGTTCCTCAAGAATAATTTCCATCTGCCGCATATTCAGCTTAAAGCCCGCCTTGATAGCCGCCTTGCAGGCAGTGATAGCAATACAGGAATGCCTTAGCTCCGCCGCCGATACCTTATGCATATCGCCAATATGCATAAGTATCTCCCGGATAATACTCTCAGCCTCACTATCCGGGATATCAGCGGGTATTTCTGTAAGCCTGAACTGCATTGGTCCGGAAGCCTCCAGACCAAACCCCAGACTTCTGAAAAGCTCCTGACTACCCTCAATGAGCTGAGCCTCCCTGGCATCAAAATCAATAAAGGAGTGAATCAGCAGCTGCTGAGATGGAATAGCTTCCGTCATAGCACAAAACTTATCATACAAAATTCGCTCATGAGCTGCATGCTGGTCCACAATATATAAGCTGTCACTATCCTTGGCCAGAATATAGCAATCTGCTACCTGCCCTATAGGCGTAAGGCTAAGACCCCCTTCAGCTGGCAGCTTCTGCTCCATAGCCGCAGAAGCTTCAGCTGCATCATCTGAGACACTCTCCATGACCCTCTCAGGCTCAAATGGCACATCAGCAGGTCTGGAATAAAATCCTTGCGTATATCTTGACGGTCTTGCCACCGGAGTTTCTATAATTTCGCCGGTATCAATCCTTACCGAATAGCCTGGCGTATCTAGCTTCAGCGTCTCCTGACGCTCAGGAATAATTACCGCCTTAGGCTTTTCAATTGATGCCGCCACCTGGCTAAGGCTCTGACCATCTGGTCGGATTGCATCCAGCACAGACTTATAAACTGCCTTAAAAATAAGGCCCTCATCCTCAAATTTCATTTCAGTTTTCTGCGGATGAACATTTACATCTATAGTACGCTGCGGCACCTCTATACGAAGCACTACCAGAGGAAAGCCTGCCTTAGGTATTATAGAGTGATACGCATTATCCACTGCCTTTATAATAGCCTTGCTGGTAATAATGCGCCCATTAACCAGGCTGGTCTGCCAGCTGCGGCTGCTTCTTACACAGGAAGGCTTGCTTACATAGCCGCCTATGGTAAGTCCTGACGCTTCATCAGCAAAATCTACCGGAAGCAGGGCATCCGCAACGGCACCACCATAGATACTTCTCAATGTGTCAAAAAGATTGCCATTACCTGGAGTCTGCACAGACTGCTTGCCGTTGTTAATGAACCTGAAAGCAATATTCGGATTGGAAATTGCCAGCTTTAAAATAAAATCATTTATCTTGGAAGCCTCAGTATTATTAGTCTTTAAGAATTTTTTTCTGGCAGGAGTATTAAAAAACAGATCCTCAACACGGATTGTAGTGCCAATGCTGCAGCCTGCCTCATTTACCTCAAGATTCTTGCCTCCGGTAAGCTTCACCTCAGTGCCCAGCACCTCAGAAGCCTGCCTTGTCAGCATAGAAAACCTGGAAACCGAAGCAATACTTGGCAGAGCCTCACCCCTGAAGCCCAAGGTACTGATGCTTAAAAGGTCTCCCACCTCAGTAAGCTTGCTGGTAGCATGGCGCTCAATAGCCAGCCTTGCATCTTCCATTGACATACCAGTGCCATTATCCGTGATGCGGATAAAGCTGGTGCCGCCTGCCATTATTTCCACCTCAATCTTGGAGGCCTTGGCATCAATGGCATTCTCTACCAGCTCCTTCACAACGGAGGCCGGACGTTCCACTACCTCACCAGCAGCAATCTTGTTTATTGTATTGTCATCTAAGATATGTACCTTGCTCATGACCTGCCTGCCTCTCCCTTGGCCTGAAGCTGAAGCTCATAAAGCTTATTCAGAGCCTCAATCGGTGTCATAGTCATTATATCCATAGTCATCAGCTCATCATTGATACTAGAGCCAAACAGCGACATCATTCCGGTGTTATCAGCCTTAACAGCCTTTTTCTCCTGAGCCTCCCTAACCAGACCTGAGCCTCCAGACTCAGCCTCGCTTTCAAGACCAGCCAGAATATGTTCTGCCCGCTCAGTCACTGCCTTTGGCAGACCCGCCAGCCTTGCTACATGAATACCATAGGATTTATCTGCCGCTCCAGGAATGATACGCCTCAAAAAGCTTACATCACGGCCCTTTTCCTTCACCGCAATGCAGAAATTCCTTATAAGCCCATCCTCAAGATCGGTAAGCTCGTGGTAGTGGGTAGCAAACAGAGTCTTAGCATGAAGCTTCTCCCGAATATGCTCAATAACCGCCCTGGCTATACTCATACCATCATAGGTACTGGTACCTCGTCCAATTTCATCCAGGATAATCAGGCTGTTCTGGGTGGCATACTTTAAAATCTGGGCCACCTCATTCATTTCCACCATAAAAGTACTCTGCCCGCTTACCAGGTCATCACTGGCACCGATACGAGTAAAAATCCTATCCACTGGAGAAATGCTGGCCTCACGTGCCGGAACAAAGCTCCCGGCCTGAGCCATCAGAGTCAGCAGAGCCACCTGACGCATATAGGTAGACTTGCCGGCCATATTGGGACCAGTAATCAGCATAGTCTCACAGTCAGTGTGATTCAATGTACAGTCATTCGGCACAAACAGCTCCCTGGTCAGAATACGCTCTACCAGCGGATGGCGGCCATCCTTTATATCTATCTGTCCATTAGATGTAATCCTTGGACGGACATAGCCATAGCTCAGTGCTGCCTCCGCCAGACCAGTGACCACATCCACCAGAGCAATCTCATGGGCGGTTTCCTGGATAGCTCCCAGCTGGCCCTTGATTATATCCCTAATTTCTGAAAACAGATTGTATTCCAGCTGAACGATCTTTTCTTCTGCACCCAGAATTTTGGTCTCAAACTCCTTAAGCTCCTCGGTAATATAACGCTCCGCATTAGCCAGGGTCTGCTTGCGTACATAATGAGCCGGCACCAGATCAGCACCGCTGTTTCTCACCTCAATATAATAGCCAAAAACCTTATTGTAGCCTATTTTCAATGAACGTATGCCAGTCTTTTCCTTCTCATTTTCTTCCAGCTGCTGCAAAAGCTTCTTGGAATCACGGGAAATAGACCTGTACTCATCCAGCTCCTGATTATAGCCAGGCTTAATGATACCGCCGTCCCTGATGGTAAGCCCAGGATCGTCCACTATTGCACGCTCTAGAAGATCTGTCAGATCAGGATAAAGAGAAATACCATCATAGCACTGCCTCAAAAAGCCGGAACGGGCAGAGTAAAGAGCCTCCTTAAGAGCTGGCAGTGAATAAAGGGAATTCTTCAAGGCAATAAGATCCCTGGCATTTGCTGAGCCCACCTCAATCCTGGTAAGGAGACGCTCAAAATCATAAATATCCTTGCAGGCAGCAGAAAGAGCCTCCCGCATAGAAAAATCCTTAGTAATTTCCTCAACAGCATCCTGGCGCTGCATAATAGCAGCAGCATTTACCAGAGGATACTCCAGCCACTTGCGTAAAAGCCTTGTACCCATAGCCGTATGAGTGAAATCCAGCACATCTAGAAGGGTATCCTTCTTGCCGCCATCCCTGAGATTTCTGGTAATTTCCAGATTGCGCAGGGTAAAAATATCTATTACCAGATTATCCGACACATCAAGATAGGTCAGACGTGAAAGATGGGAAAGATCCGTCTTCATGGTCTCATGCAGATAGCACAAAAGACCCGCAACAGCCAATGCTGCAGGCTCTGAGGCTGGACGATTATCCACATCAAAATGCTGTATTATTATATCCTCGGCATCCTTCGGGGGCTCTGCCAAGGCACTAAAGGCACAGCTTGACAGCCTTAAGGCCACAAACTCCTTCAGCTGATCAATAAAGGACAGCTGCCCCATTATGATAAGCTCCGGCATCATGATGCGATAGAGCTCATCCAGAAGCTGCTGGAGACGGTTTTCACCACGATAGATACAATAAAAGCACTCACCGGTAGAAATATCCGCCCCAGCCAGGTATATATCCCCAGCCTCCTCATACACAAGGGCAATATAATTATTCTGAGCTGATACCAGTGCATTATCCGACAATATAGTGCCAGGTGTTACCACCTTTATAACCTCACGCTTTGTAAGGCCCTTAGCCTTGGGATCGCCTATCTGCTCAGCGATAGCCACCTTATAGCCCTTATTTATCAGTTTGGTAACATAGTTTTCCGCCGCATGATACGGCACCCCGCACATAGGATTCCTGCTGACATCACCGCTGCGGCTGGTAAGGGTAAGATTAAGCTCCCGGGAGGCTGTCACGGCATCCTCGAAAAACATCTCATAAAAATCACCCAGGCGGAAAAACAGAATTGCATCTGGATACTGCCGCTTTGATTCCAGATACTGCTGCATCATAGGGGTCAGTTCTTCTGCTTTACTCATATTCGGCACCCTTTTAATACCCAGGTTTGAGGCTGGGTAATCCTTACCCTGATAATATCCCCTGGCTTTTCATCACCGTCATGGCTCCAGAGCACAATCTTATTGGTGCTGGTGCGTCCAGTCCATACAGAAGCATCTGTATTGCTAGGCCCCTCCACCATTACCTCCTGCACTGAATCAAGAAGCGACTGATTAATCTCAAGGCTTATACGGTTCTGAAGCTCCATCAGTCGGCTAAGCCGCTCATGCTTCACATCATCCGGCACCTGATCAGGCATCTCAGATGCTGGAGTGCCAGAGCGTTTGGAATAAATAAATGTATAGGCCTGATCATAGCGTATTTCCTCAATAAATCCCAGAAGCTCCTGGAAATCCTCATCGGTCTCACCAGGGAAACCTACAATAAGGTCGGTGGTAAGGCTTGAATCAGGCACGCTGGCACGGATTTTCGCCACCAGCTCCTTATAGCTTTCCACCGTATAAACACGGTTCATAGCCTTCAGCATACGGTTGCTGCCATACTGCACCGGCAGATGGAAATGCTTGCAGATGTGACGGCTATTCTTTATAACCTCAATAACCTCATCACTGAGGTCCTTCGGATGAGAGGTCATATAGCGCACTCTCTCAATCCCCTCAACAGAATCCACCATCTCCAGAAGCTCAGCAAAGCTGGCCTTCTTATGATCCTTGCCATAGGAATTTACATTCTGGCCCAGAAGTGTAATCTCCTTAAAACCCTGCGCTGCAACCTCCTTCACCTCAGCCACCACATCCTCAGGCAGCCGGCTCCTCTCCCTGCCCCTTACATATGGCACAATACAGTAGGTACAGAAATTATTACAGCCATACATGATAGGAATCCATGCCGACAGCTCGCCCTTCCTGGAAATCTGCATATCCTCTGGCATATCTGACTCATTAATATCAGTATCAACAATATGCTTGCTGGTGGCATGAGAAAGCGCCTTTACTGTGCTTACTACCTGCTGAATCTTATTGGTGCCAAGTACAAAATCAATATGCGGAGCCCTCTTTATAAGGCGGTCGCCTTCCTTCTGGGCCATACATCCAGTAATACCCAGTATAAGATCAGGATTCTTCCTTTTCAGATGCTTTATCTCGCCAATCTTGCCATAAACCTTATCCTCTGCAGTCTCACGGACGCAGCAGGTATTTATAATTATAAGGCTGGCCTTATCCATCTCATCAGTTGCCTCATAGCCCAGCTTTTTCAGCTCGCCCTCAATTCGCTCAGCATCGCTGAAATTCATCTGACAGCCATAGGTCAGCATTTTTACATATTTCACGCTCATTTTCCTGCCACTTTCTCGTTATTCAAATAACGACAAAAAGCCATCAGGTCGCCCCGATGGCTTAAAATTCAATTAATGTCAAACTCTAACCTTGTTGGTAGGCACATTTCCTACATCAACACCATTTGGCACATAAAGCACCATAGTAGCACTGATGCGCTTAGCCTCGCCATCAAGCACATAGCATACGCCATTCATGAAATCACAGATACGGCGCTGCTCCTCAATCTTAAGCTTCTCATAATTTACAACGCATCCCTTATTGCTCTTGTAATCATCAGCAATATGCATTACCTCATCGAAGCTTTCTGGCATATAAATGTTGATTTTCAACTCAGGCACCTTATTAGTATGCATCTTAAGCACTGGCTTTGGAGTCTTTGGAACAACTGGCTCAGGCTTCACAAAGCTCTGAGGCGCGGAGTATACCGGACCATTAACCACAGCCTTAGGCTCCTCAGCAGCAACCATTGTATCCTCAAGATCATCCAGTTCTATTGTCTCCTCTGGCATCAGAAAATCTTTAACTTTCTCCCAAACCTTCATTGTATATTGCCTCCTGAAACATGTCCTAGACGACATATCTAAATTTCCGTTCCCGCTATCCTGGTTTTAGGGGGCACTACTCCCTAACTAGGATACTTTCGCAACTATATTTAGTATACCCATAATAAATGATAAATCAATAGATTTTTAGAAAAATTTCGCATTTTTTTGACTATTTATGAACATTTGAAACAAAGGGCCTACCATGAATTACCCAAAAGTACAAAAAGGGTCGACCATCATCGACCCTTGGGTTTATTTGTGAAATTAAGCATCCTTGCGAGCATTCTTGCTGGCACGGCCGCGGGTTACGCGGTCAAGGACAGTCTTTCTGAGACGAATGCTCTCAGGAGTAACCTCAACCATCTCGTCGTCATTGATGTACTCAAGAGCCTGCTCAAGGCTTAATATACGAGGTGGAACAAGACGGATAGCCTCATCAGAGGCAGAGGTTCTCATGTTGGAAACATGCTTCTGCTTGCATGGGTTGATATCGATATCCATTTCACGGGAATTCTCACCGATAATCATGCCCTCATATACCTGCTGGCCAGGGGAGATAAACATAACGCCTCTGTCCTGCAGAGAGAAGATACCATAGCCGGTAGTCTCGCCCTGCTCGAAAGCAACCAGTGAGCCACGAACACGGCCTGGAATGTCTCCCTTATAAGGAACATAGCCCTGGAATACATGGTTCATAATGCCATTACCCTTTGTATTGGTAAGAAGCTCAGAACGGAAACCGATAAGGCCGCGGGCAGGAATGATAAACTCCATACGCATATAGCCGGAAACCTCAGTCATGTTTACCAGCTCAGCCTTTCTGGTGCCGAGAGACTCCATAACGGTACCCATGTACTCCTGAGGAACCTCGATAGTCAGGTTCTCCATAGGCTCGCACTTCTGACCATTAATGGTCTTATAAACTACCTCAGGCTTACCAACCTGAAGCTCATATCCCTCGCGGCGCATGGTCTCGATAAGAATGGACAGATGCAGCTCGCCACGGCCAGAAACCTTGAATACATCTGCAGAATCAGTCTCCTCAACCCTCAGAGCAACATTGGTCTCAACCTCCTTGAAGAGGCGGTCACGCAGATGACGGGAGGTAACGAACTGGCCCTCACGCCCAGCAAACGGGCTGTTGTTAACGCCGAAGGTCATGGACAGGGTAGGCTCATCAATATTAATAGTAGGCAGTGCCTCAGGATTCTCAGCATCTGCAACAGTATAGCCGATACTTACATTGCCAAGACCAGTCAGGCATACGATTTCACCTGCAGAAGCAGATGGAACCTCTACCCTGGCCAGGCCCTGATAGCTGTATACCTTGCCAACCTTTGCCTTAATCTCCTGATCACCATTAATCAGGACAACGCTCTGGTTTGGACTAACCTTACCGCGGATAATACGGCCAACTGCCACCTTGCCGATATACTCATCAGCCTCAAGGGTAGTAACCATCATCTGCAGAGGGCCATCCTCATCACAATTAGGAGCAGGAATCTCCTTAACGATGGTCTCCATCAGAGGAATCAGATTGTCATTATCATCATCCATGCTGTACTTTGCAATACCATCACGGGCAGTGGCATAAATAACAGGGAAGTCCAGCTGGTCATCATCAGCATCCAGCTCCATAAAGAGCTCCAGGACCTCATCGTAAACATCATCAACGCGCTGGTCTGGGCGGTCAATCTTGTTGATAACAACGATAGGCTTCAGCTTCTGCTCAAGAGCCTTTCTCAGAACGTACTTGGTCTGAGGCATAGGACCCTCAAAGGCATCTACCAGCAGCAGAACACCATCAACCATGTTCAGTACACGCTCAACCTCGCCGCCGAAATCAGCATGGCCAGGGGTATCAACAATATTTATCTTGGTGCCCTCATACATGATAGCAGTATTCTTGGAAAGAATAGTAATACCGCGCTCACGCTCCAGATCGCCAGAGTCCATAACGCGCTCTGCTACCTGCTCGTTGGAGCGGAAAATATGGCTCTGCTGCAGCATAGCATCAACCAGGGTAGTCTTGCCATGGTCGACATGGGCAATAATAGCAATATTTCTTAAATTCTCATTGGTGTTCATTATTACAAACAGCCTCCTAAAACACAAAATCTTCTTTACACATTTTCCTATTCTACCACAAAAGCTACAATAAAAAAAGCAGAAAACTAGTACCAGCACATAAAACCTCATAATCATTATGTAGCCATAAAGCCTAAAGACCTAGCCTTGTGAGAAAAATATTGCTTTTGCAGGCCATTTCTGCTAAGGTTAAACCATAAAGTATACCTAGAAGGAGTGAACACACATGAAAAAACTATTCTTGATAATCTGCACAATGCTGATGCTGACAGGCATTGCTTCAGCGCAGACTATGGCCTTTATAACCAACGATGGTCTGTATCCTGCAGATCAGGCAAACCGTGATGTAGTAGGTGAAATGTTTGACAAGGCTGCCAGCATCGAGGTGGACGACGCAGATGCCCTGTCTCAGTTTGTCCAGACAAACCGCACTGCAATAAAGAATTATGCCACCGACAACGGACTGCAGATCAGCGTAACCTACAACAAGAAAAACAACATCATGGGTGTGCTGATACTCCAGCCAGAGGGAGATTTCAATCCTAAGTCAATCATGGAGCGCATGAATGACGTTGAAAACCTGCTGCTGGATACCATTTCCAATGGCAGCGAATATGGCCTGCAGAACCTCTTAGACGACGAGTCCACCATCTGCTATACCTACATGAACAAGCCTGATGGCTTCGTGGCAGGCCTGTGGCAGCACAGCATGAAGTTCAATTCTGATACTGAGACCTTTGATAATAATCAGTTCGTAATTCTGGCAAGTGTAGACGATAAAGCAGAATACGCTGGCAAGGTATACAACTATAAAAAATAAGGGGGACCAGCTATATGGATTTATCACGCAGAAATTTTCTGAAGGCCGCCTTAGCAGGTGCAGCAGTGGCTGCATTGCCAATAACTGGAAAATCTGAAGCCGAGGCCAGCACATCTGACACCATCGGCCATACCGTTTCTCCTGGACGCGCCATTAGCAAGCATGTGAATATAATGATGCCAAGAATGGCACCTCACCACGACATTGTAGATAGTCACCTTCACTTTTATGACTTCACCCAAGACTCCGACGGCTTCCCTGCCCTCATAGAGGCAATGGACGCATCAGGAGTATCCGAGTCAGTAATCTTTGGCATGGGCATTGCCAAGCAGTGGGATGAAACGCTGGACGAAGCACCTTCCACATTCCTCAGCAATGACAGCCGCTGCTACTACTACCCAGCCACCGACTATATGCTGGCAGAGGAGCTCTTGGCCCAGCCAAAGGAAATCCGCCAGAGATTCCATCCCTTCTGCTGCGGCATCAATGGCAACGACCGATTTGCAGCAGACCACATCCGTCAGCTTTTAAAGCACTATCCAAACTTCTGGTGCGGCATCGGTGAAATCATGAGCCGCCACGATACCCTCACCGCCCTCACCTATGGCGAGCCGCCTCATTGCAACAGCAAGGCCTTCAAGGCAATCTATGACCTGGGCGCCCAGGAAGGACTGCCAGTCCTTATCCATCACAACATCACAGCCCAGCACTCTGAAAAAGCAATTTATCTGGATGAGCTCAAGGAAGCCTTGGCCCACAACAGAAACTGCAAAATCATCTGGGCCCATGTAGGCGTTTCCCGCCAGACAAAAATAAAAGAGCTTGCCAAAATAGCAGACAAGCTCCTTAAAGAAAACAGCAACCTGTGGATGGATATATCCTGGGTAGTATATGATCATTACATCCAGGACGATTTCCACAGCAGATTCAGAGACGGCGACACCATGGACGACTGGGTAAACCTCATTGAAAAGTACCCAGACCGCTTCATGATAGGCACCGACAAGGTAGGCCATTGGCAATCATACCCGATAGAGGTATTCAAGTACTATGACCTTCTCTCCAGGCTGAAGCCAGAAACCGCAGCAAAAATCTGCCGCGAAAACATTCTGTCACTGATAAAGAAATACTAAACCATTACCAATCGTAGGGATCGACGGCGGTCAATCCCATAACCGTAGGGGTCGACGGTGGTCGACCCGTTTTGGGCATGATTTGTAGGGGTCGACGGCGGTCGATCCC
>CAMCDL010000016.1 GCA_945873565.1 uncultured Selenomonadaceae bacterium | reverse complement strand
ACGAGCTTCCTCTACGTCTCGTGGGCTCGGAGATGTGTATAAGAGACAGAAAATATATTGGTACACCATATAAATTTGGTGGCACTACCCCTAAGGGCTTTGACTGCTCCGGATACCTGCAGTATGTTTTTTCCCAGAACGGCTATGCACTCCCAAGGACTGCTGATCTTCAGTTTAAACTTGGTCTTAAGACCACTAATGCTGATCAGCTTGTTCCAGGGGACCTCGTCTTTTTCCAGACCTATGCGAAGGGTGCTTCCCACTGCGGTATATATCTCGGCAACGGGCAGTTTATCCATGCTTCCTCCAGCAAGGGTATCCGAATAGATAAGCTGAATGATCCTTATTGGAAAAACCATTACTATGGCGGAAAGCATATCGTAAATACAAAATCTAAATAAAAACAATGAAAAAGGACCGCTCATGAAGAGCGGTCCTGATTTTTTTAGTTATTACTGACGTGCCAGATCAACCAGCTGAGAAGCGGTTTCAGACAGGCTGGTAAGCTCTTCTGCAACACCAGCTATTGCAGTGGACTGCTGGCTTACAATCTCAGAGGTAGCCTCGCCCTTAGCAACGGTCTCGGTTACAGATTCACCAATCTGGTTAGTGAACTCCTGAATCTTATCAACGGTCTCACGGGAGCTGTCTGCCAGCTTACCGATTTCCTCAGCAACAACGCCGAAGCCTGCACCTGCAGTACCTGCACGAGCGGCCTCGATAGATGCATTCAGGCCTAACAGACGGGTCTGCTTTGCAATATCACGAATCAGACTGGTGAACTCATTAATCTTGCTGGAAATCTCGCTTACGTTCTCGATTTCTCTGTTCAGGCCCTTCTGATTATCATTAACATCATGTGCAGATGCTGCCAGCTCTTCCATTGCTGCAGAAACATGCATTACAGTCTCATTGATAGAGGTTGCCATCTCACGAATACGATACTGGTAATAACCCATCTTTGAGAATGCATTAGCCATCATGAACAGAACCTCAGCTGCATGCTCAAGACGTTCCTTTGGAACAATCTGAATATCACGTACAGCCTTTACATACGCTTCTGGATCAACACCAATTTCCTTAGCATAAGCACGGAACTTATCCTCATTTGGTGGAGCGGTAAGTATCTGACCACCAAGGATAGAACCAAGCTGCTTGCCGTTAAGCATAATTGGTGCACCGAAATCCATCAGACCAGCATGACACTCATAAACCGCTGGCCGACCAGTACGAGCAGCTGTCTCACCGCCGTTCTTATCGCACTGCTCACAGCGACGGCAGCCCTCAGCTGAATCACGGGTATACTTCATGCAGAAATCTGACCAGTCGGTAGGGCGGGTAATAACCTTACCATCCTTATCAACGGTAACAGCAGTCATACCAACTGCACGGGCAAACTCGTCCTGGAATTTCTGGAGGAACTCCATGTCAAATACGTCCTGGACTTTGATATCATCTAATTCTGCCATCAAAAACACCTCTCCTTGGTTTGGTACTTATTATTTATACGTGAGCATAATAATATATTCCAGTTTACAATATACTATACTAACAACAGATTGTCTAAGGAATCAGTAATTCTCTACCCCATCGCCGGTCCAATCAGGAACATATTCTTCGCTGGCTGCCCGCCGATCCTGGATAAAGCTTTTACGGAACCCCGCATCGTACGCATAATTGACAACTGAATCATATTCGAATGTAGTAAGCCGACGATTTATTTCTGGATAATCAGCCGACCTGTGCATAGGGGTATACTGATTCATCAGACTAAGATAAATATCATCACCAAACTCTGACCATAACCAGTCTATCAGTTTCATGCTATCCTTCCGCAGCCCCGGAAGCACCAGGTGCCTCACAATCATACCACGCTGAAGAATTCCATCTTTTTCAACTAGAGGGCCAGCCAGCTCAAACATCCTCCTGAGAGCCTCTGATGCTACATCAAAGTAATCCCTGGCACCAGAATACCTTTCTGAAGCATCTGGTGAAAAATATTTGAGATCTGGCATAAACACATCCACATAGTCTTTTATAAGCTCTAAAGCAGATAAAGATTCATACCCACTTGTATTATACACCACAGGCAGGCAAAAACCCTTCTTTTTTGCAAAAATTAATCCTTCAATTATTGGAATAATATAATGAGATGGTGTCACCAGCTCTAAAACAGAGGCTCCCCTGGCCTGCTGCTCCAGGAAAATTTCCCCTAACCGCTGCTCTGAAACCTCAATTCCTCTGTTATCATGACTGATTTCATGATTCTGGCAATACACACATTTCAGGCTGCAGCCAGAAAAAAATACTGTGCCAGCCCCTTTTTCACCAGCAATAACAGGCTCCTCCCATGGATGAAGGCTTACCAGTGCCAGCCGTGCCCTCTGTCCGCCTCCACACAGGCCATGCCCCTTATAACGGTCAGCATGGCATTTCCTTGGGCAGAGACTGCAGGATTTTAGCATAGATTTTATATCCATATCATCTGTCCTCCAGCAGCTCCGGATTAAGAACCGGTCCGTACTTTGCTCTCCACCAGCTTATGCTTCTTACTGCATCGATATAATGCTGCATTGCTGCTTCATCAAATTCCGGCTCAGCTCCCTCTATAGATATAGGCTCAAGAGGATTTCTATCAGCCTCACCAATATAAAAATGATTAATCCAGAATCCGTAATTTACACCAGCTGCATTTCCTTTTGTCAGGCTGGTTCCCACAGCCTCGTAGGAAAAACCTTTTGGTGCAATCATTTCAATAATGGTAGGCACAATATCTATCTGGCTTCCGGCAGCCGCCTTATTAAAGATACCTTTATGAATTCCTGCACCAGTAACTATAAAAGGAATAGCATATTGCTCATACATACCGGGACGCTTCTCTACATTATATCTATCAGCATGATCACCTGCTATCACAATAAGGCAGCCGGGATATTTCTCCTTCAGCTTATTTACCAGCTTAGCTATTTCCTGGTCGGCATACCAATAGTGCCCAAGCTGATTGATAAGGGAAGCATTGTCCTGCTCTTCCTCAGGCAGAGCTTTTCTCACCGCTTCCGGGTTAAATCCCTTAGCTATTACGTCAACATCATATGGCGAATGATTTGATACATTCAATATAACATTAAAGCTGGATGTATCACGGGATACCCTCTGAAGCACATTCCTGTACAGATACTCATCCTCTATTCCCCAGACGCTGCCATTATCCCTGGTTTCCATACTGCCGCGGCCGTAGAAATGATCAAAGCCCTGGGCCAGAGTAAATGCCCCTATCCGTTCCCAGGTGTCCGCCCCTGCATACCAGAAATTAGTTTCATACCCCAGCCTTTTAAACTGAGGCGCTGCCGCCGTAGGATAAGGAGCCTCATAGGCTTCTGGCATAGTGGTAAGATACAGATTTGCATCAGCAAAACCCGTCACAATAGCAGTCATTGCTGCTACCGTACTTGCCCCATTTGGCAGAAAATACCGGCAGTACTCTGTATCATCAGCCTCAATAATGGATCTAAGGCCATCGGAAATATGAAGTTCCTCATACCGGTCCAACAGTGGCCAGGCCGCCAGGCTTTCGGATAGAATCAGAAAAATATGTTTTGGCTGCTCCAGCTGACTGCCACCAGCCGATCTAGTAATGTAGCTATCAAGATTATCGCTATCAGCAGGCTTACCAGAAAGCTCCGCTGCCAGCTCCCTTATCTGGTCAGTGGTAAAATTCAGGCCATTGCAGGCCAGAAGACGGTCATTCAGCCGATAGGCCCGGTAAACTGCCTGGTAATCATCCAGGATTGCTTCGTTAAGTAAGTCGTCTCTGGTCACTCCGGCATTTTCCCAGTCTATGGCAGTCTTCCAGCTAAAGCTCCCACCAAAAAATACCAGCACAGCCAGCACTGGCAGGATAATCAGCATTATCATAAGACGAAGCCTGCTGGCATAACGACACCGTGAAAGAAAGCTGAAGTATAAATCCTCAGCAATATGCGGAGTATGTCGCCTCAAAAACCACATCAGCAGCTTCCAGAGAATAAACCCCATAAGACATGCTGCTGCCAATCGGAGCGGCAGCCAGAATTCATATACCAATGATACCAGCAGGGCATACACATCATCATTAGCTGTATTAAACATCAGCTGGTTAAACTTGGCATGAAACTGCCTATAGTACGGAAAACTGGCTACAAACAGTATTGAGAGGGTTGTAAGAACTGCCCCGCTCACAACCATTACCACTCTTTTTTCAGCCCTTATACCACCTGCCATATGAGCCAGCACACCAGGTATCATCGTTATCATCATCATGATACCAGCTGTCTGCATGCTAAGCCTGAATCCAGCAGACATCGCCAGCCATATATCCTGAAGGCCCGCTGCAGGATCCATATAATCAGATAGTACAAAAATAAAAATTACACGACAAATAGAGAGGACTGACAGATAAAAAACAAATATCTTCAGTCCTCTTTCTATCATATCGGAAATATTGTCACACACTGACTGCCTTGTAAAAAGCAGGCTAGAAATATCTTCCTTCGACAAGAAAAGCACAGCCTCTCTAGCATATATTTATGGAACTATAATCTCCACTCCATATTCTGATGCAGCACGTCTGACCTTCTCATTAGGAAGCGCATCAGTTATCAGTCCGGATAGGGTATCCAAGGTTGCATAATTGTAATTACCATCTGAGCTCAGCTTTTTAGACTCTGCTACAACGTAGGCACGCTTCGAAACACGTATAATTGCAGCCTTGTTAGTTCCATCCTCGATATCATATGTGGAAACACTGTTTTCCTCCACATCTACGCCAACTGCACCCACAAATGCGATATCCGGCTTCAGACGAGAAATGAAATCTATGGTCATGGTACCCCAGAAGCCATCCCGGCTTTTATTTATGAGCCCGCCAGCAAAAACCACCCTTATTTTAGGGCTTCTTGCTAGAATCACCATAATATCAATCATATTGGTTACAACCGTCAGCTCCCGCTGTTCCTTCACCAGAAGCTCAGCAATAGCCAGATTGCTGGTGGAGATATCAAGAAAAACCATGTCCTTATCATGGATAAGCCTAACTGCAGCCTGAGCTATGCGTCGTTTAGCCTCTACATCAGAATTACGGTGTTTGCTGATTTCTATAGCATGAAGATTTTCCCGAATAGCTACAGCACCACCGTAGGTACGCTTTAAACGGCCCTGCTTTTCCAGAGCTCCGAGATCCTTTCTTATACAGTCCTCAGTAACTCCGAATTTATCACTCAGATCCTTTACCCGCACTTTTCCTTCCTGGTTGAGCATGTTTACGATTATCTCCTGACGCTCTTCAAGAAACATACCACCTATCCCCCTTATAAGCTTAAAGCTATCATTTATATAAACAATATAACAATTATTATCAATTATTATCACTTTGAATTATTCTACTATTTTTTCTCATTTATTGCAAGCGGCAAAAAAGCAGGCAGGAATATCTTCCTGCCCGCTTTTATCTTCATAAACTGCTGCTTTTTATTTTTGTGCTTTAAGTGAACGATCCAGCAGCTCATCATATACAGGACGGCCTCCTGTAATATCAGCTACCATATAAGCCGCCATGGCTACGCATATGAGAGGAAGCATATGATGAAAGGAGCCTGTCATTTCCATTATAAGAATACTTCCTGTAACCGGTGATTTAACTACCGACGAAAAATATGCCGCCATTCCAAAGACAATCATAGTTGGCATAAGGTTTTCTGGCATAATACCGGAAATAATCAGCAATTTACCATAAATAGCACCGCCAGCTGCTCCCAGTACCAGCATAGGAAGAAAAATTCCGCCAGGCACTCCTGAACCAAAGCATAGCATAGTGAATAAGAATTTCCCTAGGAAGATAATCACTAACAGACTCAATGCGTAATCAGAGGCTACCAGCTCATCCACAAGCAGATTTCCACCGCCCAGAATCTCTGGCAATACAAAGCCCAGGACTGCTGCCACAGCCAGTGGCAGCATTGGCTTTGACATCCCCTTTAAGCCGCTTCTATCATAAGCATTCAACGAGAACAGCAGGCATGGATTAAAGCATCTTGATAAAACTCCCACAAATAATCCTAACCCTATTATATATCCGAAATGCTCCAATGGCACCACAGAAAGGTCATTTATATGAAATACCGGACCTCCGCCAAATACCAGCTGAGTAACTGAGGTAGCCACCACAGCAGCAGCTATAGCCGCTGTAAGCAGCAACGGTGAAAACAGCTTCTGCAGCTCCTCAAGACAAAAAATGACACCTGCCAAAGGTGCATTAAAGGCTGCCGCAAGACCAGCACCTGCACCTGCTGTAATCAGGACCTTCTCCTCTATTCCTGGTCTATGGTACATCCTGCTGATACCATTACCAGCACAGGCGCCCAGCTGTACACTAGGACCCTCCCGTCCCAGAGACATTCCAGAGCCTATAGCTATCACACCGCCTGCCAGCTTATGCATAATCACAGAAAACCAGTTCCAGTTCATATGCCCAGCCAGCACCCCCTTAAGCTGCGGAATACCGCTGCCCGTACACATCGGCTCTTTCCTGACAATGATTGCCAGTACAATAGCCGCACCTGCAAAATACAGCATATAAGGAAAAATCATTTCTGGTTCATTTTTAACAAATTCATATATCATAGGCCGGTATATTTCAGATAATGCCAAAAGATACCTGAACAGACCTACCACTACTCCAGTAAAAAGACCTATGATAATACCATCAGCAAAAATTCTAAGTCTAAGATAGCGCTTTGGCCTTATAGCAATCACTGATTTTATCAGCTTTAACATAATTAATCCTCACGAAAAAAAGAGTCCCCGAAGGGACTCTTCCACCTGCAAATCATTCTGCGGTAAATGGCAGCAGGGCAATATTACGAGCCCTCTTGATTGCAACAGTTACCTGGCGCTGATGCTTTGCACAGTTGCCAGAAATACGACGAGGTAAAATCTTACCACGCTCAGTAATGAAGCGACGCAGCTTAGCTACATCCTTGTAATCGATTGCTTCAACTTTATCTACGCAGAAACTGCAAACCTTTTTTCTTGGCTTTCTGCTTCTATCACGCTTGATCAAGTATATTCCCTCCTATCAAAATGGAATATCATCCTCTGCAACCGGAGCGCCAAAGGAACCTGGTCCCTGTGGTACCGGCTGAGATGCACCTAGGCCTGGCTGGGAAGCAGCAAATGCAGAATCAGCAGAATTCTCACGCTGAACCTTAGAACCCATAAACTCAATATCGCTTCCGACAACCTCTGTTACGTAGCGCTTTGAGCCGTCCTGAGCATCATAGCTTCTTACCTGCATACGGCCTTCTACTAAAATCTGACTCCCCTTTACCAG
Organism: uncultured Selenomonadaceae bacterium; assembly: GCA_945873565.1. GTDB lineage: Bacteria > Bacillota > Negativicutes > Selenomonadales > Selenomonadaceae > CAMCDL01. Next base: position 17,670 of record CAMCDL010000016.1, on the reverse strand, counting down.
ATTGTTTCCACAAATCTCTGCCAGCTTATCCCACACTACGATAGGAATAAAATCAGCAGTAGGCTGACCGTCTGCAGCATTATTGCGGCTCATACGGCGGCTGACAGCCAGAGAAAATGTCGCAACAGCCTTTCCAGACTGAGTATATCTTACTTCTGGATCTCTTGCTAATCTGCCAGCTAAAATAACCTTATTCATGGAATCCCTCCTGCTAAAGATTCATTAAATGAGAGGATTACTCCTCTTCTGCCTTAACGATCATGTGCTTCAGAATATCATCAGTAATCTTCATAACACGATCAGCCTCAGCTACACATGCTGGCTCAGCAGTAACATTGAGCAGAACATAGTAACCTTCAGTGCAGTCCTTGATCTCATAGGCAAGGCGTCTCTTGCCCCAGCGATCTTCCTTATCCACTGTACCGCCATTTGCTGCAACCAGCTTAGTGAACTTCTCTACTACAGCGTTAGTTGCCTCTTCTTCCATTGGCTTCACAATGAATATGATCTCGTACTTTCTCACGAAATCACCTCCCTCTTTGGTCTTTGGCTCCTCATCACTAAGGAGCAGAGAAAGTTTTCAAAAATACTTTTGAAACCTGTCTTGTCCTTACGACTTTGCTATTATAACATGACATAAAATGCCTTGCAAGAGGTAAATCCGAGTAATCTCATATAATATGATATTACTCGGAAAAAATTTTAAACACTTAAAAACAATAAAAAAGCACCGTATTCACGGTGCTGATTTTTCAAATGGCAGGGGTAGCTGGACTCGAACCAACGCATGCTGGATTCAGAATCCAGTGCCTTACCAACTTGGCGATACCCCTAAGCTGTTGCGTATCAACATTGACTATTATATAGCCATATCATAGTAATGTCAATATATTTTTTAAACTTTTTTTAAATCCGGTATCTGCCAGTCTATAGGCTCCTGCCCTACGCTGGTCAGAAAATCATTTACCTTAGAGAAGGGCCGGCTTCCGAAAAAACCTCTGGATGCCGATAAAGGACTGGGATGAGGCGATTCCACTATAAAGTGAGCTGAATTGGTTATCATTTCCTTCTTTTTCCTGGCTGGACTCCCCCAGAGAATAAATGCCATAGGCTTTTTCCTGTTATTAAGTATTCTTATTATGCTGTCCGTAAACTGTTCCCATCCCTTGCCTCTATGAGAAAAGGCCTCATGTGCTCTTACGGTCAAGACAGTATTCAGCAGCAGAACCCCCTGATCAGCCCAAGGCTTCAGATACCCGTTATCAGGTATCCGGCAGCCAAGATCTGTGCTCAGCTCCTTATAAATATTTAGCAGAGATGGTGGCGGTGGCACATCGGGCAAAACAGAAAAGCTCAGCCCATGTGCCTGCCCATCACCATGATATGGATCCTGTCCAATAATAACTACCTTTGTGTCAGCAAGGCTTGTATAGTGCAGGGCATTGAAGATATCGTACATACCTGGAAAAACACTTGCAGTCCTATATTCGTTTATAAGGAAATTTCTTAGCTTCTTATAATAAGGCTGCTCCATTTCCTTCATTAAATATTCTTCCCAGTCATTGTTAAAAATTTTCAAATCTGATGCCTCATTTTGCACTTATCCCCAAGTTATCAACAAAGTTATTCACAAAACACCTTTTCTTGTGGATAACTATTTCTCATCTATAACCCTATGCAGATATTCCCTTATCTCATCACCATCGTCCATAGCAAGAATTTCCGCCAGATATTTTTTAGCATCTGAAATGTTTATACTACGGATTTTCTCCTTTACCTTAGGAATTGATGGTGCACTCATGGAAAGCTCATCAATTCCCATAGCGGTCAATATGACTGCTGCATATGGATCGCTGGCCATCTCGCCGCACATACCTGCCCAGATACCATTATCATTAGCAGCCTTGATAGTAGTATTTATAAGGTGCAATACTGCTGGATTGAAATGATTGTATAGATAGCTTACGTTATGATTTACGCGATCAACTGCCAGGGTATACTGTACCAGATCATTAGTACCAATACTGAAGAAATCAACATACTTTGCCAGAAGCGGAGTCATTACAGCAGCAGCAGGGGTTTCAATCATGATGCCTACCTGCACATCCTTGGAATACTCCTTTCCCTCGCTATCCAGCTCGGCCATAGCCTCAGCAACCATTGCCTTAATCTGCTTTATTTCAGCCGCATTAATAACCATAGGAACCATAATAGCAGCCTTGCCGTACACGCCGGCCCTTAAGATAGCCTTCAGCTGAGGCAGGAACAGATCCTTGCGCTGCAGGCTGATACGCACTGCTCTAAAGCCCAGGAAAGGATTATCCTCATGTGGAATTTCCAGATATGCCAACGGCTTGTCGCCGCCGATATCCATGGTACGTATTACGCAAAGCTTGCCGTTACAAGCCTCGATTGCTTCCTTGTAATATTTGAACTGATCCTCTTCGTTAGGAATGTCCTCCCGTCCCATAAAAACAAACTCGGAACGGAACAAGCCAACACCCTCGTTGCCATAGGCAGCTGCAGCCTTTGCATCCTCAGGCAGACCGATATTGGCAGCCAGATGAACTGAAACGCCGTCTTTAGTCACAGCAGGCAGATCCTTAAGTGACGCATACCTAACCTCCTGCTCCTTCTGGATACGTATTTTTTCTTCAAGTCCCGCCAGAACATCATCAGCAGGATTAATAATAATCTCTCCTGCCTCTCCATCAATAGCAGTATAGGCATCATCAGGAATTTTATCTATACCGTCTCCAAGACCAACAACTGTAGGTATTGCCCTAGCCTTAGCAATAATAACCGCATGACAAGTAGTACTGCCCTGCCCTAATATTACACCAGCAATACTCTCGGTAGGAATATTAGCAATTACTGACGGTTCTATCTCATGTCCGCAAAGAATAACCTTTTTATCACCCAGCTCTGGGTCCTTTACCCCTAAGATTGCCTTTGCTACTCTCTTGCCAATATCTCTTATATCAGCAGCTCTCTCCCGCATATAATCGTCATCCATCATTTCGAAAAGCGCTGCAGTTTCCTTGGCAGCCTCCAATACAGCTGCAGGAGCATTTCCCATTTCTTCTGCCTTGCTAAGCATAGCCTCAATGAACATAGGATCCTGCACCAGCATTGCATGCGCTTCCATTATTGCAGCCTGCTCCTCCATGCCCTGTGCATTTAAATCAGCTACACTTTTCTCTATAGCCTCGGTCACAAGAGCAACAGCCGGTTCAACCTTTGCCTTCTCCTCTTCCGCTGACCCCTTGCTGTAATCTTCCAGATATTCATCAAGAGCCTGGCCAACTATCATAATCTGGCCAATTGCCACCCCGGCGATAACGCCTTTACCGTATAATACCCTTGGCATCTTTTCCCCTCCTGCGCAAGAAAGCAATGATTATATAAAATAACCATTGCTCTCATTAAAATCAATATTTGTCCTGCTGAAAAAGCTTATTCCTCACCGAATCTAGATTCAATAAGCTCCTTAATCCCAGCAATAGCCTCAGCCTCATCCGGGCCATCTGCAGTAATGGTAACCTCTGCACCATTTTTAGCTCCAAGAGTCATTACGGCCAGAATGCTTTTAGCATCTACACTCTTGCCATTAAATGCGAGCTGAATCTTGGACTGAAATGATTTTGCCTTCTGAACAAATAATGATGCAGGACGAGCATGAATACCCATCTTATTTTCTACCTTAAGCTGAACCTCTGTCATAACGATACCTCACTTTACGAAAACATTTTGGTTATAGTTTCGACATTCAAATCAAAAATCCCTGCAAACAATTTAAAAAGTACCTATATAATTAGAACTGCATTTGCAGGATTTGTTATTTTGGTGTACAATGGTACATGGTGGTAATGTGTCCACACAAATATACTTTGTTTATTTCTGGTGATAAAAATATGGAATTTTTAGCAATTACAGCTGGCATAATAGCAGTCTGTATTCTAGCCATACAAAAGATAGCCAGGCTGTTCAGTATTGAGCTTACCAGGCAGTCACTAGTTCTGTGCGGAGTATTAGCATTTATCGTAAATTTCTGCTCCATATCGATGTCATCATATCTTACCACAACCCATTTCCTGCTGTTAGGAGGACTAATAATAATCGCGTCAGCATCTGCGACCTTCTACAACAGGTTTCTTCTTTCTAAGAAAAAGACTATTCCAGACAGCTTTGTGCTGCCTGATGAATATAACGAGGCCAATCTGGAGGATGAACCAACGGCAGAGCCTGAGCTAACGGCAGAGACTGAACCAATAGCTAGGGCGAAGGAATCCCCTCAGCCGGCATCAGCTCCAATACCAGAACCGGTCTTCAGCCAGCCCATCTATGATGAGCCACAGGAGCCAGCCTTCCAGGAGCCTCACTTTGATGACATACCTGAGCCAGAATATACTGGTATCACCATTGATGATATCCTGACCTCTGAACCTGCTGAAGAGACTGTAGAGACTGCAGCAGAGGATGAGTCTGTATCCTTTGAAGCTTCTGCTTCCTATGAGGAAGAGCCTGTGTCCCTCGAAGAAGCTGCCGCCTCTAATGAATCTGAGCAAGGTCTTTTCTCTGCTGAAGAGGAAAAACCTGAGGATTATTCTGGGTCCCCTGAGCCTATTAAGGCAGAGGAAGAGGAACAGATTGATTGGGATGAAATTGCCGGAGCAGTTGCGTTCATGGATACCCTGGACGAAATTCTCGACTATGCTTTTGAACAGCGTAATCAGCAGCACTTCCAGGCTGCACTTTATGCCTACGGTCAGGCAATGGTCCGTTATGAAAACGATGACTATGCACCTTTCATTGTAATTGAGATGATAAATATCTGCAAACAGACTGGTGCATATTCCGATGCTATAGCTTCCTACAGGCGTGCTATGGAGCTTCCTATGGTTGCTTCGAGTCCTTCTATGCTGCAGGATTTCCAGCGTAATCTGGACTATATAACTATTGTCAATCAGGTATTGATTAGCCATAATGAAAAAGGCATGCCCTTCGGCATGATACCAGCTGAATATATGGCTGAAATAGAGTCAGAGTTCCAAAAGAAGCTGACATTCACAATATAATACGCAATTTATTTACAGGAGGAATTTTCCATGAAAAAGAGTTTAGAAATTCTTGGCCTGCCAGTTATCAGCATCACCGAGGGCCGCGAGCTCGGCTTGAGCAAGAGCCTGCTTATAGATGCAAAAAATGGTACTGTTGCAGCCATTACTATTGAAGACGATAGCTGGTACCGCGGTGTTAAGCTGCTACCATACAGCTCTGTAATTGCTATTGGTAATGATGCAGTTACCGTTATTAGCAGTGAAAACATCCTCACTCTTGAAGACGCTGGTGATTATGAATCCATGCTTGATGCAAATATCAAAATTATCGGCACCAAGGCAATTACTAAGTCTGGTACTATCCAGGGTAATGTAGTTGAGATTTTCGTTGGCGAAAACGGCAAAATTGAAAAGTGTGAGATCGAGGCATCCGATGGCAGCCTTTCTGAAATTACTGCAGATCAGGTTTCCATTTTCGGTAAGCAGGTAACTGTTATTGACTCCGATCTCGAAAAAAAAAATGATATAATAGTTGAAGAGCCTGAAGCTGAAGCTGCACCTGAAATTAAGGAAGAGCCTGAAGCTCCTGCTGCTGAAGAAGAGCCTGAAATCGAGGAAGAGCTTGAGACTGAGGTTGAAGAAGAGCCTGAGGAGGAGCTTGAAATCGAAGAAGAACCTGAGGCTGAAGAGGAGCCAGAACCTGAGCCAGAACCTGAGCCTGAGCCTGAGCCTGAGCCAGAGCCTGAACCAGAGCCTGAACCAGCTCCAGCTCCTATTCAGGCAGCCAAAAATGATCAGGCCAAGGCATTGGCAGACAGAGCTACTGAGGAAAGGCATCGTCGCTTCCTGCTTGGCAAAACTGCAACCCGTACCATCAGCATGGATAACGGTATTGTAATTGTTGAGGCCGGTGCTTCCATTACTGAAGAGGTTCTTCAGAAGGCGAAGCTTGCAAACAAGTTCATTGAACTTTCCATGAATGTTCAGTAATTAATATGCCTTAAAGGGTGCTGCAATGCAGCACCCTTTTTACTAGGAATAAATAAATGAAAAAAAATAACTCTATCCTGTTCATCGTATTCAGTGCAATCATATTCCTGATGGTTGCTGCAACTGCTGCAGGAGCTATGCTAGCCATGGCAAATCAGGAACGCATTGCATATGGGACCACCCTTGAAGGAATTGCCCTTAACAGCCTTACCAGAAAAGAAGCAAAGACTCTCATAGAAGAAACCAGCCAGGAAAAAATCCTGGCCAGCACAATTAATCTCACCTTCCAGCAGAAAACCTGGCAAATACGGCCTGAGGAGATAAATCTCAGCGTCAATTCCCAGTCTATATTGGAGGCTGCCTATGCCACTGGTCACACCGGCAGCTTCCTTAACAGGCTTGCCGACAATATTCGCTGTGCCATCAACGGCAATAGGCTTGAGCTGATAGCCACCTTTGATGACAGCGTACTGGAGGAAAGGCTGCAGGCAATTGCTCAGGAAATAGCACAAAACCCAGCATCAGCCACCTGCTACATAGATTCAAAAGGCCAGGTAATACATACTCCTGCCAAAAAGGGTATAAAGCTAGACACAATAAAGCTTTATGACCAGATTGCTGAAAAGCTTCAGCGATTAGAGCTTAAGCGGATTATAGAAATTGAACCAGAAGTGACCCTGCCAGCTATCCTTGATGAGGATGTAGCTCCCATTAATAGCATCATCGGAAGCTATACTACCCATTTCTATCCAGGCGATACCAATCGTAATCAGAATATCCGCATAGCCTCAATGGCCTTAAATCAGGTAATTGTACAGCCTGGTCAGGTTCTGTCCTTTAATGATACCGTAGGGCATCGTGATGCTGCCTCAGGCTATCAGAATGCACCCGTTATCATAGAGGGTCAGATAAAAGATGATGTAGGCGGCGGTGTATGCCAGGTCAGCTCCACTCTCTATAATGCCATTCTGCTAGCAGGAATGACTCCTGTGGAAAGGACCTCACACTTCTATCCATCATCATATGTACCGGCAGGCCGTGATGCAACTGTTGCAGACTGGGTAGTCGATTTCAAATTCCGCAACCCATACAAGCACTGTATATGTATCCTTACCAGCTGCTACAGTGATAGCGTTAATGTCTACATACTCGGCTGCCAGGAGGATCTGGAGGGAAAGACCTTCTCTCTGGAAACAGAAATAAAATCCAGTACTCCACCACCAGTAGTTACACTATATAGGCATACCTATCAGAATGGTACACTAATCAGTACAGAAAAACTTCATACTGACCAGTATGATGTACCGCAGAATAATGACAACAGCAATGATTAATCACTAATAAAAAGGGAGCAGCCCATGGCCTAAGCCAGAAGCTGCTCCCTTGATTTATAGTATTCTGATTATCAGAAAAGATCATCCGCCAGAACAATAGTCTGGTCACGATTTGGGCCTACAGAAACAATACCAAGCGCCACACCAGTAACCTCAGCCAGACGCTCTAAATAAATCCGAGCCTTCTCTGGCAGCTTACCATACTCGCGGATGCCGCTGATATCTGTCATCCAGCCCTCGAAGGTTTCATATACAGGTTCAACCTCTGCCAATATATTGAGAGAGGCAGGAACCTCATTAAGAAGCTCTCCCTTATACTTATAGCCTACGCACATCTTGATTTCCTCAAAGCTATCGAGAATATCCAGACGGGTAATAGCCATATAATCCAAGCCATTAATCATTCCCGCATAGCGCAGTATGCAGGCATCAATCCATCCAGTACGGCGTGGACGGCCGGTTACAGTACCGAACTCATGGCCACAGTCACGAATCTTATCGCCAATCTCATTAAGCTGCTCAGTAGGGAATGGACCCTCACCAACACGGGTGCTATAAGCCTTTACTACACCAACAACCTTATCAATGCTGCGAGGTGCTACGCCAGCACCAACACCGACACCGCCAGATACAGGATGGGATGCTGTTACATATGGATATGTACCATAATCTATATCAAGCATAGTAGCCTGAGCACCCTCGAAAAGAATCTTACGGCCAGCCTTTATCTCATCATGCAGCAGGGCAATAGTATCGCACACATAAGGACGAAGACGATCTGCATAACCCTCATACTCCTTAAGGATTTCCTCATAACTCAGAGGCTCATGTCCATAAAGCTTTACCAGCTGATCATTCTTTACTGCCAGATTAATCTTAAGCTTTTTTGCAAACTCTTCCTTATCAATAAGGTCGCAGACTCTAATGCCGATACGGTCACACTTATCCATATAGCAAGGTCCGATACCATTCTTGGTAGTACCGATCTTGCCGTCTCCCTTAGCTTCTTCGCCAAGACCATCCATAATGCAGTGATAAGGCATTACTACATGAGCGCGATTGCTGATTCTTACACCACTGACATCTACACCCTTAGCAATCATGCCATCCATTTCCTCAAGCATAACCTTCGGATTGAATACAACACCATTGCCCACAACGCACAGAGTGCCCTTATAAAGAATACCAGATGGCATAAGACGCAGCTTGTATTCTACACCGTCTACTGCAACGGTATGACCTGCATTACTGCCACCCTGATAACGGACAACAGTTTCCGCCTTCTGTGCAAGGTAATCTACAATCTTTCCCTTGCCTTCATCGCCCCACTGAGTACCCAAAACTACTATAGCTGGCATTATCTATCGCTCCTTAATATGTTCATAATATTACATTAAAGTAAGAGTCCTTCTACCCTTCTGTATAATACCATTTTACTACTTTTTAGTCAATTAAAAGGAAAGAGTGCCAGTGAGCAGGAATAAAGGCATTCCGCGTAGAATGTTAGTGATAATTCTATGTATAATTGCCTTGTAAAATTCGTATATAAACTCAAAAATACAGAAATGGAGGACATACCATGATAGAAAAAGATTTATTTAAGCTGCAGAATGGCAGTGATGTCAGAGGAATAGCCTTGGACGGTGTTGAGGGAGAGCATATTAATCTTACCCCTGATGCTGCTAACATTATAGCCGCTGCCTTCACCGTTTTCCTCAGCCGAAAGCTGGAAAAACCTGCCAATGAGCTTAGAATTGCTATTGGACACGACTCTCGGCTCTCAGCGGAAAGTCTTAAAAATGCCGCAATGGCTGGTATTATAGGACAAGGCGCATCCGCAACGGATTGCGGCCTCGCATCTACTCCTTCCATGTTTATGTCTATAATCTTCCCGGAAACTCATATGGATGGCTCTATTATGATTACTGCCAGCCACTTGCCATTCAACCGTAACGGATTAAAATTCTTTACCAGGGATGGCGGTGCCGAGCATGATGATATTCATGCAATCCTGAAAATTGCAGCAAGCCTCGAACCTTCGGCAGCTGATATATCAAAGGCTCCAGAACTTGATCTTATCAGCATCTATTCTGCTCACCTCTGCAGCAAAATCCGTGATGGTATAGGCGCAGGGGAAAAGCCTCTTGAGGGAATGCACATAGTTGTAGATGCCGGAAATGGCGCTGGCGGCTTCTTTGCTCAGAAGGTACTCCAGGTGCTCGGTGCTGATACTGCCGGCAGCCGCTACCTCGAGCCTGATGGCCGCTTCCCTAATCACATACCAAACCCTGAAAACAAGGCTGCAATGGCAGCAATCAAGGAAGCTGTCTTGGAGAGCAAGGCCGACCTCGGTATAATATTTGATACAGATGTTGACCGCATGAGTGCTGTCCTGCCAAGCGGTGAGGACATCAGCCGCAATAGCCTGATTGCTATGATGGCAGCTATCCTGGCACCAGACTACCCTGGCTCAACAATAATTACCGACTCTGTTACCTCGGATGAGCTGTCCACCTTCCTCCAGGACGAGCTGAAGCTTGTACACCACCGCTTTAAGCGTGGATATAAAAATGTCATAAATGAGTGCATCCGCCTTAACAAGGAAGGTACTATATCGCCGCTGGCTATAGAGACTTCCGGTCATGGTGCACTCAGTGAAAATTATTACCTTGATGATGGTGCATATCTTGCTGTTAAGCTTATAATTGCCGCAGCAAAGGCCTTCAAAGAAGGAAAATCCCTTTCCCATCTGGTAGCAAAGCTTGGCCAGCCAGCTGAAGCTAAGGAATACCGCTTCAGCATTCGTGATACTGAGGACTTCAGGAGCTACGGCCAGAATGTGCTGAAGACCTTCGAGGAACGAGCTAGGAGTAAGGGCATATCTATAGCCGCTCCCTCCTTCGAAGGCGTACGTCTTGTATTCCCTGACAAGGGATGGATACTGCTGAGGCTTTCTCTGCACGATCCAAATATGCCTATGAACGTAGAGAGCAAATACCCAGGGGGAATCCTTGAGCTTGCCGGGATAGCAGCTGAACTTCTGGCTGGCTTTGATAAGCTGGATACAAGCGGTCTTTCCTGATTATGAACCTGCCTGCAGCTGGCATTCGCATGAATGCCAGCTGTTTTTCTTTCCTAATAAAAGAATGACTTTTGGTTCATCATTGTGTATAATGTACTTTGATAACGTATCGGAAGGATGACCTGATGAGTACTACTAAAATACATTCACTAACAGAAAGCAGTCTTCTGGCTGCCATTACTGTCATATCTGCACTGATTGCAGTATACATTCCCATACTTGGCATAGCAGCCACCTTCCTGTGGCCTCTGCCGATAATCGTCTTAACAGTCCGCCATAGTCTGCGATGGGCAGTCCTCAGCATTATAACTGCTGGCATTCTTATGAGCATTCTCATAGAACCTATGACAGCTATCGGCATGCTCCTTTCATTTGCCCCGCCTGCCCTTATATTGGGAATCGGCTTCCGGGACAGCTGGCCAGGAGCTCGGCTGCTCCTGTTTCCATCCATTGCAGCAATAACAGGTACAATCATGTCCATGGGCGTACTGTTTGCGGTTACAGGGATAAATCCTCTTGATGCCCAGCTGACTATGCTGCAGGAATCAATGGACTCAACCTTCGCTCTTTATGATTCCATGGGAATGAGCAAGGAAGAAATAGCTCAGTCAAAAGAGCTGTTTGAAAAGTCCTTTCAGCTGATTGGACTGCTCTTTCCTCTAGCAATAGTAATCATAGGCGTATTTACATCCTGGCTTAACTTTATCATAAGCAGCAGGATACTGAAGCGGCTCGGCTATCTCACTCCATCACTGCCTCTTTTTGATGAGTGGCATCTTCCAAAGGCTTTCCTTTATATCTTTGGATTTTCAATGGTTGGCCTTTACTGGGGAAGTACCAGAGAGCTTCAGCTTTTATATCAGGTTTCACTGAACCTGAATTTCCTGGCTACTTTTGCCGGTCTTCTGCAGGGGGCCTCTCTTCTTAGCGCCCTCACCCGTCACTTCCACCTTTCCAGATGGCTATATTGGGTAATTATAGTTTTTGTTCTTCTGGATGGAGTACTGGGACAGATTTTAGCCTTTACCGGACTTTTTGATATGATTTTTGATTATCGCAAAAAGCTTTCTCGTAGAAGCTAAGCCTTTAAAACGGAGGTAATAATCACATGCCACATAACCTTTCTGCATGGATGGACCTTGCTGCTGTCCTGGCAGCAGCTCTTGCCCTAGTGGCATTGCTAGCCTGCTTTGATCCAATCATGGGCCTGATGGCTCTGATTATCTGGCTATCCATGGCCGCACTCGCTTACAGACGTTGCATAACGCGCCGCCATGCCTTTGAGGATTACTGTCATAATATTATCAGCAACGCCAATGCTATCAGCAACTATGCTATAGATCAGCTGCCTCAGATTATTATGGTAGTCAACAAGGCTGGCCGCTTGATGTGGTTTAACAAGGAACTGGAAAAACGGATTGATATTGATCCATCATATGGCATGCCAATGGATGCCTTCTGGCCTGAGCTTAATCTGGAGCCAGTATGGGGAACAATTGGCGAGATGATATTCATTCACAATAATATTCACTATAAGCTGATACACCGCCCAGTAGCCACCGTAGATGATCCTAATGGCCTTCTGGCCCTGTATATTTCCGACACCACAGAGTTCCAGGAGCTGCTGCGGGATTTTAATAATTCCCGTACCTCCATTGCATGCATCCAGATAGACAACCACGAGGAAGTTCTTAAGGGACTGCCTGAGGCCGAGCGTACAACTCTGGTTTATGAAACTAATAAGCTTATTGATGAATGGGTAACCAATCTCCACGGCTTCCTTTCCCGCGTATCCAACGGCCATTATATAGCTGTAATGGAACGTCAATACCTGGAAAAAGCCATTGAAGATAAATTTGATATTCTGGATAAGGTGCGCCGGATAGAAAACTCCAAGAAACAGCCTATGACCATCAGCATGGGTATCGCCGTGGCTGACAACCAGTCTATGGAGGAGCTGGGCATGCTGGCTCAGTCAGGTCTTGACCTAGCTCTTGGCCGTGGCGGCGATCAGGTTGCTGTAAATATTTTAGGAAAAACTCAATTTTTTGGTGGCCTCACCCAGGCCGTAGAAAAGAATACCCGTGTAAAGGCCAGAGTAGTAGCAAATGCTTTACACGAAATTATCAGCAAATCCGATGAGGTCTTTATTATGGGCCATCATAACGAGGACTTTGATGCACTCGGCGCTGCCATGGGTATAGCTAAAATGGCAAAGCATCTTCAGAAACCAGCACACATAATCCTCAGTAACATGAATGAGGGTATCGATAAATTTACCGAAATCCTAAAGACCAAGGAAGCATATGAGGATCTTTTCATATCTGCAGATATGATCAACAACATCACGGCCCAGAATCCGCTGCTCTTTGTTGTGGATACCCACATTCCATACCTTACTGCAGCCCCTGAGCTTTTAGACAGAATTTCCCAGGTAGTAATAATAGACCATCATCGCCGCAGCGAATCAAGTATCAAGAGCCCTCTGCTGGCCTATCTTGAACCAAGCCCTAGCTCCTGCAGCGAAATGGTTTCTGAACTGCTTATGTATTTTGATGATAAGCTTACGCTTTCCCGCATGGAGGCCACAGCCCTCTACGCCGGTATACTGGTTGACACCAAAAATTTTGTAGTTCAGACAGGCGTCAGAACCTTTGATGCAGCTGCATACCTTAGAAGAAGCGGCGTTGATCCAGTTATTATACGCCAGATATTCCGCAGTGATTATGAAACAGATCTGGCCAAAGCCAAGGCTAAGGCAGCCTCGAAACTGCATCCTAATGGGCTCATTACTACCACCTGTCCACAAACCATGCCTAATATCCAGGTTATCGCAGCCCAGGTTGCCGATTCCATGCTCCGGATAGAGAAGGTCAGAGTCAGCATAGTAGTATTCCAGCTTAAACCGGATACCGTTGCTATCAGTGCCCGTTCCTCTGGCAGTATTAATGTACAGGTTATTATGGAGCACTTCGGAGGAGGCGGCCATCAGAATGTTGCAGGTGCACAGATTAGTGGCCGCAGCCTGGAAGAGATATACCAGGAAGTTATAGATATTAGTAACAAATATATTGAGGAGATTGATAAAAATGAAAGTAATACTGCAGCAGGACATTAAAAGTGTAGGAAAAAAGGGAGATATCGTAGAGGTTTCCGAGGGATATGGCAGAAACTTCCTCCTTCCAAAGAAGTTTGCTATCGAAGCAACTGCCGTAAACCTTAATGTAGCCAAGGCTAAGGCAGGCTCTGCGGCCCGCAAGAAAGCTCAGGATACTGATGAGGCAAAGCTGATGGCGTCCCAGCTGTCAAAGATTGAGGTCACCATCCCAGTTAAAATTGGAGAAAACGGCCGTCTCTTTGGTTCTGTAGGCGGCAAGGATGTTGCTGAGGTCCTGAAGAAAAAACACAATATTGATATCGATAAGCGCAAGATTACCCTGAAAACCGAAGTAACAGGCGTAGGCACCTACGAAGCTGTTATCAAGGTACATCCAGAAATCACCAGCACCATCAAAATCAATATTGCAGCAGAATAAAACATAAGGGACTGCAGCATATGCTGCGGTCCCTTAAATAACATATTGCCCAAAGGAATACATTACTTAATGAAGAATTTTTTCTCTAGATTACTAAATTTAAAAACAGCTGAGGACAAGGCACCAGACCCTGAGTCTGCTAAAAAGGCTCTTGAGGAAGCTGCATTACCCTCAGAAGATAATGAAATCGAACGTTCTATAGATAACCTGTTCAAGATTCTTGTAGATATTCACGGCTCAGATAAGCTGGTAATCAAAGCAGGAAAAATGGACGCCCTGCAGCTTATACGCTCAGATAAAGCAGCAGATAAGGTTCTGGCCCTGGAACGTATTATTTCCGAAAATCCAGCTATCAGTGAGCCGCCCCCTGAGGAAGATATTCCCCGCATACTAGATGAGCTGACTGGAATACTTGTAGACCAGATTGCAAGGCGCACCATGGAAAGCGAGCTGGAAAAGAAAATCGACCAGCGCCTGGAAGAGCATTATCAGGATTATGTTAAGGATATTAAGCTGCAGCTGCTGAAGGAAGAAAAGGGTGGCAATGAAACTCCTATGGAACAGAAAAAGCGTGAGGACCTTGAAGCTCTGGACAAGGTAAGCCTCACCAAGTCTGTTATGGAACTGCTAAGGCCTTCAACCCTAGAGGAGATAGTTGGTCAGGAGCGTGCGGTTAAAGCACTTCTTTCTAAGCTGAGCTCGCCATATCCTCAGCATCTGATTCTCTACGGCCCTCCTGGTGTTGGCAAAACCACCGCTGCTCGGCTAGTATTAGAGGAAGCTAAAAAAAGAAACCTTTCACCATTTGATGATAAGGCCCCTTTTGTAGAAACAGACGGCACAACCCTTCGCTGGGACTCCCGGGATATGACAAATCCTCTTTTAGGCTCTGTCCACGATCCTATATATCAGGGAGCACGTCGTGATTTAGCTGAAACCGGCATTCCAGAGCCAAAGCCTGGTCTTGTTACCGATGCCCATGGCGGTATCCTTTTCATTGATGAAATTGGTGAAATGGATATTATGCTCCAGAATAAGCTGCTGAAGGTACTTGAGGACAAGCGCGCCTATTTTGAATCAGCCTATTATAATCCAGCTGATGAAAAGGTTCCTCCATACATAAAAAAGCTATTTGATGAAGGTGCTCCAGCTGACTTTGTTCTTATAGGAGCCACTACCAGAGAGTCTAGCCATATAAATCCAGCCCTCCGATCCCGTTGTGCTGAAATATATTTCGAGCCTCTGACACCAAAACATATAGAGGAAATCATACTCAATGCTGCTAAAAAACTGAATACCAGTCTTGCCGATGGAGCAGCAACTCTCATAAGTGAATATACTATTGAAGGCCGCAAGGCTATAAATATACTGGCTGACGCATACAGCCTGGCCTTAGAGCGATCTGGGCTGCAGCATCAGAAGCATTCCAGCCTTGAAAATATTCCTTCCATATGCATTGAAAAGGAAGATATTTATCAGGTAGCCCAGGTGAGCCGCCTGACCCCATTCGTGACAAAGAAGGCTTCTGACCGCAAGGAGATAGGCCATATCTTTGGTCTTGGCGTAGCTGGCTTTTTAGGCTCAGTTATTGAAATAGAAGCTGTCGCCTTTAAAGCACGAGAGGAAGGCAAGGGCTCTGTACGTTTCAACGAGACTGCTGGCTCAATGGCCAAGGATTCAGTATTTAATGCCGCCTCAGTTGTACGTCTGCTTACTGGCCATAATATGCATGATTATGACATACATATTAATGTAATCGGTGGAGGAAACATTGACGGACCAAGTGCTGGTACAGCTATCCTCACAGCCATAATATCTGCTGTTACACAGCGCCCGATATGTCAGGATACAGCTATCACCGGTGAAATTTCCCTTCAGGGCAAGGTACGCCCTGTTGGTGGAGTCTTTGAAAAGGCTTATGGTGCTAAACAGGCTGGTATAACCAGGCTGATAATTCCTAAAGAAAATGAAAAGGATATCCCTCCAGGACACCTGGGACTAACCATCTGTCCGGTTGAAACAGCCCAGGAGGCTATAGATATCCTGCTAGAACAAGCTAATTAATTCTACATGAAAGGGAGATTGCCAGATGCCAGCAGAAAACGAATCCATTGGCCGTATGCCGCCCCACAGCATAGACGCTGAACAGGCAGTATTAGGTGCCATTATCATAAATTCCCGGGCTATAAATGATGTCAGCAGCATCCTGCTGCCAGGCGATTTTTATCGCGAGGCACACAGGATAGTATTTGAAGCAATGCTGGAAATGTCATATAAGGGAAGCCCTATTGACATGCTGAGCCTGTCAGAATTTCTTAGAGATAAAAACCTGTTTGAGAAGGTTGGCGGCGTAGCCTTTATAACACACCTGTCAAATATCAGCCCGTCTGCGGCTAATGCCACCTACTATGCAAAAATAGTCAAGGACAAGGCGTTGCTCCGCAACCTGATTAATGCAGCCTCTGAAATTGCTGATTCAGCCTTTGCTGGCAGTGATGATATCGTAAATCTGCTGGATAATGCCGAACGTAAGGTACTGGCTATTTCAGCTAGTCATGATACTGGCAGCGCAGTTCCTGTAAAAAGCCTTCTGAAAGAAGCTATCGGGCGCATCGAGATGGCCTATGAAGCTAAGGGAGGACTTACCGGCCTGCCTTCCGGCTTTGATGATCTCGACCGCCTTACCTCTGGTCTGCAGCCATCAGATCTCATCCTGCTGGCTGCCCGCCCATCCATGGGTAAAACTGCCCTGACATTAAATCTGGCAGCCAACGTAGCCCTGAGAAAGAAAAAAAGTGTCGCCTTCTTTTCCCTGGAAATGTCCTCCATACAGCTGCTGATGCGACTTATTTCCTCAGAAAGCGGTGTTGATTCCAAACAGATTCAGCGTGGAGATGTATCTCCTGATGAGTGGGCAGCTATAATGGGCGCCTGCGATAACCTGTACAATGCACCTCTATATATAGATGATAATTCTAACATTAATGTAGCAGAGCTGCGCTCCAGAGCCCGCCGCATTCAATCAGAGCATGGCCTGGATCTTATAATAATAGACTACCTGCAGCTGATGCAGGGCAGACATACTGGAAGCAACGACAACCGTCAGCAGGAGGTAGCAGACATTTCCCGCTCCCTCAAAAGCCTGGCCCGCGAGCTAAAGGTACCAGTGATAGCACTTTCTCAGCTCAGCCGTAGCGTTGAAAACCGCCAGATAAAGAGACCTATGCTCAGCGACCTGAGAGAATCCGGCTCCCTTGAGCAGGATGCCGACATTGTAATGTTCCTCTACCGCGAGGACTACTACATAAAGGATACAGAAAACCAAAACATCACTGAGCTGATAGTAGCCAAGCACCGCAACGGTCCTGTAGACACTGTACGGCTCTTTTTCGATAAAGAAATTACCAGATTCCGCAACCTGGCTCCAAAGGAGCTGGAGGCTCTGGAAGCTATTTCTTCTGCCAATTGATAATTTCACAAATATTTTACAGTATCAGATTTTCCCTATCAGAAGCAGAACATTATTCTCTAAATACAATATAAATATAAAAGCCGCGATTGCAAGCTGATATCAATCGTGGCTTTTTTCTATCCGATATCCTACCATCAGCAATGCAAAAAAATAGACCGCTGTATCAACGGAGCAATTCAAAATCATACTCTTTTCT
>CAMCDL010000015.1 GCA_945873565.1 uncultured Selenomonadaceae bacterium | reverse complement strand
ATATATATATTGGCTACTTCTTTATAATCATTCATGAAGTTCTGCATAATACAAATCCTGGGATGCCAATGATAGATTTAAAGAGTTTTCAAATTTTGAAGTCTCAAAACCAAACAAGCCATATGAAGAGCCGGAAACAATCGTTGTTATATCAGGATTTTTAGATTTATTCAGATTATATAGCAAATGATAATAATCGTAGTTTTCACAGAACTCTTTATTTATATTTTCAATAATTTCTTTAAAAACATTTTCATATATCAGTACGTTATAATCACTCAGCTCATTGGAATTGGCTTCTTCATCTGCTGATGATACAACAACTACGTCATCTAGATTTATTTCTCGGTCAGTATTGTATATGGACAAAGTAACAGATGGCTTAAACAAAAATCTTACTTGTTCTAAACTTAAGCTTTTACATTCCTTTATAAACACTTTCATAGCATTATCCTGCACTTTCATTCAACCCATTTTCTTAATTCAGCAGAAAGCTCCATCAACGGCCCATACTCTTTCTCAACTTGCTCTAAATCAGCCGTTCCCATAAAATAATCAATCATTGCTTCCTTTAGCCTATTTAGTCTATACCTCAAATCAGACGGAACAAGGTATTCACTTATAGACATCTCCAGCTTTTCAAGCTGTGCTACACTATCTATCAGTCCAGCATACTCATCCTTTGGCACAAGCTTTATTGCATCTGCCAGCTCGCTGATGCTATAAAAAATTGTCATGCTTATATTCTTAACAGCCGCATCTAAGGAATTTTCATATATAAATCTTTTATTCTTCAGAGATCCTTCAAAGCTATACACCAGTACACCATTATCAAATGAATAAAGCTTTTTATCCGGCAATGCTTCTATAACCTCGCCAAATTTCAGATCATTATTTGCGGCTATCAGCAGCCTTCCTTCTGCTTTTAAAGCTGCAATATAATTTTCTAAAAGCTCATCTGACAGCACACAATCAAGGCTTGCTTCATCAAATATAATTACATCGTATTCCTTTTCTGACAAAACAAATCTATCTATCACTGTAAAAACTGGTGTCACATAGCTCATGTCACAGCTTCCAATTTCGTCAGATAGCCAATAAAAAGTGTTGTCTTTATTAAACAGCTTAACCATCTGTGCTGTCAGCTTTGCCCAAAGCGGCAATGCCTTGCCTGCAAACAAGACCTTCTTTTTCCTATACTGCTTAAGCATATCAGCTATCACGCTAAGAACCAGAAAAGCTTCGCTGCCACCATCAGTCTTTTCAATAACTTTAGAAAGGCTGTCTGTCAACGCAAAAAACATTTCAGAGCCGCCTTCTGGCTTTTGAATATCATAATGCATAGGAAGGGCACTATAATTACAAAACATATCCTGAGTATCTAAAAGAAGCTCTATATTATCATCCTCAAAATAATATTTAACGCCATCACTAATGATTCGTCCCATACTGTGCCTCATTCCCATATAAGAGATAATACAATCTATCCATTATCTTTTCAAAATCCAGTTTACTTCTTCCATAATGCAGCGCATTCAACCCAGTTTTTTTAAGATAATCCTCATCAAGGCATACCTCTAATAAGATTTTGCTCAATGCATTGACATCCATTATTGGAAAACTCCGCCCGCAGGTGCCCTCGCCAATAATATCATCTACCGCATCGATTTCCGAAGAAATCATTGTGCATCCAAAATACATAGCTTCAGCAGCAACATTTGGTGTGCCTTCAGCTATAGAAGTAAGTGCAAATACTTTAGCTTTTTTGTACTGATCCATAAGCTGCTGCTTATCTGATATTATTCCAGTCAGTATTACTCTTCCTTCCAGCTCAGGAAAACGCATCATATATTTTTTAAAATACTCTTTAAAATTATCCGTTATTGAACCAGTTAATTGAAGACTCCATCCTGGTATGCTATCTGCAACCATTGAAAAAGCTTCCAGAAGAATTTCATTTGCTTTTTGCGCTGTTCCTATCCGGCCAACAGTTAATATAAGATTTTCCTTTTGGGAAAAATCAACTTCCATATTTACACCAGCAAAATTATAAAACCCATTTGGCAGATATTCTATTACGCAAGGCCATTTTCTGCTTAATAGCCTCTGCATCCTTCTTGAGCTTACTCCAACCACATCGCACAACCCTAGCAGCCTGCGAAAAGCTTCGTCATTCCATTCTTCTCTATCCTGTGAATAGCTATTAACATCTGTTTCCATGTATATTTTCCCATTAGGATTTAATTCCTTATATTTATCCATCATCGGAATATATTCCCTGAAAAAACCATGCAGGACTACTAAATCCATCTCCCGCGCATGTTCTTCAACATACTGAACCTTAGCCTCAACAGAAGTGTCCTGGAGTATATCCATCTGTATTCCCTTTAAGTATGTATCTAGATAAGGGTATTCTCCAACCTGGCCGCCTACCATGACAGCCCTGAATCCATAATGCCTGAAGAAGACTAACGGCAGAGCCCCGCAATTCTTTACCAGCTGCTGGTTATTCCAGCCAGCATAAGGTGCAAAGCAATACACTGTTTTTTTCTGACGAGTATTCTTCACTATATTCTTCTCAAACTCTGCAATCAGCCTATTATAAATATCCTCACCTATAGTCTGAGAAACAGTATTTTCTATACATTGCTGTTCCATATATCCGTCGACCCCTACAAGACATTAACATTCTGAATCATAATTGGCTTTCCTGCCTTTTCAAACAGCTGAACCAGGCTGCTGCTGCCACCATAATAAGCATCACTCATAGCTATAGCCCGGTCCAGATCTGGCGTATCGTCATAAATACCCCAGCCTGCTGATTTATAATTATCAATCAGAAGCTCATATTCATGCTTAACTGCAGGAGCCATTGACTCCAAAGCAGTTCTTATTAATGGGTGTGGCCGCATTAACAGCACCACCCTATCCCTATTTTCTTTAAAAATACCTAGTACTCTCTTTATCTTTTCAATAGTCCGTTCTCTGAATTCCAGCATTTCTGCTAATGCTATATTATATAAAATTACCTTCCTGCGGCTGCCATCTTCTTTTATGATTAATTTATCCCAGGCAGCAGGAATACTAATGCCGGAAAGCTCTGGAGCTAATACTTTATCAAATTTTGGCGATCCCCAGCCTACAATCTTACCCTCAAAAAAAACACGCTTATCCTCGCCGTATAAATCTGCCAGAGTATCTATGTACATTTTCTTCATTTGCTCTGACTGCAGTATAGTTTTATGAGCATAGACCACTCCAGAGGTATTAGCAAATTTTTTTACAGTATTATAATGATAATATTTATCGTTGAGAACAAAATAAGGTATATATACCAGCATATCAGTCCAGCTGTACAGATTACCACAATAGTATTCAGAATCTACAGAAGTAATAACATTTCCATCATCATAGGGATTATGAATAAAAATCATGTCCGGATGTATTGCCTGCAGATTTATCCGCTTATAATCCACGATAGGCACATCTGAAGGAAACAGCTTTCCCTCCCAATGGATATCGCCTAAATTACCATTTTCATCTTTATCATAATATGGTATAGGCATCACAAAAGCATCTGTATCCGTATCTTTTTCAGCTGCCCGCCACACGGTTTCCATACTATCCCACATTGATGCCTTATATGGCAAAAAGAAAACTATTTTTCTATTACAAACGCCCATAATCAGGTCATTCCTTTAATCCAGTACTGCGCTTTCGTAAAAGCTCCTTCATTTTATTCACCGCAGCAGAGGCACTACCCTTTCTTGCCTCCTCCTCCTGCTTATGCTTCATAAGCAATTCATTAATATGAGCATATCCATTTGCACTAGATACTCCTGATTCCGCCAGACACTCTGTTATTTCTTCCTTAATGCTGTCAGATACATTATCACCATATCCCTCAAGTACAAACTCAAATACATTTAAGGCATCCTCTGTCCTATTCTGCTTTAAGCATATCTTGCCTAACAGCAGTCTTGCATCAAGATTTTTGCCATCAAAGCTTAAAGCATTATCTACCCAGGTTGAGGCCCTCTCATAGTCCCCGCAGGCGTAATATGCCGCTGCGCCCCACCCCATAACCTCAGCATCCATCTTCCTTAATGTGGCAATTTCCGCCATAACATCAATGGCATCTGCATATTGTTTTTCATCCATCAAGACCTTCATCTGAAGCTTTAAATCTGCAATTTTGCTATCAGTAAGCTTTTCCTCTTTTTTCAATCTCGCATTCTTTATCTTTTTCTTTAAGCTTGCCATATTTTATATCTCCTATCTGTGCTGCTTATTCCATTTCATTATTCTAGCCAATGCCCGTTCTTCCCTAGGTCGTCCCAGGCTATTCTGAATATCAGTTTTATGAACAAGCCTGCCATACTTCTTTGAAAGAATCATTTTCAATACAGCATCGTTTTCACTTTTTGACACCTTTTCGGCTGCCAATGCCTTCATAATGTTCCATTCCAAGACACGCCCTGCTTCAACTGCCATGCTGTCAAAGCGCTCCATTCTAGCAAAGGCTGATATCCTATCATAATTGTCTGCCTTTGCTAAATAATACGCCAATATTTCCTTGGAGGCCACTGATAGTAGTGCATTAACTAGAAAATTCGCATCCTCTTTAGCATCATACAAGCTATTTATTATCTGGATAATAGTTACATTATCCTCTCCCGCCAAACAGCGATAAAAGCCGGAAAACAAGCGCTTATCATATTTAAATACATCCAGGCCTGTCTTATATGCCAAAAGGGCCTTATTTATATCACCCTTAAGGTAATAAATATCTCCCTCGGTAGCATAGACACTTGGCAGCTTTCGTCTATGGTTTTCGCTAATAAACTGGCCCTGCTCTAATCTTTTTTCAATAAGTTCCGTAAGTCTCCTGCCCTCAGCAAGCACCTTAAGTGCCTCGTTGTACTCTCCCATTTCATAATACAGCAGCCCTTTTTCAAAATAGAAAACTGGTTCGTCAGGATATTTCTCCATAGCTGAAGCTATAACTGCAAAAATCTCCTGACTCGGTCTTTTCAGCCGATACAGGTTTCCTATCATGACCTGCTGGACATGCCCCTCCATGCCCACAAGAATAACACCGCTTTCCTCACATTTTTTTGCATAATCCAGAGATTTCTCATAATCTCCTGCAGTATTATATGCGTCCATAAGGTAGCAGTTCATCATATTCTTATCATGCTGGCTCATAGCATCTGATTCTTTTTTCTTTAAAAGCTCCAGATTACGCTTGGCTTTCTCCAGATTCTTGCTGCTGGAGTAACCCGTATGCAGTATTTCTATCTCCTTTTTAAAAACCATTAAATAATTGCCGCCATCATTCTGCAGCTGCTCGTGGACCCGGCCCTTATATCTTATTGAAGGAGCCTTTCTGAAAATTCTTACCTGCAGCATGGAATCAATTATAGCATTATGCCTATCTGCATCTATATTTATAAGACGGCAGATTACACAGCCATTTTTCTTATTCTTATTAAGCTGCTGCATATGCTCAGGCAATCTATTAATGCTTTCTTCAGTAAAATATTCATCAGCATCAAGGAAAAAAATCCATTCTCCCTTTGCCTGATCTATAGCATAATTCTTTGCCGCTGAAAAATCATCTATCCAAGGAAAATTAAAAACCTTAGCTCCAGCCTCCTGTGCTATTTTTACCGTAGCATCTGTTGAGCCTGTATCCACCACAATCATTTCATCTGCCACTCTGGCCATGCAGGAAAGCCACTTAGGCAGATTCTTTTCTTCATTTTTTACAATACAGCATGCTGAAAACCTTGGCTTCATTTTTTCATCGCCTCCTGGCACCAGCTTATATATGTTTTGTTCTCGCCCTGTTCCTTTTCCAGCAGTAAGTGTTCACTGGCCTTAATCAGGCACTCCAGCGCTCCTTCGTACTGTCCCAGCTGATAAAGGCAGATACCGGCCCCATTCCAGAAGCTACCATCTGCAGCCTTGGAATCAGCTGGAATACCTTCATATATAGTCAATGCCTTCTGGTACATTTTGGTCTTTAGCAGCTTGCTAGCAATCTCGCAGGCTGCATCGTCCCCAAAGCTTGCCCCAATCTTTACATATTTGTCTATAATAGCATCATTGCCAAAAGTCAGTACCGCAGGAAGCATCGACATATAATCTGACATGCTTATAGATATGTTTTCTGTAGCTTCTTCAAAATATACTAATATTATATTCTGCAGGCCATCTGGCAAAAGCTGAAATTTAGATTTGCCAGCATAATCCGCAAAATCCCCTTTACCTCCCAGTATTGACACAAATACATACTGCATATTTAGGGCAATACCCTGCTTTGCCTCAGACAGTTCCTTCTCAGGATTCTCTAAAAACGATACTTCGTCTTCAGTCTTTGCTCCATATAAATTATCCCTGCGCTGGCTATAATAACGTGCTAGCTCAATAAAACCATTACGCTTCCACACACTGATGAGCACCTTCATATTTTCCAAGGTATTATCAAAATATTCATCAAGAATATCTGTAAGTTCTGAAACTGGTTCTCCATTATAGGAATCGGCTAAAGCCGATAAGGCATCCTCATCCCATGATCTTAAATTCAGAGCCTCCCGATAATATCCCATAGCTTCAGATCTATTACCCAGCTTATCAAGGCAGATTCCTAAGGTGTAATTCACTTTAATCAGGATACCATTGAAATAGCTAGATAAGGATCTGCTTCCATCCGCCAGACGTTCATAATACAGCCTTAAGCCATTTTTCAGCTGAGTCACTGCCTGCTCATATTCCTGAAGCTCAGCCATAACAAGACCCTTAAGCCCCCAGAAATCAGGATACTGATTATTTTCTCTCAGGCCAGCTTCTATCACAGCCAGCTTATCCTCGATGCCATAATCCAGCTTTTCCATGGAAAATAATGCCAAGGAATACATCTCTTCATTCTGGCCTATTGAGGTATATTCCGACTGGGTAGCTCTTAAAGCATAATTAAGCGCCTTTTCATATTTTCCTAAGCCGAAGAAGCATTCAGCTAAATGACGATAATGAGCTGGATGAACATTTTCTTCACCAGCATCACCAATAATCAGCTTAAGATTTCTCTTCAGCTTAGATCTGATTATGCTAGACGAATATCCTGTATGCCGTACCAGCAGAACATCATCTGCCCTCAGCATTCTGCTGTAATCAAGCTCTTTATCCTCAAAGCCAATCATTTCATGCACCTTGCCATGATACCTTAAGCCTGGCAAGCGTTTGAAAATCCTGATAGCGTCAAATCTCTCAATTTCCTTATCTCCATCATCAGCATTGACGTTAGACATTGGAATCATAATACTGTATGTCCCAGCATTCTTATACTCTGCATAGGCTATAAAGCCTCTTACAGCCTCAGGATTTAAAAAGGTTTCATCCGCATCATTAAAAACTATCCAATCACCGGACGCAGCCTCTAAAGCAGTATTTTTTGCTGATGCAAAATCCTCCTGCCACTCAATTTCTATAACCCGTGCTCCAGACTCTTTGGCAAGCTGCACTGTATTATCTGAAGAGCCCGTATCAACCACAATTATCTCATCCGCAAATCTTTTAGTGGTAGCCAGCCATAGTGGCAGATTGGCTGCTTCATTTTTAACAATAACGCAAGCAGATATTTTAATTTTTTCGGCTTTTTTCGCCATTTTATTAAAATAATTGTATCTATCTTGCATCTGCTTTAAATGACCTTCATTAAGCAGGGATATTTCTAAGCCTATCTGGTTGCGAGAGTCTGTTATAATCTTTTTTAAATTATCTGCTGCCTCTTTATATCTATGCCACTGGGCAAGGCACTCAGAGTATTCAGCTGCAAATTCAGGAAGCTCTGGATAATCAGCCAAAGCTTTTTCCGTCCACTTTAACCTCTCCAGCTTATCTATGCGATTTTTAGCATCAGCATAATGAGCAATTAAAACCTTATGACAGCGGCTGGCATCGCTTCCCAGCTTTCTTCCTTTAGCAGCCTCCAGCTTTGCATATTCTATAGCCTGCTTCATATCTCCTATTGAGTAATAGCTGTCACAAAGATATCTATATAAAGTATCAATCGGCCGTCCAGCTTTTATTTCTGCCTGCAGAATTGACAGATTTCTTCTTCCCTTTTCTTCAGAAATTTCCTTGCTGTATCCAGTATGCTCTATAAATAGCAGATTTTCTTCTACTCTGCAGAAGCTGCCAAGCTCTTCACCATCAATCCACAGACCTTCGTGTATACGTCCTCGGTACTCTAAGCCTGGTATATTTTTTATTATGCGCAAAGCATAAAATTTATCCTGGAGTTTACCAGTGGATTTTTCTATATTCCTTAGGGTAATAAGAATACCATTGCAGGTTGCTGGAGCTCTTTTAATAACATCTACTATGTTCTTCCGGCAATTTTTAGCAAAATATTCATCAGCATCCAGTAAAATTACCCAATCCCCTGTAGCCTTGGATAAGGCCAGATTCCTTGGTAATGAAAAATCATCCTGCCAAGGCTGATGATACACCCTGCCTCCATAGCTTTCAAAAATCTTAACCGTATCATCAGATGATCCTGTGTCAACCAAAATTAGCTCGTCCACAGAGTCCTTAACAGACTCGAGTGAACGAGCTATATTTTCCGCCTCATTTTTGGCAATATAAATAGCAGAGATTTTCATCACAAATGGTGCGGCGGAAACTCGTGACTTTAGTCATGAGAGGAGCCGCACCTCTCCTCCTTTCAATAGAAAATAATAGGTTTTCAGCAAAAATTATGCTATAGTAATTTTGATGAAGTGATATTTCCTTTAGAAAGGCAGGTGAGAAAAGTGTCCAACCTAACCAAAACAATAAAACTTCGTATACATGTTAATCCTGAACAAGAAATTCTGTTCCGTCAAATGACCGAACAGTACCGTCAAGCTTGCAACTTTATATCACAGTATATCTTTGACAATCAATTTAACTTGGCTTACCAAGGTCTCAATGGAGAACTGTATAGCGAGCTTCGCAGCTTATTTGGTTTAAAGTCTCAGTTAGCTCAGTCCTCCATCAAGACTGCTATCGCCAAATATAAAACTGTCCGAGAGCAGTTATTTCAGAAACCATTCAAGTATAAAGACGAAAATAATCATTGGCAATACATTGCTAAAACCTTAGAATGGTTATGGAAACCGATTTATTTTAGTCGTCCTCAAGCTGATCTGGTTCGTAATCGTGACTATAGCTTCGTAGATGGCGGACATATTCTGTCCATAAATACTCTTGGTAAAAGAACCAAGTGCACTTTTGAAGGCGAGCATTTTACGGAATACCTCGATGGTTCCTATGACCTTGGAACGGCCAAGTTAGTTGAACTCAAAGGCTTGTGGTATCTCCACATTCCCGTTGCCAAAGCCGTTGAAGACTTTCAAAAGGAGAATGTCCACCATGTCGTTGGTATTGACCGTGGTTTGCGGTTCCTAACAGTCAGCTATGACGAGCAGGGCAAAACAGAATTTGTTTCTGGACGAAAGATTGCCACTAAGCGTCATAAGTTCCAGGAGGTTCGCCGTCAGCTTCAGTCCAAAGGTACTAAATCCGCAAAGCGTAAACTTAAAGCCATTTCTGGACGAGAGAACCGTTGGATGTCCGATGTGAATCATCAGATTTCTAAGACACTCGTCGAGAAATACGGCAAAGACACGCTTTTCGTACTTGAAGATTTGACCGGCGTTAGCTTCGAGGAATCCAACCTGTCTGAGAATGCTAAACAGAATTACAATCTGCGCAGTTGGTCTTTCTATCAGTTGGAGCAATTCCTGACTTACAAAGCCCATGAGAACCGCTCTGAAGTTCTAAAAGTATCAGCACGATATACTTCTCAGCGTTGTCCTAAATGTGGCACTATTCACAAAGAAAACCGTGATCATAGTAAGCATCTGTATAGCTGCCAATGCGGCTATAAGTCTAACGATGATCGTATCGGAGCTATGAATATCCAGCTTCTTGGAACCATGTGGATTTCTGGGGACAATAATCCTCGTTACGAAAGAATAACAACTGCTTCGGAGTAAACTCCTTAGCAAAGCGGGTGCTGTCAGCCACCCGATGATGTAGGCGGATATAGGGAGACATCTTTTAGGTGCCGTTATTACCTATGCAATTCCGACTTACAAGTTCCCGACTTTAGTCGGGAGTAGTTGACTGCTAGCACCTCAATCAAAATTTCTTCTATTCATAATATCGAAAAGAAAAGCTTACCTCATAAGAAGCAAGCTCTTCCATAGGTTTTTATATTTAATTGCTAATCAAAGCTTCATAACGTTTGATCAATACTGCTGCAGCTGCATCAAATCTTTCTATAGCCATAAATACATCAGCTTGGCTCACATTCTTCGCATACTTTGAATAATATACAAATACCGAACCACCAATATGTTTTTTTAATATTGGTAACAAATAATCTGCATCTGTTTTTTTATCATATATAGATTCTAATAACGATATTATCTCTACAGGATTTTCACCCTTTAACAGCCTGCACAATCCATTTAATGATTCTCGCTGGTATTTGTATGACTGCAGTGATTTCACATAGCAATCAATTGCTGCTTGCCTATCCTCTTTTATTTCACAAATATAGCCAAGTTTTTCATATATATGACGTAATAAACCTTGCGAAGTATCCGCCACACCTGCCCCATTTCGCTTACCTATATCCTCTCTGAGCATAAAGCCTTTACAGAAAGCATCCTCTACGCCTATGTAATCCTGTACTGAAAACAACACAAATCCTTTACAAAATTCAAATAATGGCTCTTTAGGATACTTATTCTGAGCTTCAGCTATAACTTCAAGTATAGCGTCTGAGCTGTAACCTGTGTTAAGCATAGCCAAAATCATCATTCCATAGTATTTTCCTTCATCACCAACTATTTCTATATTGCTATCTATACAAAGCTTAGCGAACCTTATAGCATTCACAAAATCTTTTGCAGAATTGTATTCATTAGCAATATACGGATACAGTCTCTTTCTATCATCATCCGTTTCAGCATTTTCCAATTCGCGCATCATAATAGACAAATTTCTTTTATACTTGCGCTTTAGACGGTCTTCAGAGTAACCAGTATGTATGATTTCCAACTCAGGAGCAAAAACCATTTTTTTATTTCCACTTTTATTCTCAAGCTGTTCGTGAATAGCCCACTTATATCTCAAATCAGGACTATTTCTAAACGCTCTTGGCAGTAGGGATGTACTAATCACGCAATCACTATGTGCCTTGTCTATATTTATGGTGCGACATAATAAAGCTGCTATATTCCTGTCCGTATCATAGTACTTAAGAGCTTTTTTAAAGCTCTTTAAACTGTTTTCTGTAAAATATTCATCCGCGTCTAAAAATACTATCCAATCTCCTGTTGCCTGCTCCAATGCATAATTCTTTGCAGCCGAAAAATCATCAATCCAATCGAAAAAATATACCTCAGCTCCACCATTTCTGGCAATCTCAATAGTAGTATCTGACGATCCTGTATCAACCACTATCATTTCATCAGCAATTGCTGCCACACACTTTATCCAATAAGGCAGATTCTTCTCTTCATTTTTTGTTATAACACAAGCTGAAATCTTAATATCCATATCCATCATTTAAATTCTCCTGGCACCAAGTTAAATATGAACGCGTAAGATTATCCTGTTCAGCACACTGAAAGCACTCTATGGCCTCATCATATCTGCTTGTATGATAAAAAATAATTCCAGCCTTTTGCCAGAACTTTTTAGTCACAACTTTGGAATCTGCAGGAATAGCTTCATATATAAGCAATGCCATCTTATAACGTTTTATCTCCAAAAGCTTATCCGCCACCATCAGCATCTGATTGTGCTGAATATCAACATTGTCTGAAAAATCAGCACATATGGAGCTATACATACCAACCACATCATCAGTTCCTAAAACGCATACTGTCTCAAAAAGATCCATATATACATCAAAGCAATCTGAAATATCCACTTTTATGCCATTGCAAAAGCTAATTATTCTTTGCATTTTATCAGGCAAAATACCTATGTGTTCTTCTTTTAACTCTTGCAATTCGCATACAAATAGCTCTGATAAGATTTCCGCCCCTTTAATTTTATTTTTCATAACGTCACTCCGCAATAGATTACTTTTCAATAATATCGAAAAAAAGCCCCCGCCTCATAAGAAGCGGGGGCTTTATAAACCTTGCTAGCTATTATGCTATCAGCTTGCCAGAATTACTGGAGGAGGCTGAGTACATTGGAGCTGCTCTGATTTGCCTGGGACAGCATGGACTGTGCAGCCTGCATCAGAACGTTGTTCTTGGTGTACTCGGTCATTTCCTTAGCCATATCTGCATCACGGATTACAGACTCAGCTGCAGTTACGTTCTCGCTTGCAGTGGTCAGATTTGCCTGAGTGTACTCGAGGCGGGACTCAACAGCACCGATAGTGGTCTGCTGATCAAGAGCCTTCTGGATTGCGCTGTCAATTACGTTGATAGCTGCATTTGCCTTCGCCTGATTGCCTACGGAGAGGGTATCGCCATTGAAGCCCTGGAGGCCGAGAGCAGTAGCCTTCATATCGGAGAGGCCTGCCTTAATGGTCTGACCAGCCTTGGTACCGATCTGCATTACGATTGAGTTATCCTTAGAAGTATTTTCTGCACGGATAGACTCGGAGAATGCATCCAGCGCTGCATTAGCAGACTTTCTTACATTGCCATCGTTGCCAGTGATATAAATGGTAAAGCCGGCAATCTGATTCTGAATACCAGAATCAGCAGCAGTAATAGTGATTGCAGTATTACCATCTGCAGCGTAAACGGTATTCTCAGAAGAATCAAGACCGATTACTGAAGTCTGGGCATTTGCTACCTTTACAGCATTGCCTGTCAAATCCTGAATTACAGTCTGCAGATTCTTAGTGCCAACTACAGTATCCTTAGTATAGGTAACGCCATCCTTTACATAGGATACGGTTACAGTATCAGTTGACTGAATGTTCAGGGTATCACCACTACGAGCCTTCAGTTCAGTCAATTTACTATCTGCTGCTGTTGAAGTATCCAGACTGGTGTTGGTCATATGAGTAGTGGTCTGCTTAATCTGCTTGTTATGAGAACCATCTACCAGATACTGGCCATTGAAGGTTACGTTTGCGTTGTCGTTAATCTGGTCGATAGACTGATCGAGCTCTTTCTGGATAGTTGCACGGTCAGCATCGGTGTTGGTGTCGTTGGCTGCGTTTACTGCCTTCTCCTTCAGTGTCTTCAGGATATCTACAGTGGAGCTAACTGCACCCTCAGCAACCTTCATCATGGAGCTGCCATTCTGAGCATTGCTGTTTGCCTGATCCAGGGAACGGATCTGAACACGCATTCTTTCGGAGATTGCGTAGCCGGATGCATCATCAGCTGCGCTGTTGATCTTCATACCGGAAGAAACCTTCTGCAGGCTCTTGGAGAGTGCATTAGTGTTCTTGTTCAGAGTGTTCAGGGTGGACAGAGCGGACATGTTGTTTTTTACTACCATTGCCATGATAAATTCCTCCTTGGAATAAAACAATTATTATATTGTGTGGGCATCCTTGCCCTTTTCAAACATATTCACCTTGGCATCCTCTGGCTGCTAGCCTAACCAGCTGATGTGGGAACTGTTGGACCTGAGTAAGCTTCATTTGCTTTGCTCACCAATTATATCGTACAGGAAATCCTATTACTTAACTGTTTTTTTATATAAATTTATTAAACCATAAGAAAAGGGCCACCCCCAAGGGGGCAGCCCAGATCCATCGCTAGCATAACAATAGATTTTAAATTACCTGATTTAATTACTGGAGCAGGCTGAGTACATTGGAGCTGCTCTGATTTGCCTGTGCCAGCATGGACTGTGCAGCCTGCATCAGAACGTTGTTCTTGGTGTACTCAGTCATTTCCTTAGCCATATCTGCATCACGGATTACAGACTCAGCTGCAGTTACGTTCTCGCTTGCAGTGGTCAGATTTGCCTGAGTGTACTCGAGGCGGGACTCAACAGCACCGATAGTGGTCTGCTGATCAAGAGCCTTCTGGATTGCGCTGTCAATTACGTTGATAGCTGCATTTGCCTTCGCCTGATTGCCTACGGAGAGGGTATCGCCATTGAAGCCCTGGAGGCCGAGAGCAGTAGCCTTCATATCGGAGAGGCCTGCCTTAATGGTCTGACCAGCCTTGGTACCGATCTGCATTACGATTGAGTTATCCTTAGAAGTATTTTCTGCACGGATAGACTCGGAGAATGCATCCAGCGCTGCATTAGCAGACTTTCTTACATTGCCATCGTTGCCAGTGATATAAATGGTAAAGCCGGCAATCTGATTCTGTACACCTGAATCTTGAGCAGAAAGAGTAATTGCACCCAAGCCATCAGCGGTATATACAGTATTCTCAGAAGAATCCTTACCAATAACAGAAGTATTACCCTTAACAGTAATTGCGCCTCCGGTCAGATCAGAAATTACATCACCAAGATTCTTATCAGCAACTACAGTATCTTTAGTATAGGTAACGCCATCCTTTACATAGGATACAGTTACAGTATCTGTTGACTGAATATTCAGGGAATCACCACTGCGAGCCTTCAAATCAGTAAGAGCTGAACCAGCCGCAGCATCAGTCTTCAGACTAGTATTGGTCATATGAGTAGTGGTCTGAGTAACCTTCTTGTTGTGGGAACCATCTACCAGATACTGGCCATTGAAGGTTACATTTGCATTGTCGTTGATCTGGTCGATAGACTGATCAAGCTCCTTCTGGATAGTTGCACGGTCAGCATCGGTATTGGTGTCGTTAGCTGCGTTTACTGCCTTCTCCTTCAGGGTCTTCAGGATATCTATAGTAGAGCTAACTGCACCTTCAGCAACCTTCATCATGGAGCTGCCATTCTGAGCATTGCTGTTTGCCTGATCCAGGGAACGGATCTGAACGCGCATTCTCTCGGAGATTGCATAGCCGGATGCATCATCAGCAGCACTGTTGATCTTCATACCGGAAGAAACCTTTTGCAGGCTCTTGGAGAGTGCATTAGTGTTCTTGTTCAGGGTGTTCAGGGTGGACAGAGCGGACATGTTGTTTTTTACTACCATTGCCATAATAAATTCCTCCTTGGATAAATAAAACATTTACCAGGCATCCTTGCCCGATAAGCTTAATATTTATATTTTGGTATAGCAAAAGGCTGCTAGCGGACCCAAGCTATCCCTATATATAAACAAACTTGTTTTATCTTATACCTATATATCGGAATTATTGATTCCGACAAATAGCAAAGCTATATTAAATTTTCATTAATGCTTTTAATATTCTCTATTAAAAACATTGCCTGCCGGAGCATAGCCAGCAATATCATAGGAGCGGACAGCCATATTGGTGCGCTTGGACTTGTTTAGCCAGGTCTTGGCCTTATACATTATCTGCATATCCATGGGCTTTATTTCATTGCGGATAGCCTCAGCCTCTGGGGTCAGGCCATACTCCGGCTTTTCAATAGCCTGCAGCCATTCCATGACGGTCTGCCGCTGGTCAACCAGCTCCAGAAACATATCTATTTCCTGCTGATCAATAAACTTTAAGAGTTCCTTGGTCAGCATCAGATATTTTTCCCACAGCTCCTTTTCAGTAAACCTGCATTCCTTTTTCATTATGAGGCACCCTTTTCCTTCCGGGCCTTTATCATGGCCTGGGCCCAAGCACCTCTCAGCTCCTTGATAATGCCCATAGCCTCAGTGACCTTTTCCGGCTTGCTGCGCATATTTCCCTCAACCAGGCAGTTGTAGCAGTATTCATATAGCGGCATAAGCTGCTTGGCTATATCATACTGCATATCAAGGGTGACACGGAATTCGGAAATAATATTCTCTGCCTTCTGGAGAGATGTATTACACTGCTCCCACTGCTTTTTCTCCATTGCATCCAGGCCCTCCTTCATAAAACGGAGGCAGCCATCATAAAGCATAAGAGTAAGAGCCTCAGGTGTAGCAGTCATTATCTGCTGGCGCTTGTACGCCTCTGCTGCATTATTAACCATATAATATATACCTCAATAAAAATTATGAGTTGTAGCCTGTAATGTAATTGAGCTGCATACCAAGCTTGGACAAAGCAACCTCCATAGCATCGTAGCGCTTGAAAAGCTGCCTTTCGTACGCAT
Organism: uncultured Selenomonadaceae bacterium; assembly: GCA_945873565.1. Classification (GTDB taxonomy): domain Bacteria; phylum Bacillota; class Negativicutes; order Selenomonadales; family Selenomonadaceae; genus CAMCDL01. Next base: position 10,440 of record CAMCDL010000015.1, on the reverse strand, counting down.
TCATCATGTTTTTGAAGGTACTCATCTTGTTCTGCATCTGGGTAATCATCTTACCGAGATAGCTCTGATCATTAGTCTCAGTACTTACGCCAGCAATGTCTGAAATCTTTGTCTTGTATTCAGACATTACATTGTAAAGACGGCTGGCAACACCAGTATTAGCATAATCACTGCGCTTCTGATTCTCTGTAAGCGGTTTCTTGCTGGTAGTACCTGCAATATAGGAACTATCCTGGTCAGAAGCAAAGAGCTGGTATGCGCAGTCTGGATCCTCAGCCAGAGCCTTTCTAAGCTTATCCTCACTAAAGGTAATATGCCCCTTGGTTGTTGTGGAGGTAATACCAATGGAAGACATTGTATTGTATTCGCTGTCTACAGCATCAACCCTGGTATAGAGGGCCTCACGCATAGCGGAAACCAGATTGCGGATGGTGCTGTCATTATACAACAAGCCAGATTTTGCCTTCTCAGTCCACTTTTCAATCTGCTTTTCAGTCATTTCCTCTTCCTGTCTGGAGGAAAGAGGCTTGTAATCTGAATATTTCTTTTCTGACAGCTTATCATTAAGGGAATCAAGCAGAGTATTATAGGCGTCCACAAAGTTCTTTACAAAGTCCACAATCTTATCAGTGTCCTGAGTAACGCTTACTACGGCCCTATCTGTTTTGCCGGTAATGGTATAGGTTACGCCTGCCACAGTTACTCTATTGGTATCCAGGTCATATTCCTTGCCATCAATTACCGCCTTAGCATTTGTACCCTCAGACTGAGTTGGCACGCCTGCCTTCTTTGCATCAGCACTTTCCTTGGTCTCAGCCACGGAAAGCTTAGCAGCCAGCTGAGCTCCGAGACCAGTTATATCAGCACTATCGAGAGCAAGCCCTGCCTCGCCAGCAGTATTTTTAATGGTCAGCTTCCTAGCATCGCTATCATAGCTTGCAGATACCTTATCACCGATAGCAGTTATTTTATCTGCCAGGTCATCAAGGCTCATTTTTGCATCCAGTGAACCACCTGCAGAGGTCATGCCAGACAAATCAACAAGATCACCCAGCTTGATGCTGATATCATCAGTATCAGTTATCTTCAGGTTAAAAAGATTTTTATCCTTTAATTCAGCCAGAGTACCTTTGAAAGCAGACTCCTTGCCTGCGCTGTTATGGATGGTTACTGTAAAGCTGCCATCATCATTTTTAGCATAAACTGCACTGAAGCCTAATACATCCTTTAAGCTGTCACCAGTTGAAAAAGCACTCTTACGGGTAATACCACCTGATGAAGCCTGGGATGATGAAAAGGTTGGGTCAGTTGGCGTAAGCCCAAGCTTAGCAGTCAGAACAGAATTGCCAGATATTGCTACATCACCAGCGGTATTATAAATCTGGAAACCATTACCAGCATCATAAACTGCCTTAATACCACTGCCAGCGATCTGAGCGTTAATATCATTAGCCAAATCATCTATTCCTGTAGATGAATTCAACACATTCCTTGTATTTGTTTCAACCTTGACACTAGAGCCACCAGATGGATCCTTAGCATATAAATACTTACTAGTTCCAGGTTTTTCAAACAATCCAAAATCAATTAATTCACTGAATTTAACCCCTACGCTAGTTGTATTTCCAGCATCATCAGAAACGTCAAAAGATAGTGCCTGAGAATTAGCAATATTGCCATTTAAAAAATCATCTGTTGAACCATCGATAGAAATAACATTACCTGCAGAATCCTTAAGCGGAGTAACCCCATCTGCAGACATAAGAGTCATGGTATAGGTATATCCAGTATGATACTGGAACTTAGCGCCGCCTACACCCAGCAGCTGGGCCATAGTCAGGCTATTGGCACTAGCAGCCGCCTTGTACTGCTTTGCAGGTGTGCCTTCCACCAGATTAAGTGCATCAACAATTGCAGTACCAGTCACATCAGCACCGGTAAGCTTAGCCATACCAGCGTCATTTTTCAGGCTAAAGCTATCATTTCCCTCATCATAAGCAGCCACGATGCTCATGCCAGCACCAGCAGCTGCATCATTTATTTTCTGAGCCAGAGTATTCAGGCTAGCCTTTGCCTTGAGGCTGCCTACAGAATCCATATCAAACAGATCAGCAAAGTTAAAATCTACGGTGGTGTTATTGGTACCATCGCTGAGATTCATGCTAAAGGCCTGGGTATCTTTAAGCTCATCAAGGCCCTTGTTGGCAATAGTCTTTTTAGTGCCATCAGCCTGGGTAAAGGTCAGGGTATAATCATCATCACCATTTTTTACTAGGTCAGCCTTCAGGCCCAATACGTCCTTAAGGGATGTAGATATTGCAGAATTCTCAATTACCTTGGATTCTGAAGTAGTAGGCTCTGCTGAGAAGTCAATCTCAGAGCCCATGGTATTATTTACAGAATCTACCTGTGCCAGATGAAGGTTGTTCATCAGGGTGGCAGATTCCTTGTTTGCTACAGCAATACCAATTATATTCTTGGAGCCGCTGGTCTTGTTGTAGAGGCTGAAGGAATCATTGGTAGTGTCATAATTGCCCTGGATATTTGCGCCGCTCTTGGAAAAAGCGCTGGCAAAATCACTGAGGGTCTTGTCGTCCTGCATAAGCTGGTCATAGGTATACTCCAGCTTATAGGTAGTGATATTGGCAGGATTGCCGGCCTTTTCATCCTGAATAGTCAGGGAAATAGCAATGTCACTGCCATTGACAGACTTTTTAGTGCCGTCAGCAAAGGTAACATCATATGAGTAATTGCCCTGAGCATCCTTGCCAGTCTCCACCTTCTTGAAGATGACATCGCGAAGATAGGTGCTGGTAGCTATAGTGCCACCATCTCTTGTTACACCTTCCTTGCTCTGCAGATATGCATTGCTGGCAACATCAGATACAGAGATAGTGTGATTCATAGCCGCAGCCGCACCATTTGCGGTAGCACTTACTGCAGAGGTATTGTTGCTGCTTGCCTGCATCGCATTCATGTTTGACTGCATCTTATATGTAGAGAGACTGTTATAGTAATTGCCTATATCCTTATAAACACCGTTATAGGCTTCCTTCTGCCAGGTCTCATATATTTCCTTCTGCTCCATCTTGTCATACTGGTTCTGCTTGTTGAGCATGCCCATCTTTACCAGGGACTCAACATCCAGTCCAGATCCTGACAAGCCGTAGATTCCGTTTGTACCCATCTTGCTCGCCTCCCAGCTTAAGCATTCTTGTCAAGGAACGCACCCAGCCATTCCTGAGCGCGGATAAGGCCCTTGACCATGTCCTCAGGCGGATATTCCCTGATGACCTCCTTGGTGGTCTTGTTGACCATCTTTACGGACATGATGTCCACTTCCTTGTTGTAATGAAACTCCAGATCGCAGTTTATCTTCTGCATGAGCTCGTTGAGCTCCTTGGTCATATTGCTGACAAACTCTTCATTAAGGCTGTCAAGAACCTGATCCTTTGGATCCTGCTCCTGGTTCTTTTCGTTTGCGTTATTGGTATCGGTCTTCTCTGGGGCCTTTATGGCCTGGGATAATGCTGGCTGCTGTGTATTTACAGCAGCTGCCTGCTGATTGCTGCTATTAGCAGAAAAATCAGCCCCCACCTTGTTATCAATAGCAGAGGTAACCACTGCTGCGGTTGTCATGTCTGAAATCTGAAAGCTCATGTCCTGTCCCTCCGTAGAAAAATTATTAAATCCTTTTAAAATTTCTTAAAGCCTTGGCAGGCTGGACAAATCGATGCCTGCTGACGGTGCAGCAGCGCTGCGGTTTTCATCCTGAATTGACTTATATATCTCACCACGGTATATCTTCATATTCCTCGGTGCCTCAATGGCAATGCGGACATTGTCACCCTGGACCTCGACTATGTTGATGACAACCTCATCGCCAATCATTATCTGCTGCTTCGGACGCCTAGTCAGTACCAGCATATGCTATCACTCCCCCTCAGGAAACAGCCTATGCTTGGTAGTGTAGCTGGTTTTTTCCAGCACCACCTGTCTGGCGTTCATATTTTTCTTATTAATAACCACCGGTGCCAGAAGATTTGCTGTAATGCCCTGGATATTTCCTGACGGAATAGTCAGCAGGGAATAAATCATAAGGTCATCGGCTTCCTTGACCCCCAGCTGTTCGGTGATTGCATCGTCCAGACTGAACTCATAATCAGGAAAGAAAATAAATGGAACGGTCATCAGAAAGGCCAGCTCCGGCGTCTTCATAGACTGCAGGAACACGTATGGGCTTTCCTTGTCATAAGGCACCACAACGAACTCATGCTCCTCCTCGAAGGCAGGGATGCCATGCTCGAAATGGATAACGCCTTCTTCCTTTACATCCATATCGCCAAAGCGAAGTGTGTGGATTGTTCTCATCATATCACTCCATCATATATAGAAATAAACCATCTGTTAATTTATTAATCAGGCCTGCGTATCAATATAGCCCTTGGTAACCCAGCGGTTTATGAAGCCCTTGTCCTTGAGATAGGTCTCAGCCGAGCCTGGCTGAAGCCTTATCTTGGCATTGGCTGTAGGATTTATATTGCACTTGAAGGTACCTGGGTCTATCTGACCCTTGATTTCGGATTTTTCTACAGTAAAGGTTGGCGGTGGCATGGTCTTTACAGTCCATGTCGGCCATACATTGCAGATGCTTTTTACCTCAGAGCGTATGGCCTGGATATCAGGCTTGACGCCAGATCTTGCCCCATTCCTGGCCAGATCCCAGCCCTGACGGGCATGCTTTGAGGTTACTTCCTGAGCATTGCTGAGGCCCTCCTGGGCTATCTTTGCTCTGAAATCTGCATTATTAAGAAAACCATACTGTTTGCGGCACTGATAGGTATCAATATTCACCTTGACCTGGGATGCCGCCACATCAGCAACCGGCTCACGGTTGGTGGTATGAATCACTGCCGGCTCAAAGCCTGCCTCCAATGTCTTGGCGTGCTGCTGGCGTATTCCTATGGAAGGCAGCTGATGACGCACATTTAAATATGTCATATCTGAAATCATTGACATTTACGTCACCACCCTTTTCTTCCAATAAATGTATATTATAAATAATCTGCTAAGGTACCAGGCAGGGTCTTGCCGCCTACGGACAGGGACAAGCTGTATATGGTCTGATACTCCATCAGCTTGGTAGCCAGCCAGCCGATATCGGTGCTGGCAACCTCGGTAATATCACTGGTAATAGACTCATTCTGGGTCAGCAGCATAGTCTGAGTTGCCTGATAAGCCTGATTTCTAGCTGCCATGGTGGTCTCTGCACCAAGCACTACAGAATGAGCCTTATCTGCTACGGTGATACCGTTCTGGGAAGCCCAGTTGTAATCTGCTGCCTCAACCTTTGCTACAACAGCCAGCAGATCATTAAGCACCGCGGTGCCGCTCTTATGTGCTTCGCCGGCATCGAAAATGTCTGAACCGAAAACATCCTGACCGGTCTGGTTTACAGTATCAGCAGATGGATTTATAGCACCATTTTCAGTAACCATGGAAATGTATTTATCATCACCATCATAGTTAACAATATACTGCTGAACTTTAGCAAAAGAAAGGGTAAGCTTCTTGCCATCAACCAGAATGTCATTGCCAGATGAATCCTCATTCATTTTCCAGTCTCTGCCGGTAGTGGTAATAACACCATTCTTATCAAACAGGTCTCTCATGGTATGAGAAATATCCGAATCATCCATCTTGCCGATGTTGCAGACCTTGTCCTCAGCCCGGACAATCGGAATGCCGGCAGCCATATTGGACTTATAGCCATATTCCATGAAATCGTAGCTGTATACGCTGCCATCATAGGTGTTGTAATAATACGTATATATATTATCATCACCATCAAATTTTCCATCCAGGGTGATGAACTGATTCATGCTGCCGGTATTGCCTAAGGTAGGTCCGAAATAGCTGGTCTGCTGATCGCTGAGGGTCTTTGCCACGCCACGCTCCATCTTGCTGTCAGAAAGGGCAAATGGCATTACCATGTCTGACTGGCCAGAAAAGAGATATCGCTCGCCCATCTGGGTATTCATCTCATGAACAGTTTCCTGGATAAGAGACATCAACTCCTTGGCAATATCCTTGCAGTCTGATTCGTTATTGGTAGAGTTTGAAGCCTGTACAACCTTGGCATTGAAGGTTTTCAGGTTTTCGGTAACATTAATGAGAACCGAGTCGGAATTCTTCATCCAGGAAAGGGCAGTGCTGACATTGCTCTGGTACTGAAGATTTCCAGCCTGAGAATTTTCATATCTTAAAAGCTTGGAATAGCCAACAGAATCATCGGATGCCCTGTGAAGCTTATCACCATCAGACTGCTCCATCAGCTTTGTATACTGATTATATGTACCATTCAACTGCTTTAAGTAGTTGTTGGTCATCATTGTACTGCTTACACGCATCATATCAAATCACCTTACCTTCCTACTGTGCCAGTGCCATTTATAAGCTTGTCCAGCATCTCATCCATGGTAGTGAGGCAGCGGGAGCAGGCTCCATAGCCCTGCTGGAACATAATCATGTTGGTCAGTTCCTCATCCCAGTTTACGCCTGAGGTAGACTCTCTGAGGTTGGAGACCTGAGTCATGACATTGTCCTGGAAGTCTACATTATGCTTCATTGCTTCCGAACGGGAGCCCATCAAGGTCATCTGGCTATTATAATAGGAAAAGAGTGATACTGTACCGATGGATCGGGTATTATCCTTATGCTTTGCCATAGTGAAATGAGACTTAGCCTCATCACTGGAGGCGGTGAGGCTCTGGACGCAGTTGAAGAGGTTGCTGATAAGCACCGCCACGCTGCCATCACCGGTTCCGTTGATACCATTTTCGGCAATAATATATTTAGTGGAATAGGTCTCTGGAGGGCCTTCTCTGTAATCCTTAGGATCAAGCAGGTTGGTGGTTGCTATCCAGTTGCCCTTGTCATCCTTGGAGCATTTTACTGTATCGCCTGTTTTTTCATCATAATAGCCCTCATAGGTCAGCCCCCTGGTTGCCAGGTATTTCTGCCCATCAGCGCTATCAGTAAGCCTGGAGTTTACCACCAGCTCATCGATGATATTTATGCCGTAAAAATCGCCATTCTTCTTGGTTTCTGCTGGATCAGTCACCTCGGTAAAGGTTACTGAGGTCAGCTTATTGGTAACAGGATCATGCTCATAGCTTACATTTACCTTGCGCTTCTCAACGCAATTCTTCTCGGCATTCCAGGCATACTCAAAGCCATCCTCGCCGTAGAAATTGATACCAGTGGAAGTAGCTGCGTCAATACCTGCACCAGCCCTATGCTGAGCATTAAGAGTTGTCAGGCAGAAGGCCGCCATATTGGACAGATAACCCAGAAAGTTCTTATCCTCGGTGATGGAATCCAGCTGAGCCTGCAGGCTGCCGGTTCCTGGAGAATAAAGGGTTCCGGTCTGGCTGATACGTATAGAGAAGTCATTTATTCCATAAACCTTGCTTGGAATTGGCTCTGACAGCTCCAGATCTATCTTTGCAACACCATTTACCAGGGTGGTACCATTGGAAACCACGTTGTACATTCCGGAGGAATCCTCGTAAATGGAAATATTCATCATATTGGAAAGCTTGTCTACCAGTGCATCGCGCTGATCACGAAGATCATTTGCGCTGGCGCCGCCAGCCTCCTGCACCATGATATTGCGGTTCAGGCCAGCAATCTGATCAGTCATGCTGTTTATGCTGGTAAGGTTAAGTTCCATATCATCATAGATAGAGCTAATCTGCTCCTGCACCTGCTTGGCAGCATTCTGAATCCTGGTAGCATAGCTCTGGCCCTTGCTGATAACAGTCTGACGGCTGGTAGCAGTGGAGGCCTGGGTAGAAACCTCAGACCAGGACTTATAAAAATCCTCCAGGGCATTCTGGATGCCGTTATCATCGGTATCGTTGAAAATAACTTCAAGCTTGCTATAGTTGGTATATCGGCTATCAAAATAACCGGAGCTTGCATTTTCTTTCCAGTACTGACGATCAGCATAAATATCCCGGGCACGGGTAATGGAAGCCACATCAGTACCATTACCTATAATCTGAGGGCCAACTGAGGTATAAATCTGGGAGCCCTTCACTGCCACAGCATTTGCACTCTGGCGGGAATAGCCCTCGGTATTGGTATTAGAAATATTGTGGCCTACTGTTTCCAGGGACAATCTGGATGTCTGGACACCACTTACCATGGTATTCAGACCTGCAAATGTACTTCTAAGCATAACGTTTCACCTTTTTCTGACTAAGTCATTATATATTCGCGTCGAACATCTTTTGTCCCTGAACCGGCCTGCCACCATTTCCTTCTGGTGTTCCGTAGGTCACCCCTGCCGCTGTCTGTGTCATGACATTCACGCTGTAATCTATAAACTTGATATTTCTATCTAAAAACTGCCTGTTTACTGCGCCCTCTTCCTTAAGGGCTGCAGTGAGCTTCTGCTGCTTTTCCAGAAGGAGCATTGCCATAGCCTGCTCCTTGGACTCTGGCTGATCTGCCAACCAGGTGGAAATATCCTTTGCTCTAAGTGTAAACAGCAGCTGTTTCTGTTTTTTCTCAAGAGCCATAAGCTTCGTCATCAGCGGCTCCATTGCACTGGCCAGGGCACTTGCCTCCTTGGCACGCCCGCCGATAATCTCAGGCCTCTGCTCCTTTATCAGCTCCATCAGCCTTGTGCAGAGCACAATCTGCTGACGAAGAATCTCTATTACATCCTTCATAGATTATCCCTATGCCTCAAAATCCAGGTTGCGGGCATGAGACACCTGCTCCTGGCCGTGGCTTCCGTAGCGGTTCTCTACGGTAACTCCCCCCAGCTTGTTCAGCCGGAAATTAACAGCATTCAATGCAGCCACAATGAGGATTTCATTATTCTCGCTGGCCTGCTTGACCTTCTTCACCAGCTCATCCAGCATAGCATGGAGCCTCAGAAGCCTTTCCCTGAGGGCATTATCCGGACACTGGTATGACATCTGCACCAGCTTCATATCAGGCTGGATCTTTACATCAGCAGCCGCAAGCTCCCGCACAATCTGCTGGCGGAGCTCCTCTGCCTTGTTGATGTCAGCGATAATCTTCTCCTCATGATGCACGACCTTATCAAGGCCCTGCATATCCACAAAGGTCAGCACCTTGCGCTTTTCCTCATTAAGCTCAGCCAGTGCCTGGTAATATTTAATTATAGTCGCCAGATTGCTGGCCAGCCTTTGCCACATAATGCTCATCCCCTTGAATCAGCCAATCAGAATCTAGATGCAATAAGCTTATCAGCAAGATCCTTGCTGCTGACATTATATGCACCGGAAGCAATAAGGTTCTCATAATAGGTAACCTTATCTGCACGGACCTCATCCTTGGAGGCCTGCAGCTTATTCAGCTTAGCACTGAAATTCTGAGCCTGGCTGGAAAGCTGAATCTCATCCCTGGCCTCAGCCTTATCAGAGGCACCTGGCCTGTTCTGCTTAACAGCACCAGTCCTAGCATATGCACTGGCAACTGTCTGAATAGTGCTGTTTATAATCATCCTTCTCACCATCCTTAAATGGATAATAATAAAAAATTAAACACAAAAGACATTGAAGGCATTCCTTCCTTCACGATAAGTATCGAAAAAAAAGACAGACGCCTTAAGCATCTGTCTTTTTAATAAGAAAAATAATAAAAATTCTATCTGTTCTTCATCATGTTGAGAGTATGACTGCGGTCGGATCTCTCCAGACGACGGTTTGCATTTGCAGCAGCTTTAGCTACCTGCTGAACCAGATCATTACTGCATTTCTCGCACAGCTTGCCTCTAGTAATCATATGGCCGCACTTCTCGCAAGGATACTCAATCTTGATACCAGTCTCAATAAAGCGGCCCGCCTTAATCATACGGATAACAATACGCTCCTTGACGCCAGTACCCTGAACTATCTCATGAATAGTAGCTTTTTTATGATCACGCACAAAATTGCGTACTACATTCTCCATTTCCTCTTCCGCCTCAACGCAAGCAGGACAAACCTTGCGGCCTGTCTCCAGATACAGCTTTCCACAGCTAGGACAATTCTTCAAGGAAGCCATTCAATACACCCCTATATAACAACTCTCGTTAAACTAATCGACAATATACTTTATTATTATAACTGATTTCAAAAAATAAGACAATAGGCCTGCATAACAATATTATCCGTAGGGGTCGACGGTGGTCGATCCCTCACGACGGCGGTCGATCCCTCACGACGGTGGTCAATCCCGCATCATCATATCATTCGGGCTCCCCACCGGAAGCCCCTACATTATTTGCATAACAATATTATTTGCATAACAATATCATCCGTAGGGGTCGACGGTGGTCGATCCCTCACGACGTTAATCAATCCCGTCCATCATCCGTAGGGGTCGACGGCGGTCGATCCCTCACGACGTTAATCAATC
>CAMCDL010000014.1 GCA_945873565.1 uncultured Selenomonadaceae bacterium | reverse complement strand
ATACTATATATAATCTTTTAAAAGCATAGCCGTAGTATTAGTAGGTCCTGTTGATAAGTGGATAAGTGTGTTGATTAACTGATATCAATGAATTGATGATGTTGAAAAATTGTAGATAACAATAGGGAAGGTTATCCACACAATTCACAGGATTTACCTTCCCTATATAGTTATCTACATTTCATAAACAGATTAGCAACACATTATACACAGCTTTCTGGGGATAACAGAATTTATCAGGTATGCTCAATCTTGCTCTTCAGCTCATCGATAGTTTTCTTCAGCTTGCTGTTGGAATTTTTATCCAATTCTATTTTATCAATGGCGTGAATAACTGTAGAATGATCACGTTCGAACATGTTGCCTATCTGAGGAAGAGATTCATCTGTCATTTCACGGCAAAGATACATAGCAATCTGACGTGCTGTTGCCAGATCCTTGGTACGACGCTTGGAAAGAAGATCATCCTTCTTAAGCTTGAAGTAGGAAGCTACAACTTCCTGAATAATCTCTATGCTTACTTCCTTGGTGGCTGGTTCGCTGTAAAGGTTCTTGCAGGCTCTTTCAACAAGCTCAGTGGTAATAATAGAGTTTGTTGTTGATGCTATAGCAACTACTCTGTTTAAAGCACCCTCAAGCTCTCTTATATTGTTATCAATACGGCTTGCTATGTACATTAATACGTCATTTGGTACATCTATGTTGTCCATAGTAGCCTTTTTCTTTAATATTGCAATCCTTGTTTCAAGGTCTGGTTGCTGTATATCGGCCATAACGCCCCATTCAAATCTTGAGCGAAGCCTGTCCTGAAGGGTTTTTATATCCTTTGGAGGACGGTCACTGGAGAGGACGATTGCTTTATTAGCATCCTTCAGAGCATTGAAGGTATGGAAGAATTCTTCCTGTGTCTTTTCTTTATTGTCGAGGAACTGGATATCATCTACCAGCAGCACATCAATGTTTCTGTACTTCTGGCGGAAGGCCTCATTGTCATTATCACGAATTGAGTTTATAAGCTCATTAGTGAATTTTTCACTTGTAATATAGAGAACTCTTTTTTCTGGTGTATTCTTTATTACCTCATGGCCGATAGCATGCATCAGATGCGTTTTACCAAGTCCTACGCCTCCATAAATGAAGAAAGGATTATTACGGGAATAGCCTGGATTTTTGGCTACAGCCTCAGCAATGGCGTAAGCTAGATGATTGTAACTGCCCTTTACAAGAGTATCAAAGGTATATTCAGGCTTTAATGAGGATGAATCACCAGGAATTATCTGTTCAGGAGCAGCTTTTTCTCTTGATGGTGATAAGGAAAGCTGAACGGGCTGTTTTGAACTGACATTATCAGCTGGGTAGCTTCCAGAATCATCCTTATTGCTATTAGTTTTTTCCGGAGTTATTACTTCAATCTGTATCATTAACTCTGTACCGAAGGTGTCTATACAGGCAGGCTTTAGAAAGCTCATATACTTTTCTTCAAGATATTTCTTTCCAGTATTGCTGTTTACCCCTAGAAGAAGGGTATTATTAACCATGCTGATGGGAGCTGCGGATCTTATCCATAGGTCGATAGCTGTGGATGAAAGATCTTCCTTCAGCTTCTGCATAACCATTTCCCATTTGTCTTGAAGTTCGCTGTTTTCCATAGTGTAACCTCTCAAAAAATAGTTGCTGTGCATAAGTTATCAACATGATTATCAACAGTTGTGGATAATTTTTCCTTTTAATGGTGATTTTATAAACATAGATATGTTTATAAACCTATAAATTACAGCATTTCTAAAAAAAATAATTACATTTGATTCTTTATGTGGATAAAACTGTATAAAACTGCAATAATTTAAAAAAAATGTGGATAACTTCTGTTTTAAGCGAAGATTATTCTATCAAAAATGCAGAATGTTTTCAATAAGTAAAGAAGCTTATTTGGTTAAAATGATATCTATATGCTGATTTATAGGCTTTTAGAGCCTAATAATGCTTGACACTGCTGTTGCTGTAGTCTATAATCATTTCTAGTTAAATTGGGCAGGTGGTGGAGTCTGCTTTTTTTTGACCGGGAATTAACCGTTTCTTATGAGGAGGTGCTAAAGTATGAAACAGACTTATCAGCCAAATGTTCATTGGAAGAAGAAGACCCATGGCTTCCGTGAGCGTATGAAGACTAAGGGTGGTCGTCAGGTTTTAGCAAGAAGACGCGCTAGAGGCAGAAAGAAGATTTCAGCTTAATCCAAGGTCACTTCGGTGACCTTTTATTCTGTCAGAAATGTTTCTCAGAATAGGCTGAAGCTAGGCAGTGGTGATCAATGTATAAGTTACCTAAGCGTCGTATTCTGCGCCAGAAGGGAGACTTTCAGAGGGTTTACCGTCTGGGCAAGTCCTATGCCAATCATTACCTGGTCATTTATGTGTTCAGGTCTAACGGTAATGAGGACAAAGTCGGTTTTGCAGCAGGCAAAAAGCTTGGAAATGCTGTAACCAGAAATCGGGTAAAGCGCCTTATGCGTGAGTGCTTCAGGCTTAATCAGGATAAAATAAAGCCTGGATTTACTCTTCTGCTGGTTGGCAGAAAGGGTGCAGTATCTGAAAAGTATGAAAAAATTGAAAATGCTTTTCTCAACTTAGGAAGAAAAGCGGGAATATTGAAGCAGGGAGCCAGAAGATGAAAAATATTCTGCTGGGACTGATAGAATTCTACCGGAAATGGATTTCTCCACTTAAGTCACCCTGCTGCCGATATATTCCAACCTGTTCAGAATATGCTCTGATAGCTGTACAAAGGTACGGTCCATGGCGGGGTGGCTGGCTTGCTATCAAGAGAATTCTGAGGTGTCATCCATTTCATGAAGGTGGATATGATCCTGTCCCGTAGCTATTATGTATGTTTATAACTGTAATTTAGGTTTAGGATGTGTTGATTTGGAATTCATGCAAGATTTTTTTGCGCCAATCGTAACAATTTTCCGAGCTGTACTGGAAGCATTCTATAGTGTTACCAGCATGGCAGGAGTTGAAAGCTACGGTCTGGCAATCATCCTTATGACTATCGTAGTCAAGATTGCTCTCTATCCGCTTACTGCAAAGCAGATCCGTTCTATGAAGGCAATGCAGGAAATTCAGCCTGCGATGAAAAAGATACAGAAGGATTATAAGAACAATCCACAGCTTATGCAGCAGAAAATGGCTGAGCTGTACCGTGATGCCGGTGTTAATCCATTGGCTGGCTGTCTGCCATTATTGTTTCAGATGCCAATACTGATGGGTGTTTATTATTCCTTATATGGCTTCAATTATAGTGGTGATCCTGGTTTTATGTGGCTGTCAAGCCTTTCTGATCCTGATCCGCTGTATGTGCTGCCAATCCTCTCTGCTCTGACAACTTATATTTCTCAGAAGCAGAGCATGAGCAATAATTCAAATGATAATCAGCAGATGAAGATGATTATGTACATCATGCCGCTGTTTATCGGCTGGATCAGCCTGAATTTCCCATCAGGTCTGGTTGTTTACTGGGTAACAATGAATGTTGTCCAGATTGTACAGCAGTTTTTCATGTTCCGTGCCGATGATAAGAAGGCAGCTGAGTCAAAGTAAGAAGAGGTATAATAATGGTTGAACAGATTGAAGTGACTGGCAAAACCCTGGAGGAGGCAAGACAGGCAGCCTTAGAGCAGCTTGGTGTTGCTGAGAATATGATCATCTTTGAGATTATTGAGGAGCCATCCAAAGGGTTTCTGGGAATGTTCGGCGGAAAGCCAGCTCGTATAAGAGCTACCGTCAAAGAGCTTGAGCCAGTTGAAAAGGGAGAAAAATTCCTGAAGGATATCTTTGCTGCTATGAACCTTGAGGTTACCATAGAACATAATGAGACTGGTGATGGTCATGTTTTTAATCTCATTGGCGATAATCTTGGTATACTGATAGGAAAGCATGGCCAGACTCTTGATTCCTTGCAGTATCTTTCAAATCTTGCTGCAAACAAGGGTGTTGCTGAGGATAAGGTGAGGATTATTCTTGATATTGAGAGCTACAGAAGCCGTCGTGAGGATACCCTGCGACGTCTGGCAATGCGTCTGGCTGACAAGGTAAGAAGAACTGGCGAGCGTATTGTTCTTGAGCCTATGAATCGTCATGAGCGCAAGATAATACATATGGCTCTTCAAGACAATTATAAAATTGCGACCTATAGTGCTGGTGATGAGCCATACAGAAAGGTTGTAATTGAGCTTAAGCGTGGCCGTGGCTATAGAGGAGAAAGCCGCTATCGTAAGAATGCAGGCGATAATGGCATGGCTGATGTGAATAATGAAGTTAGGGAAGACAGCGCTGAGAATGAATGATTAGGGTTGTTTCCTTTAAGACCTATGAGGGAACTGTGAAAGGGCTGTCTCAATTTTTGAGATAGCCCTTTTTGTATATTTGGAGAGCTAATATGTATCAGAATGATATAATCAGTGCTATAGCAACTGCCCCAGGCGAGGGTGGTATAGGAATTGTAAGAATAAGTGGAGCTGGTTGTGCTGAATTGGCAGAGGCTATGTTTCGAGCTGCAAGCGGCAGGAAACTGAAGGATTATCGGTCTCATCAGGCAGTTTATGGCAGAGTTCTGGATGAAAATGACAAAGTAATAGATGAAGCTATATGCCTTATAATGAGGGCACCTCACTCATATACCTGTGAAGATGTTATAGAGCTGCAGTGTCATGGCGGAGCTATGGCTTTAAGGGAGGTGCTGCGGAGATCTTATCAGCTGGGAGCAAGACCTGCTGAGCCTGGAGAGTTTACTAAGAGAGCTTTTTTGAATGGAAGGCTTGATCTTAGCCAGGCTCAGGCTGTAATGGATGTTATCAAGGCTAGGACAAGAGATTCCTTAAGAGTAGCAGCTGGCCATTTGAACGGTGATTTTTCTAATAGAATACAGGATATGAGACATATTATTCTTGGTATGATAGCTCATCTTGAGGCCTCTATCGATTTTCCGGAGGATGATATAGAGGATGTAGCAATAGAAGGTGCCAGGCTGTCTATCGAAAAGCTGATGCAGAAAATTGATAAGCTGTTAAGCTCAGCGGATACTGGCAGAATTCTTCGTGAAGGCCTGAAAACTGCTATTATAGGAAGGCCAAATGCTGGAAAATCCAGCATCATGAATATGCTTTTAAAGGAACAGAGGGCTATAGTAACAGATATACCAGGAACAACCAGAGATAGTATTGAGGAATATGCTAATATTGGAGGAATTCCTCTTGTACTTACTGATACTGCTGGAATAAGAGAAACTGAAGATACTGTTGAAAAAATTGGTGTTGACAGAGCCAGAAAATGCCTTGAATCAGCAGCACTTATACTAGCTGTATTGGATGGTTCAAGGGAGCTTTCTGAAGATGATAAGGAAGTACTGAATCTTCTTAAGGATAGAAAGGTAATTGTATTAATTAACAAGAATGATATAGGCACTGTGCTGACAGCTGAGGGGATAGCTGATGAGCTTTCTGGCCTTGGTATAGATATAAATATAAGGGATATTATAAGCATTTCTGCTGAAACTGGGGATGGTCTTGAGTTATTGGAGAGTTCCATAAGAGATATTGTTTTTGCAGGGAATGTCAGGGCTGATGAGGAAGTATTTGTCAGCAATGAGGGGCAGGTAAGACTTTTAGGTCAGTCATTGGAGTACCTTGGGAATGCTATGAAATCAATCGACGCTGGCATGAGCGAGGATTTTATAGTTATTGATTTAAGGAGTGCATGGGAGGCCCTGGGAAGAATTACAGGAGAAACAGTCGAGGAAGATATTATAGACAGGATTTTTAGTGAATTCTGTATTGGAAAGTAATATTGGAATGAGGTTAATAAATTGTTTTTAGCAGGAGAATATGACGTTATAGTAATAGGTGCAGGCCATGCGGGAGTTGAAGCAGCATTGGCATCATCACGGATGGGCTGCAGTACGCTTCTGGCAACCCTTAATATGGATAATATTGCTCTTATGCCGTGCAATCCTTCGGTAGGTGGTCCTGCTAAGGGACATCTTGTCCGTGAGCTGGATGCTATGGGCGGTCAGATGGGAATAAATGCCGATAATACCTGCATACAGTTCAGAATGCTTAATATAGGCAAGGGGCCTGCTGTACATGCGGTGAGAGCTCAGGCAGATAAAAAGCATTATCAGTTTTCTATGAAAGAGACTTGTGAAAATCAGGAGAATCTTGATGTAAAGCAGGTTCTGGTAGAGGATATACTGATAGAGAACGGTATGGTGAAGGGTATTGTCTGTGAAAATCAGGAAAAATATCTCTGCCGAGCTGTAATAATGGCTACAGGTACTTACCTTAAGGGAGAAATTATTATAGGCGAGCAGAAGTATAGCAGTGGTCCTAATGGGCAGAGAGCAGCTTTAAAGCTGTCTGATTCACTGGAACGTGCAGGAATAAGACTCATGCGTTTTAAGACTGGTACTCCGGCCAGAGTTGATGCCCGTACGCTGGATTATTCTAAGATGATAATACAGCCAGGGGATGATGAGGCTAGGAATTTCTCATTTATGAGTGATATTACAACCAGGGAACAGACACCATGCTGGCTTACATACACAAATGAGGAAACTCATAGAATAATCAGGGAAAATATGCATAGAGCACCTATGGCAAATGGTATAATTAAAGGGGTTGGACCTAGATACTGTCCATCTATAGAAACAAAAATTGCCAGATTTCCTGATAAGGAGCAGCATCAGCTGTTTTTAGAGCCAGAAGGAAGGCATACAAATGAGATTTATGTACAGGGTATGTCAACAAGTCTTCCTATGGATGTGCAGATAGCATTTCTTCATACAATACCTGGCCTTGAAAATGCCAAGGTGATGAGAGCAGGCTATGCTATTGAGTATGACTGCATTGATCCATTACAGCTAAAGCCTACCCTGGAGTTTAAGAACATAAAGGGATTTTTTTCAGCAGGACAGTCTAATGGTACTTCTGGCTATGAGGAGGCAGCAGCACAGGGACTCATAGCAGGTATAAATGCTGCTTGCCTGATAAAGGATAGGGAGCCAGTAGTTCTTAAGCGTTCAGAGGCCTATATTGGTGTACTTATTGATGATCTTGTTACCAAGGGTACCAATGAGCCATATCGTATAATGACCTCCAGGGCAGAGTACAGGCTTCTTTTAAGACAGGATAATGCGGATTTGCGTCTTACTCCTATAGGGAGGCGTGTAGGACTTGTTTCTGATGAACGCTGGCAGCACTTTACAAGGAAACGTGACGCAATTAAAGAAGCTGTTGAGATATTAAAGAGTATAGTTCTGAATCCTAACAGGGAAACATTGGAGCTTCTAGAAAACAATGGTATCGGACCAATAAAGACCAGTCTTGCCCTTTATGATTTGCTTAAAAGAGACGATGTAGATTATGAGAAGGTGCGACCTGTATTTAATCTGCCAGAGTTGACAGGAGAAGTGAAGGACCAGGTAGAAATAATGATCCGATATGAGGGATATATAAAGCGTCAGCTTGATCAGGTTGCTCATATGGAAAAGCTGGAGAGCAAAATGATTCCAGAAAATCTGGATTATTCCCTCATAAAGAGCCTGCGTGATGAGGCTCGTGAAAAGCTTATGGCAATAAGACCGGCATCAGTGGGCCAGGCTGGACGCATATCTGGTGTGTCGCCGGCTGATATATCAGTACTTATGATATATCTTGAGCAAAAGCGTCGCGAAAGAGAGATTGAAGATGTCAACTAACTTTATATCTTATATGAATTCAGCTGCTGAACAGTATGGCATAAAGCTGTCCGACATGCAGCTGGCTCAGTTTGATAAGTATTTTCAAATGTTAATAGAGTGGAATGAGAAAATTAATCTTACAGCGATTACAGATCCTCAGGAGGTTGCTGTAAAGCATATGATTGATTCCTTATCAGCATGGAGAGCAGATATCTTTAAGCCAGGTGCATTCGTAATAGATGTTGGCACAGGTGCGGGATTTCCTGGTATTCCCCTTAAGATTTTTCAGCCAGATATAAAGCTGACGCTTCTGGATTCTCTTAATAAGCGTATTAAATTCCTGCAGGAGGTTTCTGAAGCCTTGGGATTTGATAATGTTACCTGTATTCATGCCAGAGCAGAAGAGGCAGCAATGAATACAGATTTTAGGGAGCGTTATGATGCAGCAGTTTCAAGGGCGGTAGCAAGGCTGCAGGTATTGTCAGAATATTGCCTGCCATTTGTAAAGCAGGGAGGATGCTTTGTGGCGCTTAAGGGCATGAAGTATGCTGAAGAGGCTGCAGATAGTGTAAAGGCCTTGAAAATTCTTGGTGGTGATAAACCTGATATTGCAGAAGTAAAGCTGCCTGGGCTTGATGATAAGAGAGCAGTGCTCTATATCAGAAAAATTAAGGCTACACCTAAAAAATATCCTAGAAAGGCTGGGACTCCAGATAAGAGCCCGCTATGATAAAGAGTAAGGAGGATATATCATGCTTATTAAGAAAATGATGGCTGTAATGGCAATGGCTTTGGTCTTTATATGTATAAACAGTGGAACAGGTTATTGTGAGGATAATCAGCAGAGTACAGCAGAAAATGATAAAAGTGCTTCAGAAGTTCGTCCGCCATCCAGGTATGAGAAAATATACCATGATGATGAATTTACATATCTCATGGATCACGAGAGCGTACGGTGGATAACCTGTGATAAAATGGGCGATGAGCCTGTTGTTGATGTATGGATAAGAATTGTTGAAAATTCTGATGCAGCTATAGCCGAGCGTCATAATCCTGCAAAGTATTACCTTGAGCATTACTATATGCGTACTAAAAAGCAGCAGGTACAATTTATGTGCGAGCTTGAGGTATCAAACAGGCCAAATAATAATGTAACTCAGAGAAGGTATGATATATCTAATTGGGAAGATCTTATTCCTGGCAGTATTGAGGATGAGCTGTATAGAGCGGTGATGAAGAATATTCGCATCAAGCCTGATGGTGGCAGAAGATACAATCCGCTTGATGATGTAGCAGAGTTTGCAAGGATTTACATGTAAGCTTATGGAAATTATTCAGCTTTTTCAGCAGTATTTTGGATAAGAGAAGGATTAATTTAATATATGCTGCAGCAAAGGAAAAGGATGTTATTAACAGAAAAGGTTAATAACTCTGTGGATAAGTCTGTGGATATAGTGGATAAATAAAAAATCCGACGGGAAATTATATTTCTCGCCGGATTTTCTATTTAGTGAGCTATTATGCTAGCTTATTGATTTATATATTAATGATGGAAAAGGCGGATATGAGTAAATGCCATAGCGATGTTGTATTTATCAGCGGTTTCAATAACATTGTCATCACGGATGGAACCGCCGGACTGAGCAATAAAATCAACGCCGGACTTTCTAGCTCTTTCAACATTGTCACCAAATGGGAAGAAGGCATCAGATCCAACAGATACACCCTTGATGGTCTTAAGCCAGGCAGCCTTCTCTTCACGAGTAAGAGGTTCTGGCTTTTCGGTGAATATGCGCTTCCACTCATCAGTATTCAGCAGGTCTTCCCATTCCTCAGAAATATATACATCAATTGAATTATCTCTGTCAGGACGGCGTACGTCGTCCTTGAAAGGTAGTGCCAATACTTTTGGATGCTGTCTTAAATGCCATACATCAGCCTTATTGCCTGCCAGTCTGGTGCAGTGAACGCGGGACTGCTGGCCAGCACCGATACCGATAGCCTGTCCATCCTTTGCATAGCAAACGGAATTGGACTGGGTATATTTAAGGGTGATAAGAGCAATCAGCAGATCACGCTTAGCTTCAGGAGTCATATTCTTGTTTTTTGTTGGAATATCAGTAAGGCAATCCTCTGTAATTTTAATATCATTTCTCTGCTGCTCAAAGGTAATACCAAATACCTCTTTCTGCTCCAGAGCTGCTGGCTTATAGCTGGAGTCCATTTGCAGTACCAGATATGTGCCCTTGCGTTTAGTCTTCAATATTTTGAGTGCTTCATCAGAATAGGATGGAGCAATAATGCCATCAGAAACCTCGCGAGCTAGGAAGGAAGCGGTCTGAGCATCGCACTCATCGGAAAGAGCTACAAAATCGCCGTAGGAGGACATTCTGTCTGCGCCTCTTGCTCGGATATAAGCAGTAGCGATAGGTGACAGCTCAATTCCTTCAACAAAGTAAACCTTCTGAAGGGTTTCGGATAATGGAGCAGATACTGCTGCACCAGCAGGACTTACATGCTTGAAGGAAGCAGCTGCTGGAAGACCGGTAGCCTCTTTGAGCTCCTGTACAAGCTGCCAGCTGTTCATGGCATCAAGAAGATTGATGTAGCCTGGCTTGCCATTAAGCACCTTAAATGGGAGCTGACCATCCTTTACAAAAACCTTTGCTGGCTTCTGGTTAGGATTACAGCCATATTTGAGTTCTAATTCTTCCATAATATTAGCTCCTTTATTTTGTCATTTAATAAAAATATTTACCCTGTGTCCATTAGATAACGCTATTAATATAGATAGGCTTAAAAAACTTGCCTTGAAATAGCCTGAAGGGTATAATATACAGTGTATGGGTGCAGATATGTCATCCTTAAAAAAAGAGCTATCGTTGCTCCCATAGTCTCAATTTATCATATGCTTTGTGATTTTGTCAAGGCTATAGGGTGTCAACTGTATAATAGAACCGGTCTGGAGGAATAATTATGTTAAAGAGTATTGCAGTCTTAACAAGTGGCGGAGACAGTCCAGGTATGAATGCAGCAACTAGAGCTGTAGTTCGAACTGCTTTATTTGAGGGCGTAGAGGTCTGGGGTGTTTATAATGGCTATCGTGGACTTCTTGATGAGGATATGTTCAAGATGGAGTCACGTGATGTGGCTGATATAATACAGCGTGGCGGTACATTCCTGGGAACTGCACGCTGTAAGCGTTTCATGACTGAGGAGGGCCGTCAGATAGCCTTCGAAAATATGAAAAAACGTGGCATTGAGGGATTGTGCGTAATTGGTGGTGACGGCAGTCTCCGTGGTGCTCAGAAGTTCAGCAAGGAAACCGGTATTCCAATCGTTGGCCTTCCTGGCACTATAGATAATGATGTATGGGGCTCAGATTATACCATTGGCTGTGATACAGCAGCAAATACAATAATTGATGCTCTCAATAAGCTCCGCGATACTGCTTCATCTCATAGCAGAATTGCTGTGGTTGAGGTAATGGGACGCCACTGCGGATGGCTGGCAATGCAGGCAGGTATTGCAGGTGGTGCTGAGGCTATCCTGATTCCTGAGGTAGAGTATAATCTGGATGATGTATGTGATGGTTTAATTAAGTCATATAATGCAGGCCGACGTTATTCTCTGGTAGTTGTGGCTGAGGGTGTTGGCAGCGGTATAGAGATAGGTAACTATATTGCTGAAAAGACTAATATGGAAACCAGAGTGTCTGTATTAGGTCATATTCAGCGTGGGGGTGCCCCTTCCGTACGAGATCGTCTGAAGGCTTCTCAGCTGGGTGAGCGTGCAGCATTGGCATTGATTAATGGCCAGTCTGATGTAGTATTTGGCTTCTATCAGGGCAGAGTAGCAGCTATTGATCTCACTGATGCAGTTACAAAGAAAAAGGAATTTGACCAGGAGTATATTAAGCTTTCTAAGCTGTTGCTGTAATAAATTAAATAGTGATGTATGCAGTTATGTTTCACGTGAAACATAACTGCTTTTTTTGTATCTATAAATAATTGATTTTAATAATATCAGAGGGTATAATATACTTTAATACGCTAAAAGGTGCAAGGAGGGATATGAATGCCAATATATAATGCCAGCCTTCTGGAAATAAATTCTTCTGAAACAAAACGCTATGCTGGTTTAGGCAATTCAGACTTTCCTCAGAGCCTTATAGATGAAGCTTGTCAAGAGGCAAGACTTTTGATACAGCCAAGGGGCTGCTGGGAGATGTATGACTATGATTGGGAAAAAGGAATTGTTATGGCATCTCCTAATTTCAGGATTGAAGGAAACAGTATTCTTAAGCACCTTAGAGGATGTGTAAGAATAATAGCTATGGTGGCGACAGTAGGCCATGATGTTGAAAATGAGATAAACAAGCATTTTCAAGAAGGCCGATATTCATATTCAGTTATTCTGGATGCAGCAGCAACTGCTGCAGTAGAGCAGCTGGCAGATATGATGGAGAGAGCCATGGATCAGGAATTTAATAAGCTGGGGATGGCTAGAAAATGGAGATTCAGTCCTGGATATGGTGATTGGCCTATACAGCAGCAGCCTGAGCTTCTAAGAATTAGTGACGCTGGGAGAATTGGCATAGGACTGACTGAGGCTATGATGCTTACCCCACGGAAGAGTATTACAGCGGTTGCTGGACTTTATTGGAAGGATGCCGGCTGTAATCAGGATAGTGAAGGACATGATTGCAGCAGCTGCTGTAAATATGATTGTCTGGCACGAAAAAAATTTTAAAAGACAGGAAAAACTATGATTTATATTTTTGATGGAGCTATGGGCACTATGCTTCAGGAATCTGGAGCTCTTAAACCTGGCATGTGCCCAGAGCAGATAAATATTGAAAATCCAGAGGTAGTCCAGTCTATCCACAAGCTATATGTTGAAGCTGGTGCTAATATAATAGAAACAAATACCTTTGGTGCTTCAAGGCTTAAGCTGATTCATTATGGCCTTGAAGATAAGGTTAGGGAGATTAATAAGGCAGCAGTAGAAAATGCTAAAAATGCAGCAGGAGATAAGGCTAAAGTAGCTGGTGGAATGGGACCTACCGGGCGTTTTATTAAGCCTTTGGGAGATCTTGATTTTGAGGATGCTTACGCTAATTATTATGAACAGGCAAGCGCTCTGGCAGAGGCTGGAGCAGATTATATATTGATAGAAACCTCTATTGATATTCAGGAAATGCGTGCTGCCCTTCTGGCCGCTAAGGAAGCCGCCTCTAATCTGCCAGTAATTTGTCAGCTGTCCTATAGTGAGGATGGGCGGACGGTTACAGGAACAGATCCTCAATCTGCTGCCGTTATATTAGATGCAATGGGAGCTGATATAATAGGAATGAACTGTTCGTTAGGTCCTGAACAGCTGGTTCCTATAGTAAAGAAACTGGCTGAAAATACTGAAAAGCCTATAAGCGTACAGCCAAATGCTGGATTGCCTGTACTGATAAATGGTGAGACAGTATTTCCAATGAGCCCCGCAGATTTTGGTAAATGGACTCCTGAGCTTATCAGGGCAGGAGCAACTTATATTGGAGGATGTTGTGGAACTACTCCAGAGCATATAAGAGAAATTGCTAAGACGGCTGCTGAATGTAAGATACCTGCATTTAAGCCATTACGAAGAAGGCTGATGCTGGCCTCAAGAAGTAAAACTGTTACTATTGATAAGGATCTGCCGACAGTTCTTATAGGTGAGAGAATAAACCCTACAGGTCGTAAGAAGCTGGCTGCTGAAATAAAGGAAGGCTCATTTATTTCTGTAAAGAGGGAGGCAATAGACCAGGTAAAGGCTGGTGCCAGGCTTCTGGACATAAATATGGGAGTCGGTGGTATAGATCAGGCATCTGCAATGCGCAGAGCAATAACAGAAATATCTCAGCTTACAGATGCTCCACTGGTTATTGATACTACAGATGCAGAGGCTTTGGAGGCGGGATTAAGAATATATCCTGGACGTGCGCTTATAAACTCTGTAAGTGCAGAGAAGGAGAGATTGGATAAGTTTATTCCTTTGGCTAAGAAGTATGGTGCAGCTATACTTTGCTTGCCTCTTACAGATGAAGGCTTGCCACAGAATCCTACAGAGCGCCTTGAGGTAATGGATGTTATAATAAGTAAAGCAAAGAAAGCTGGTCTTAGAGATGGTGACTTTATTCTTGATGGACTGGTCATGACCATAGCCTCAGCCACTGATGCCTGCTTGCAGGTGCTGGAGACCTTGAGATTGTACAGGGAAAAATATGGCTATCCTTCTACAATGGGATTAAGTAACATATCCTTTGGCTTACCAAATCGTCCACTGGTAAATAGCACGTTTTTTTCCATGTGTCTGGCCGCAGGGCTTGATGCACCTATAATGAATCCTTATGATGAGGCTATGCAGAATGCAATGCAGGCTTCCATGGCTCTGCTGGCTAAGGATCCTAATGGTCGTGAGTATAGCAAGAATGAATCGTTTCTGGCAGTTCCAAAGAAAGCTGCTACTGCAAAGCAGGTAGATATGGATAGTATCTCATCTATTAAGGCAGCAGTTATTGAGGGAGAGACTGAGAAAGTAGCAGCTCTTATAGATGATGCAATAGCTGAGGGAAAATCTCCGAATGATATTACAGAACATGCGCTGACAGCAGCTATGAATGATATCGGCGTTGATTTTGGTGCAGGAAGAGTTTTTCTGCCACAGGTACTGCTAGCCGCTGAGGCTATGCGCGGAGCATTTATACATCTCAAGGAACAGTTTCCTGCTCAGAGTAATAAGGATAAGGGCACTGTAGTAATTGCTACCGTAAAGGGAGATGTTCACGATCTTGGAAAAAATATAGTAGGAGCATTGCTGGAAAATAGCGGTTTCAGGCTGATAGACCTTGGCAAGGATGTTGATGCAGAGAAAATAGTAAGGGCCGCTATAGAAAATAAAGCGGATATAGTAGGTTTATGCGCTTTGATGACCACTACTATGACCCAGATAGATGAAGTTATACGTAAGCTGAAGAACGCGGGCTGTGATGCTAAAGTTATGGTGGGAGGAGCTGCACTTACTCAGGAGTATGCTGATGAGGCTGGCGCTGATGCCTATGCTGCTGATGGTGTTATTGCTATGAATCTGGCAAATGAAATGGTAAAAAAAGAGTAAATGTTGATTTTAGAGGCTGGAAAATCCAGCCTCTTATTGTTTCACGTGAAACAAAGTAGTATAATGAAGCAGGTAAATATTCTGCAAGAATGATTTTGTTAATCAGGCTACTTAGTATTAGAGAGCGGTGAATTAATGGGCAAGGTTATAGCTATAGTGAATCAGAAGGGCGGAGTAGGAAAAACTACTACATCCGTAAGCCTTAGTGCTGCACTAGCTATTTTAGGCAAAAGGGTGTTGCTTGTTGACTCAGATCCTCAGGGTAATGCTACCAGCGGACTGGGTGTAGAGAAGAAAAGCCTTTCCAGCAGCATTTATGATATTATAATTAATCAGGCAGAAATAGAAAATGTAGGACTTGCAACAGAGTATGGGCTGGATATAGTGCCCTCACATATTGATCTGGCTGGTGCCGAGGTCGAGCTGGTGGCAGCGATTTCAAGAGAAAGCCGCTTGAAAAAAGCAATTGATAAGGTGAAAAATTTCTATGATTACATTATAATAGATTGTCCTCCTTCTCTGGGATTGCTGACTCTGAATTCTCTGGTAGCTGCGGATTCTGTTCTTATGCCGGTGCAGTGTGAATACTATGCGCTTGAAGGCCTTGGTCAGCTGATGCAGACTATAGATCTTGTACGTAACCAGCTTAATGAAAGCCTCGAGGTAGAGGGGGTCCTTATGACAATGTATGATTCCCGGACCAGGCTGGCTGAGCAGGTTGTTGATGATGTTCGTAATCATTTTGGCGATAAGGTTTATGAGACACTGATTCCAAGAAATATCAGGTTAAGTGAGGCTCCTTCCTACGGACAGCCTATTTTCGCATATGAAAGTAATTCTAAGGGTGCTGAGGCATACATGAGATTGGCTCAGGAGGTAATAGCCGGTGAGTAAGAAAAAAATTGGTGGTTTGGGAAGAGGTCTGGGGGCTTTGATTCCTGGCATGGAAAATCCTGTTAAGGCTACTGCAAAAGAAAAAAAAGCCGAGCCGGAAAAGACTAGGGAAGTTATAAAAGAAGTTATAGTTAAGGAAAGCGATGGCAAGCCTATAGAAATTGCCATTGATGCTATAAAGATAAATCCAAATCAGCCAAGAACAGAATTTGATCAGAATTCCCTGCAGGACCTGTGCAGATCTGTAAAGGAGTATGGTGTATTGCAGCCTATACTGGTAAGAAAAACTGTAAAGGGATATGAGCTGATTGCTGGTGAAAGACGATATAGAGCAGCTACTATGGCTGGGTTGAAAAAAGTGCCAGCTTATATCAAGGAGTTTAATGATATTCAGATGACAGAGGTGGCTCTGATAGAGAATCTTCAGAGAGAAAACCTGAGTCCTATTGAAGAGGCTAAGGCCTATGATCATCTGCTGGCAAATTATGGCCTTACTCAGGAAATGCTGTCGAATAAGATTGGTAGAAGCCGTTCACATATTGCCAATTTTCTCAGACTTTTAAAGCTTACAGAGACAGTGCAGAAGTATCTCGCTGCAAATACTATTTCTATGGGGCAGGCTAAGCCTTTGCTGGCATTGGATGATAAAAAGCTGCAGGAAAAGGCTGCTGAATTTATTATAGAAAATGATTTGCCAGCCAGAAAGGTTGAGTCGCTGGTAAAGCAGCTGCAGAAAAATCCAGGCCTGTTTGATGAGGCTAAGGATGAAAGCCCGGCTGAAAGTCATGATATCACACCAAATGAGGTATTTATCTTAGACGCTGAGGACAAGCTGAAGATGGTACTTGGTACAGGTGTAAGAATCAAGACATCTGGACGTAAGCGTATAGAAATAGATTTTGCTTCAATGGAGGAGCTGGATAGAGTAATTGAGCTTCTTACTGGAATACAGAAGAATATAGGTACAGATGATAAGCAAAGCAAAATAGAGGCACTCAGAAAATTTTCCACTAGTGGAAGCTTCTCTGTCTAAAGGGAGAGAAGCCTATGAGTGGAACTATTGCTAATTCGCTGGCTATTGTGGCAGGCGCTCTGGTGGGTACCATGCTGAAGATGGGAATAGGCGAAAAATATAAGACCATTGTAATGAATGCGATGGGGCTTTCTATTGTGCTGGTAGGTCTGCAAATGACTCTAAAAAGCCAGAATATCCTGGTGCTTATATTGGCGCTTACCATTGGTGGATTAATAGGAGAATTTTTTAATATTGATGGACTTATGAACCGTTTTGGAGAAATAGTTACAGAAAAAGCCGGCGATAGATTTGGTGATGTAGGTAAGGCGATGGTCAACGCATCATTGGTTTTCTGTATTGGTGCTATGGCTATTGTGGGAAGTATAGAGGAAGGCCTGACAGGCAATGCTTCGATACTTTATGCAAAGGCAATGCTGGATGGAATAATTTCTATAGTGTTTGCGGCGTCTATGGGGATTGGTACTGCGTTATCAGCATTACTGGTATTTCTTTATCAAGGTTCTATGACTTTGGGAGCTGGCCTTCTGGAAAATGTGGTAACAAAGGATATGATAGCCGAAATCAGTGGCACAGGTGGACTGCTTATATTAGCAATTGGAACTAATATGCTTAAGATGACAGATATAAAGCTGGCAAACTTTCTGCCGGCATTGCCTCTGGCAGCAATCCTGACGGCGGCAGGCTTATTCTGATAGGGATTAAGGAGTATAAATAAGTATGGAAAATATGGATATAATGAATTATGTAGTCAATAATACATCCTATATGATTGCAATACTGGGTGTGTTGATGATTGTTATGTATTTGCTGATAATTAATCTGTACTATAATCTTAATTATATGAAGAAACGCTATAAGAAGATGATGACTGGTGTTGATGATGGTGCTAATCTGGAAAGAATGCTCCTTGGCCATATTGATGAAACCAGAAGCGTGGCTCAGGAAAATGAAAAGCTGAAGGCTGAAAACAAGCGCATTGATGATCTTCTTAAAAGAGCACTTACCAGAGTTTCAGTTGTAAGATTCCGTGCCTTTGAGGATATGGGAAGCGATTTAAGCTATTCAGTAGCTCTTTTGGATTCTCATAATAATGGTGTAGTAATGTCCAGTATTTTTGGGCGTGAGGACTCTAGAAGCTATGTAAAGCCTATAGAGAATGGTACTAGTACCTATCAGCTTACTGCCGAGGAGGAGCAGGCTCTGCGAGAGGCCATGTCTAAGTAAGAAAATTGGGCTGGGACATAAGTTTTAATATTTAGTTAATAGTCCGTTTATTCTAAATTAGAAGGATAAAACAATTTAAAAAGAAACGGCTTTGTGGTATAATATAGATATCGCGAGACGTTATTTTTTGCATAGTTATGGAGGAGTTCCTTTGGCGTTACAGGAAAATTCAAACGACAAAAGAGAATATACCATAAAGATTATTCCCCATCAGGAGGAAAGTATACGAAGTGTGCATCTTTCCATGAAAATGCTGAAGCAAGGGGCGGTATCCCTTGCTGTAGGAGCATTGCTGTTTGTCGGGGCCTTCAGCTATGCGGCCTATAGCAGCTATTCGCTGCAGAGTGATGAGAGCCGTATAGAGGACCTGCAGCAGGTAAATAGCCTGCAGCAGGAGCAGCTGCTGCAGCTGTCTAGAAAGGCAAACACTCTTCAGGATGAGGTTGATGAGCTTAATCAGCTGGAATCAGAGCTGAGGCAGCTATCTGGCATTGAAGGCAGTGCTGCAGATGAGGATGCCTCTGGCGAGTCTGCTGTTCATGATGGGCAGGGTGGTCCTATGGTAAAGCCGGATTTACAAAATGTAAATGCGGTGCTGGATGATGTGGAAAAACGCATCAAGGCTAGAAGAGCCAGTTTGGAGCAGCTTCGTGAAGCTATCAAGGAGCAGCAGATCAATGGAAGTTTGGGATATAGTGGAAACTCGGCAATGCCTTCTATGTGGCCGACAAGCGGTGATGTAAGTTCTCCTTATGGATTGCGCTGGAATGGTTCAGATTTCCATCCAGGTATAGATATAGCTAATGATTATGGTACACCTATAGTAGCTACGGCTGATGGCATAGTTACTGTCGCTGGCTGGAATTCCGGCGGATATGGCAACATGGTAGATATAGATCATGGTAATGGCTATGCTACTCGTTATGCTCATGCAGAGCAGGTTGTAGTAAGTCCAGGCCAGTCAGTTCACAGAGGACAGGTTATAGCATATATGGGCAGTACTGGTTATAGTACTGGACCGCATGTGCATTACGAAATCAGAGTGAATGGACAGGCTATCAATCCTGTTGGATATTTATAATAGGTAAGAAAGGGCTGTAATTATGTTTGGCAGCGTAAAGAAAAAGGTTGACGAGACAATAGGCACCAATGATATTGAAACTGAGATAGGTAAGAATACTATTATCAAGGGCGAAATCAGTGGTAGCAGCAACATCCGTATAGATGGTGTGATAGAGGGCAGCATTAATATTACTGGTGATGTGGTAATAGGAGAATGTGGCCGCATTAATGGTGACATTACAGCGAAGAATCTTATTGTATCTGGTCAGGTAAATGGTAATGCTGCTATAGATGCTTGTCTTAAAATTTGTTCCTCTGGTCAGCTGATAGGAGATGTCCGTGTAGGAAGCTTTAAGATTGAAGATGGTGGAGTATTTAAGGGACGTAGTGAGATGGCTGTTAAGGCAGCTGAGCAGACCCTGGATTTTGGCAATGATTAAAGCATAATAGGTATGGAATTTCCCCGCTAGTAGTAAAAGTAATCTGCTAGCGGGGTTTCTTTATTGAAAGATATTACTATATAATGTATACATAAAAACAATGGAAAACATAACAAAAATGTTATAGAAACCATTGACATAGGATATACATAGCTTTAAAATAATATTTGTCACCATATATATACAATACATGTATACAAATGTGTCTGAAGAGTGGAAATTTAGTTAATAGTTAATATTCTATATATTCAGAGGAGAGATTAATATGTGCCGAATTGGTTCCATTAAAAGCAAGACACCGGTTCATCCATCTAAGGCACTGCATCTTATGCTGCCACAGCAGGAAGGCCATGATAATTCAGGCTTTGCAATGGTAATGCAGGACCTGTATGGTATTTTCTCAAGCTATAAGGATAAGCCACTGCTGTCTATGGCCTGCACCCAGAAGGGTAATCAGCTGGTTGAGGAATACATGGATAGTCATAACTTTGTGCAGCTGGCAGAGTGGATTCCAATTCCAGACAAACAGCCTGATCTAGATATTCAGGCTATGCCATATTACATTTTCAGAAATTATGATTTCCCAGAGTATTATAATGAGATGACCGAGAAGGAAAGAGAGGATCTTCTCCTTGATACCCGTCTTCAGCTGAGAAAGCTTCTTGAGGATGCTGGCGAGGGCTATGTTTACTCCTTCTGGCCTGATGTGCTTACCCTGAAGGAAATCGGAGATCCAAGAGACATTGCTACATACTTCCGTCTTTGGGAGGATAATGGCTGCCTTCTTGCTAAGAATATTGTGGTACAGTGCCGACAGAATACCAATTACGATATTGTACGTTATGCGGCTCATCCCTTCTTCCTGCAGGGCTATACTCTCTGCGCTAATGGTGAGAATACCTTCTATACTAAGAACAAGGAATTCCAGAAGTCACTGCATCGTGGCTATATAGGTTTTGAGTCCGATTCTCAGTGCTTCCTGTATACCCTGCATTATGTGCTTCATGAGCTGAAGTGGCCAATGAATTACTATAAGCATGTTATTACTCCGCTTCCATTTGATGAAATTGAGAAGCGCGAGGACAAGGAAGTGCTTAAGGCTATCCGCCAGTCTCTGGCACATCTGGAGATAAATGGGCCAAATACTATTATTGCTACACTGCCAGATAACAGGATGATAACCTGCTGTGATTCCAAGAAGCTGCGTCCAGTAGTGCTGGGCAGGGATGGTGATACCATCGCTATTGCTTCTGAGGTATGCGGCCTTAATGAGATTATGCCAAATCGTGATATGAGCAAGGATATTTATCCAAATGAGCGCGAGATTATTGTTATAGATGATGAGCTGGAGGTGCAGAGATGGAAGCAGTAAAGACTCAGGACGTTTCTGTAAATGACCTTTCCTGGAAGATTGAATATGATGCAAGCCGTTGTACTATGTGCGGAAGCTGCGTTGCTACCTGCTCCTTTAAGGCGATAAAGGTTGTTACTCAGGCTCAGTCCATAGTTGTTTCTGAGGACAGTCAGCCTGTTCCAGTAAAAAAGCATGTGGCACGTCCTATTATTAAGCAGGTAGCCAGCCTGGCTGATTCATGCCGTGGCTGCGGAATGTGTGAGAAGGTATGTCCAAATAATGCAATCCGTCCTGTGCGTAATCAGGATAGCCGTAAGACCCTGCTATCTAAGGATGGCGGTCCTATAAAGAGAGGCGGACGTACTAACCTTAATGCCCAGAGGACCCTGGATAGCATTATTGTTGGCCGTATTTCCCAGATGACAGACCCTTCCCTGGATTCTGCCCGCCATACGTTTGATATACGTTCACCATTTGGTCGAGTGCTTTCTCCTAAGGAGCTTCCATTTAAGATGGAAAATGGCAAGATGGTAATGGCTGAGAAGACTCCTCCAGTAAACTGGATTTATCCGCTTATATTCTCTGATATGTCCATCGGTGCACTTTCTACAAGAGCATGGGAGGCTGTTGCTCTCGCCTGTGCATATCTCAATGAAAAGTGCGGCCTGCCAATCCGTATGAGCTCTGGTGAGGGCGGTATGCCTGTAAAGCTGATGGAGTCAGACTACCTTAAGTATTTTATACTGCAGATTGCATCTGGTCATTTCGGCTGGAACCGCATAGTGCAGGCTATTCCAAAGATGAAGGTTGATCCTGCTGGCGTTCTGATTAAGATAGGCCAGGGCGCTAAGCCAGGTGATGGTGGTCTGTTGCCTGCTGCAAAGGTTGCTGAGCATGTACAGGCTATTCGCGGTGTACCAAAGGCTACACTGTCATCACCACCAAATCATCAGGGCCTGTATTCTATTGAGGAATCTGTGCAGAAAATGCATCTCTCCCTTAATGCAGCTTTCGGCTTCCGTGTACCGGTAGCTATAAAGTGCGCAGCCTCTGCCACTTCTGTTTCTGTATATAATAATCTGCTGCGTGATCCATATAAGATCTGTGGTGGTTTCTTCCTGGATGGTATTCAGGGTGGTACTGGTGCAGCTAATGAGGTTTCACTGGATCATACTGGTCATCCGGTTGTTTCTAAGATTCGCGACTGCTATCTGGCTGCTGTTAAGCAGGGCCTGCAGGGCCAGATTCCTCTGTATGGCGGTGGCGGTATAGGTCTTACTGGTAATGCAGCTGCTGATGCCTTTAAGATGATGTGCCTTGGTGCAAATGGTGTATTTGTGGGCAAGGTTCTTATCCAGCTGCTGGGCTGTGTAGGCAATGAGCAGGGCCGCTGCAACTCCTGTAATACTGGCAAATGCCCTATGGGTATCTGTACACAGGATCCTCGTCTCGTAAAGCGCCTGGATATTGATCGTGGTGCACAGAAGATTGTAGATTATGTGCTTGCCTTTGACTCTGAGCTTAAGAAGCTCATGGCACCTATCGGTAACAGCTCTATTCCTGTTGGCCGCAGCGATGCTCTGGTTTCCACTGATAAGGCTATTGCTGAGAAGCTTGGCATTCAGTACGTATGCTGATGAGGGGAGGAATACGAAATGTTTAAAATAGATACTATGAATGGACATGAGCGTATGTCCACCCAGGATCTGCTGCTGGCTATTGAGGCAGCGGTCCGTGCAGGTGAAACTGAGTTTAATATTAATGCATCTGGTCAGCATGATATCGGCGGTCCTTTATGGAATCCTGATGGCAAGAAGCTGGTATTCCACGTTAAGAATGCTGGTCAGCGTGTAGGTTCCATGTGCCTGCCTAATACTGAAATTTATGTTGAGGATGCAGTATCAGCAGATGTAGGCTGGCTGAATGCTGGCGGTACTATAGTCGTTAAGGGCGATGCTGGTGATACCGCAGGTCACTGCTCTGCTGGTGGTAAGATTTATATTGGCGGCCGTGCTGGTACCCGAAGCGGTTCCCTGATGAAGCATGACCCATTATATGATGAGCCAGAACTCTGGATTTTGAAGAATACTGGTTCCTTCTCCTTTGAGTTTATGGGCGGCGGCCGTGCTGTGGTCTGTGGCTATGATTCCGAAGAATTTGCTTCCGTGCTGGGCGAAAGGGCCTGCGTAGGCATGGTAGGCGGTGTAGTTTATGTAAGAGGGCCAATAAGTACATATCCAGCAGATATCTGCTATCTTGATCTTGACGCTGATGATATTGACTTCCTGTCCGGCGGTATGGGTGAGTTCCTGGATAAGGTAGGCTACGAGGAGCTGAAGGGTGAGCTTACTGACTGGAGCCAGTGGAAGAAGCTTCGTCCATTGACCTTTGAAGAAAAGAGTCAGAAAAAGGATGGCAAAATCAGTATTAAGGATTTCCGTACTCAGGAATGGGTAAAGGGCGGCATCTTCTCCGATGTTGCAATGGATGATTTTGCTGTTCATAATACTATAGAAAATGGTCTTTACAGACTGAGGGTTCCAAGCTGGGACAATGCAGTATATAACGCACCATGCGAGTTCAACTGTCCTACTGGAATTCCTACTCAGAGAAGATTTAATCTTATCCGTCAGGGAAAGCTGCAGGAGGCTATAGATCTGGAGCTGGAGTATACCCCGTTCCCTGGCTCTGTATGCGGCAGTGTATGCCCAAATCCATGTATGGATGGCTGTACTCGTGGTACTATTGATGAACCTATTCAGATTGGTAATCTGGGCTGGCTGAGTGCATATCAGAAGGTTGAGGCACCAAAGGAAGAGACTGGCAAGAAAATAGGCATTATCGGTGGTGGTATGGCTGGCCTGTCTGCTGCTTGGCAGTTGAGAAGAAAAGGCCATGCAGTTACTGTATATGATGATGCAGAAAGCATCGGCGGCAAGCTGGAGCAGGTTATCCCAAGAGGCCGTCTGCAGCATGATGTGCTGGTTTCTGAGCTTAAGCGCATCGAGGATATAGGTGTAAGCTTCGTAACCAGCTGCCGGGTAGATAAGGACAAGTTCCAGGCTATCCGTTCTGAGTGTGATGCTGTTATTGTGGCAACTGGCGGACATGAGTCCAGATTTTTCAACTGGGAGGGCAAGGAGCGCCTGACCATGGGCCTGGAATTCCTGAAGAAGGTTAACCGTGGTGAAAATCCAAAGGTTGGCAAGAGGGTAGTGGTTATCGGCTGCGGCAATTCTGGTATGGATACCTGCCGTGCAGCTTATGATATGGGCGCTGAAAGCGTAATAGCGGTTGATGTTCAGAAACCAGCAGCATTCGCTGATGAGATTGAATATGTAGAGAGCCGCGGCGGCAAGCTGGTATGGCCATTCTTTACAGATAAGATTACTGCAGAGGGTGTTTACAGCAATGATGGCCGTTTTATTCCTGCTGATGAGGTAATTGTATCAATTGGTGAGGCACCAATTCTTGATTATCTGCCTGAGGATGATTCTATTCAGAAATTCCGCGGCAGCTGGCTGATTCCAGCTAAGGATAAATCTATCCTGCCAGGAGTATTTGCTGCTGGTGATGTAATTAAGCCAGGCCGTCTTACTGATGCTATAGGAGATGGTATCAAGGCCGCTTATTTTGCAGATCAGTATGTAACCGGTGCAGAGTATGCTGCCTTCCCTGAGAAAAAGCAGATTCCAGCAGAAAGACTTTCCAAGGCATACTTTGAAAAGTGTCATCACTGTGATCTTGGCATGCCAAAGGATGATCATACACGCTGCATAAGCTGTGGTACCTGTCGCGATTGCAGGATGTGCCTGGAGTCCTGTCCAGAAAAGGCTATATCCCGTATACAGAATGACGATGGTTCATGGACCTATGTATCCGATCCTGCAAAATGCATAGGCTGTGGTATTTGTGCTGGTGTATGTCCTTGCGGAGTATGGAGCATAAGTGATAATCCGGAACCTATAAAAATGTATAGAACATATAATAAAAAGTAATATTTATTCAGAGGGCGGCTTCCGGATGAGGCCGCCTTTTAATATTATTTTTTTATACTAATTAGCTGTATGGCTTGCTGGTAGGGATAAAAGGTCCATTTAACCTCTTGCTTTGGGACAATACGGAGGTTATAATCTATGTATAAAGAATGTAAAGAAAGAAGGGGTTTGGTAGTATGGTTTCCAGCTATAAGCTGACAAATCTCAGCCGTCGTGATATGGCTACCTGCAGGCAGCTTTTAGACTTTTTTGGCCGAATTACGATGGAACCGGGTTTAATTAACATAGAGACAAAGGATATATTGCATCTGCTGGAATCCAGCCGGGGCTCCCTGTGGATGGTTAGCTCTGAGATATCTGGTGCTGCTGCAAGTATGCAGAGGGCAGCAGAACAGGCCGT
The DNA here is from genome assembly GCA_945873565.1 of uncultured Selenomonadaceae bacterium. Classification (GTDB taxonomy): domain Bacteria; phylum Bacillota; class Negativicutes; order Selenomonadales; family Selenomonadaceae; genus CAMCDL01. Next base: position 1,742 of record CAMCDL010000014.1, on the reverse strand, counting down.
AGAAAAACTCAGTCAGCAGGTTGATATTAGTACAGTCAAGGGTGCAGCAATAGTAATTACCTGTGCAGATGAAAGGGATGTTACCATGATGTCTGTACTGACAGCTGCAGATATTCTTCAGCAGAAGCTTGAGCCAGAACTGGTAAGGGGCCTCTATATTGCTTCCTCTAAGGTAGCTTGGCGCTATAAGGTAGATATAATGGCAGTTGGCTGATATTTAAAAATATATGGTATTTGAAAGGAGCTTTTCACATGATTAATGAAGATACTATAGATACCCTGATAAGAACAGCAAAAAATGCAAGAAATAATGCTTATGCTCCATATTCTAAAAGAGCAGTCGGAGCCTGTGTGCTGACTTCTGATGGTACTCTTTATGGTGGCAGCTGTATTGAAAACAGCAGTCTGAGTCTTTCCATGTGTGCTGAGCGTGTAGCAATTTTCAAGGCTGTGGCTGATGGCAAGAACACCTTTGATGCTATAGCTGTTGTAGCAGATACTGAAGAGCCTTTTGTTCCATGCGGTGCCTGCTTGCAGGTAATGGCAGAGTTTGGTATAAATGATGTTATTATGGCTAATCTTGACGGAGACATCAGACCCACTACTCTGAAGGAACTAATACCTTACGCTAAGATTAAGGAATCAGAAGAATAACCTTTATGACAGAAGAAATAGATTATATTCATGAAAAAGCTGAAATCCTGCATGAGGCAGGAGAAAAGGTAACCAGAACCATCAAGGGAAAGAAAAAAAGTATTAAGGAATACATTCAGAAATATGTGCTGCTGTTTGTGGGAGCTATGATAGCTGCAGCAGGCCTGGAAATATTTCTGATACCTAATAATATTATTGACGGCGGTGTAGTTGGTATTTCCATTATGGGAAGCTATATTACGGAGCTGCCTTTAGGAATTTTTCTGGTGGCACTTAATCTGCCCTTTGTGTATCTTGGCTACAAGCAGATAGGCAAATCCTTTGCTATAGCCACTATTTACTCCATCATATGCTTATCTATGTGGACTGCTTATTTCAGGCCTATAGCCCAGATTACAGAGGATTTCTTCCTGGCTGCTATATTTGGCGGTATCGTTACGGGACTGGGTGTAGGTATTATAATAAGAAATGGCGGATCGCTGGATGGCACAGAGATAGTTGCTATTATATTAGATAAAAAAACCTCGTTTTCCGTGGGCGAGGTTGTAATGTTTTTTAACCTGTTTATATTAGGCAGTGCAGGCTTCCTGTTTGGATGGGACAAGTCAATGTATTCCCTGGTAGCTTATTTTGTCATTTCTAAGATGATAGATGTGGTTATAAAGGGATTGGATGAATCCTATGCAGTTATGATTATTACGGATGCTGCTGATGATACGGCATCTGCCCTTATGGATCGTCTGGGAAGAGGCGTGACCTATCTCAGAGGAGAAGGAGCCTATACAGGAAATCCTAAAAAGGTAATTTATTGCGTAGTTACTCGGCTGGAGGTTGACAAGCTTAAGGAAATTGCTTATGAAAAGGATGAAAATGCCTTTGTAACGATTAATCCGGTACAGGAAATAATAGGCGGACGCTTTAAAAAGCGTTCAATACATTAAGAAAATGAAGGACCGCTGCATTATGGATAAGGTTCATCTCATATTCTTTTAGAAAAGAGTATGATTTTGAATTGCTCCGTTGATACAGCGGTCTATTTTTTTGCTGTCTCTTATACACATCTGACGCTGCCGACGATATGCAGTGTG
>CAMCDL010000013.1 GCA_945873565.1 uncultured Selenomonadaceae bacterium | reverse complement strand
AGATTCCTCTACGTCTCGTGGGCTCGGAGATGTGTATAAGAGACAGGGCGTAAGCATAAGCCGAGGATGCTATAAAAAAGCCTATCAGCTTGAAGAAATGGTATACGATACCCGTCAGGCCCTATGTAAATTATTTAACGGCGATGATTCCCGTAATTCTATTTTTACCAAAAACATAACAGAGTCATTGAACGTACTTCTGAAGGGCTTTCTGCAGCCTGGAGACCATGTGCTGGTATCAGCCATGGAGCATAATGCCATTATGCGGCCCCTGAACCAGCTATGCCAGCATGGCGTCACTTTTTCAAGAATCCCTTGCACAAAGGATGGCCAGCTGATAACCAGTGCCATACACGAACTTATCAAGCCCGCTACCAGGGCCATAATAATTCTTCATGCCAGCAATGTATCAGGTACCGTGATGCCTCTCGCCAAGATAGGTGAAATATGTCAAAGCAATGGTCTGCTATTTATAGTGGACTCAGCCCAGACGGCAGGTGCCCTGGCCATCGATATGAAGGCTATGCATATAGATGCCCTGGCCTTCACAGGCCACAAATCACTTTACGGCCCCCAGGGAATTGGAGGATTTCTCATCAAAAGCCATTTAGCTGATTTAATCAGCCCACTGATAGCTGGTGGCACTGGAAGCATCAGTCATACCGAAAATATACCAGACTTCTTGCCTGACCGGCTGGAGGCTGGAACACCAAATCTGCCAGGAATAGCTGGTCTTAATGCCAGTCTTAGCTGGCTAAAGCAGACTGGCATAGACAAAATACATAAACATGAAATGAAGCTTACCAGCCTCTTCCTTCAGGGGCTTCAGCCCCTGATTGACCAGGAAGCAATCAGGATTATAGGGCCTTCAGGTATACATAAACGTACCAGTGTCATATCCATTCAAATACCAGGCAAAGAGCTGGCAGAAATCGCCTATCAGCTGGACAGCAGCTTTGGCATAATGGCCAGAGTAGGACTCCACTGCGCACCAGCAGCCCACAAAACCCTCGGCACCTATCCGGAAGGCACAATACGCTTTTCCCCTGGCTATTTCAACACCCAGGAGGATATAGAAACTGCTGTCGAAGCCCTAAAGCAGCTTATAAAATAGAATAATTTTCTATACCAATAAAATGCGCCTATCACTCGGACAGGCGCACTTGCATTGTATATTTAATTTAACGGGCTCACCACCGTGAGACCATACAATCAATCATTGGTTACACTGTTATACTCAGGTTGAGGATTCTTAACAGCAGTCTCCTGATTCTCTGGCCTCATTACCTTTATTTCTGCAGGTTCCTCAATAGGAGTAACCAGCGGAGTGCTGGTATCATCATTATCATCATCCTCTGGTGGCAGTCCCTTGCGGGTAACATTGAACTCACCATCACCAAGAATTTCCTGTAACTCATCACCATCCAGGGTCTCCTTTTCAATCAGAGCCTCTGCAATGGCATGAAGCTTATCGATATTATCCTCCAGAAGCTTGCGGCAAGCCTCATAGGCTTCCTCGATATACTTTCTTACTTCCTTATCAATCTCGCTGGCTACATCCTCAGAGTAGTTGCGCTGATTATTAAGGTCGCGACCAAGAAAGACCTGATGATCAGAGCTTTCACCATAAGCTACAGGCCCCAGTACCGGGCTCATGCCATACTGGGTAATCATGCTGCGGACCATCTGAGAAGCGCGCTGGATATCATTCTGAGCACCAGTACTAATTTCCTTTAACACAACTTCCTCAGCCACACGGCCTGCCAGCAATGTCTTAAGCTTATCAAGCAGCTCACTCCTGGTAGCATAGGAGCGATCCTCCTTAGGCAGCATCAGCGTATAACCGCCGGCCCTGCCTCTTGGAATAATAGTAACCTTATGAACTGGATCCGCATTAGGCAGCAGCATACCCACCAGGGTATGACCACCCTCATGATAAGCTGTCAGACGCTTTTCCTTATCGCTCATCACCTTTGACTTCCGCTCTGGGCCAGCCATTACACGCTCTATTGATTCCTCCAGCTCCAGCATGCCAATAACCTTCTTATTACGGCGTGCAGAAAGCAGTGCTGCCTCGTTTACCAGATTACTGAGATCAGCACCAGTAAAGCCAGGAGTCCGACGAGCCAGTACCTCAAGGTCTGCTTCCTTATCCACAGGCTTGCCCTTGATATGTACCTTAAGAATAGCCTGACGTCCCTTAAGATCTGGCTTATCTACTACAATCTGACGATCAAAACGTCCCGGACGAAGCAGTGCCGGGTCAAGAATATCCGGACGGTTGGTAGCTGCAATGATAATTATTCCTTCATTAGCCGCGAAACCATCCATTTCAACAAGCAGCTGATTGAGTGTCTGCTCACGTTCATCATGTCCGCCGCCAAGGCCAGCACCACGCTGACGTCCTACAGCATCAATTTCATCTATGAATACAATACATGGCGCATTCTTCTTAGCCTGCTCGAAGAGATCGCGGACACGGGAAGCACCAACACCTACGAACATTTCCACAAAATCTGAGCCGCTGATAGAGAAGAATGGTACGCCAGCTTCACCAGCCACAGCCTTAGCCAGCAGGGTCTTACCAGTACCTGGAGGACCAAACAGCAAGACACCCTTCGGAATCCTTGCCCCCAGATCATTAAACTTCTTTGGATGCTTTAAGAACTCTACTACCTCTTCCAGTTCCTGCTTAGCCTCATCAGCACCAGCCACATCCTCAAAATGCACCTTCACCTTGTCTGCATTCATCTTGGCACGACTCTTGCCAAAGGACATAACCCGGCCACCGCCACCCTGAGTCTGCTGCATAACAAAGAACCACAATGCTACCAATACCACAATAGGCAGCAGGGAAGACAGAAGAGTCGTCCACCATGGTGGTTCTGGAGGATTTTCCGCCTTAATGTCCACATTCTTTTCCTGCAAGCGATTTATAAGGGAATCATCCTGATTTGGAAAGCCTGGTGCCACAGTAGTAAACTCAGTACCATCTGACAAGGTGCCCTTAATATTATTTTCAACAATAACAACCTTGCTGACCTCACCCTGATCAACCTGACTGATAAATTCTGTATAATTTATCTCATGATTAACTGGGCCCTTAGCTGAAAAATGATCGATAACCGAAATAGCTATGAGAATAATCAGCAGATAAAGGCCGATATTTCTTAAAAATTTATTCAATCAAAAACCTCCTTTTGCAGAAAACTTTGCTATAATCCCTGTAAGATTTCATTATACCATCAGACCGCAACTTCCACAATACCCCAGCATCAGGAGTAAAGCTCTCTCTTTAATACACCTATGTATGGCAGATTACGATATTTTTCTGCATAATCAAGTCCATAGCCCACCAGAAATTCATCTGGCACCTCAAAACCGCAATAATCAATATTTACCTCAACCTTACGGCGAGAAGGCTTGCTCATCAATGCACACAGCTTAACGCTGGCAGCTCCACGGTCCTTCAGCATACCCATCAGGCCATGCATAGTAATACCCGAATCAATAATATCCTCTACGAGAATTACGTGACGCCCCTTTATATCCTGCTCCAGGTCCTTCTTGATTTTAATCTGACCGCTGCTCTCAGTACCACAGCCATAGCTGGATACCATCATGAAATCCAGTTCAGCAGGAGTATCAACAGCCCTTACAATATCAGCGTAAAACACTACTGCTCCCTTAAGGATGGCTACCATAAGCGGATTCTTGCCTTCATAATCCCTGGTAATAAGCTGGCCCAGCTCGGCAACCTTGTCTGCAAGCTGCTCCTTAGTAAACATAATGCTTTCCATATCGTTTATCATGGTCAAATTTCCCCCTTATCCCTCTCCTTGCCACAGCACGAAATAACCAGAAAACGCTTTGTTTCCTCATCAACCCTTGCAGGCATTGCCTGCTGGCAGCCAGCCACCCATACGATATTTTTCCCTAAGCATAATATCGGCATCCTGTCTCTCTGTTCTCTAGGAATCTTACGGTCAATAAAAAAATCCTTCAGCTTCTTAGTGCCGCCACTTAGCTGAATACGATCCCCCTCAGCACGACGTCTAACATAGAAATCATCAGTGCATTTATCATAATCCAGCACTATATGCTGCTGACCGTATTCAGGTTTTTCCTCCCGGATTTCTGCCTTAAAGCAAATGCCAAATTCTGGAGTCTCAGTCCGTCCAGGCACTGAAAGCTTAACACCCTTATCTGAAAATTTTCTGACCTCACGGCGATAGCCTTCTCCTGCCAGCTTCTTGTAAAATGAAATCTCACCATAGCTAAGGCTAACCTGAACATCTCCAGGCAGGCTCAGATAGGAGCCGGTCTTCTCAGCCGCAATAAAGTCCATAAGCAAAGTAATATGAACATAGCCGAAATTGCGTGGCATTACTCCCTGCCCGCCAGCCTTAGCTACCAGGCGCTGCAGTATTCTGCGCTGAACAGCTGCATGCTGAGCCTTGAAGCCTGCACAGCTTACCGACCAGCGTCCCTCAGACTCAGACACCAGATCAGGCCACACGGCATCCACACAGCTCTGAATAAAATCCCCATCAACAGCTGCAATCTGAGCCATATGGCATAATCCATCGGTTATAGCCCGGTTATATGTTGATGCCAGATTCGGCATCAGCTTGAGCCTGATACGATTTCTAGTACAATCCGCCACCTCATTGGTACGGTCAACACGTGCCTGAAGGCCGTTGCTATAGCAGTAATCCACCAGCTGCTCCTTAGATAAAAACAGCAATGGCCGGATAATATTATCCCGCTTAGGTCTCATACCAGCCAGTCCAGTAAGTCCAGATCCTTGAAGAATATGCATCATTACTGTCTCTGCCTGATCATCACGATGATGGGCCATAGCTATAAGAGCACCACCCAGCTTACGGCTTACACTCTGCAGGAACTCATACCGGCACTCCCTGGCAGCTGTTTCAAGAGACATACCATGAGACCTTGCCCATGATGGAACATCGCCATAGCCAATATAGAATTCTACGCCACGCTCCTTACAGAACTCCTCCACAAACCGAGCATCAGCCTTGGACTCCTCACCACGGATTCCATGCTCATAATGAGCAGCTGCTACCCTTATGCCCAGCGATTCCCTGAGGGTCAGGAATATATCCAGCATTGCCAATGAATCACTGCCGCCAGAGCAGGCTATAATTACCCTGTCTCCCTCAGACACCAGCTTATTATCAAGGCAAAACTTTTTTACCTGTTTTATCACGTTTATCTCCTCAATGGGAAAAAGCACCTTATTACAAGGTGCTTTTTTAATCTTATCTGCGACGGCCGCCTCTGCCGCCTCGCTTTGAATCAGTCCTGCGGCTGGAGTCTCTCAGGATTTCCTCGCTATCCTTCATAAACTTGGAAATCTTATCCTCGAAGGAAGCACTGCCTGGCGCAAATCTAGCCTGACGCCTGAAATCGCCATTCTGCCTGAAGGCTGGTGCTGAACGTCGGTAGGATGCTGGTGCACCGTCTGTTTCCTGTCCCTCCTTAGGCTGAGGACGAGGTGCAAAGCTCTTTCTTGGATGCGGCTCCTCCTGCTTCTCCTGAAGGCGCTTTATTGAAAGGCCAATCTTGCCCCTTTCATCAACAGAAAGAACCTTTACCTTAACAGTATCCTTTTCCTTCAGAAAATCCTTTATATCCTTTACAAACTCATCTGCGACCTCAGAAATATGAACAAGGCCGACCTTTCCCTCTGGAAGCTCAATAAATGCACCAAACTCAGTGATGCCACTTACGACGCCCTCCAGAACACTGCCAACTTCAATGGCCAACTTACTTCCTCCTAGAGGCATTACCTGCGTAATGCATAAAATACATTTGACAACAGTATCAGTATACTATCGTCTGAAAAAACATGTCAACACTACTCCTTACGAGAGTAGATATATGGCAATTCACCCTGACGGGTCATGCCAAGATCCTCACGGGCCAGTCTCTCCACATAATCTGGATCACCTAGATTCTGCTGTTCTTTCAGGAGCTCCTCATTTTCCTTCTTAGCAGCCTCATACCGTGCCTGTGCCTGAGATAAATCATCATCAAGATTATTCAGTGCCTGCTGCTGATCAACTATCTTACAAATAGAATAGAGCATCACTGCTATGAGAATAAACATAAACCAATTAGGATGACGGGATTTCTTTCTTGTACGGTTACTAACTTTCGCCATTTCAATCCCCTCCTCCTCTGTATCATGAAATGGAACTCATTTTTCACTCCACTGATAATAATCAGTCGTTGCAATCCTTCGATAAATAGAACTGCATCCGTCGCAGGCAAATCTTGCTACGGTATCAGACATATCTGCATGTCCATCTACAATTTTTACGGCTTCAGCCTCAAGATAACGCATATTATCGCCACAGCGAGGACATTCGCATCTTCCCTCAGCATCACGCTTCAGCTGCATAGGAGCAAGATCTCCAGTCTTTAAAACCTTACGCTTCTCAGCAGGCTTCCTATTCTCCTCAGGCAAGTCAAAAACATCATAAAAACCTGATGTCAGCAGTTCCCGGTAAAACCTATTACATGAATAGCATACATAACGTGGCTTAACATTATCATAATCAACCGAACCATCAACGACTCGTATCTGTCCACCTTCTGTATATTCCAATACACCACTGCACTCCGGACACACGAACCTACCCTCGCCGTTTTTCTTTAAACTAATTACTGACACGGACGATCACCATACTCTTTCTTTTTTTACCAGCAAGCACTGCCAGCAAAAGTCAATATATAATAATTATAGCATGAAAATTATGCTAAAAAAACAGATATTGCGAAAAATCACTTTAAATTATCCGGATAATTTTCCTTTATGCTGGCTATGATGTGCGATATAACATCAGGCCGTCCCACAGTTTCAGCCCGCCTGCTCATTCCGGCCAGTTTTTCAGGATTAGAAACAAGCTCCTCTATTGCCACTGCCAGCTCCTCCTCGGAATGAATCCAGCGTGCTATACCACAGTCAGACATATAAATTGCATTATCAGTCTCAGGCCCTGGTATAGGCTCATGCAAAAGCATTGGCAGCCCAGCCAGCATAGCCTCGGTAAGAGTAAGCGCACCCGGTTTGCTGACCAGCAGGTCAGCACATTCCATCATAATCCTTATTTCATCCGTGTAATCCCATACCTTTATTATATGATGCGAATGCTCTATTTTTGCTCTTGCTTGATGGGCCAGCTCCCGGTTCCGCCCAGCTACCACCAGAAGCTGAAGCCGCTGCCCTACCTTCTCCAGCTTATCAAGAGATGATGAAATTCCTCCCAGTCCAAGGCCGCCTCCCATTATAAGAATAACCGGCATGCTGCCTGAAATCCCATAGTGTTTCTTAAAAGCCTTCAGAATCTCAGGTTCCACTGGCCTGGAAAAGGATTTATCCACCGGTATACCAGTCACATGAATCGTGCTTTTGGTAATCCCCTCAGCTGCCAGCGCCTCACGCATAGAACTGCAGGCCACAAAATACAGGTTCATATTAGGGCACACCCACATAGGATGCACCGAATAATCGGTAATCTGTGCCGCCGACAGAAAACGCTTGCGCCACTTATAGGAAAGATGAGATACCGCATCTGCCGGAAAAGGATGCGTACAGATAATCACATCTGGCTGATGCTCATTAATAAGACCCTTCATGGTCTGAGCCATAACAGCTGCCATAATGGTCTGAATCAGACTTCCTCTTTTCGGACCAGCTGTAAAATTATAAATAAACTCATAAAGGTTCGGCATAAAATTCAGCATATTGAGGTAGCAAGCCTTCATAAAAGCGTTGAGCCAGGATGTTGACTTAGCCATAAAATCAACCGTCCTGACAAAAGCATCAGGATAAGCATCTGAAATACCCTGGCTTATAGCCGCAGCAGCTTTTTCATGTCCAGAACCCACTGAAGCAGTGACAATCAGAAAGCGTTTTCCATTCACAGGCCAATACCTCCTTTCTTATGCTATAACCTCAGTATTGTATCACAAAACACTAACCTTTTCTATATCCTGACTATTTAAGCAGTAATACCGCCATCTGCACTCCACAGGGCACCAGTTACAAAGGAAGCCCTATCAGATGCCAGAAAGGCTATAATTGCACCTATATCTGATGCCTTGCCAATTTCCTTTAACGGATAAACACTAGCAATCTGTTCAAGGCCCTCATCCCGGTCAGCAAACTGCTCAAGCTGCCTGTCAGTCATAGGAGTCAGCACATCCCCTGGACACACAGAATTAACCCGGATTTTCCATGGTGCCAGCTCCAGGGCCAATGCTTTTGTAAGCATACTGATTCCACCCTTAGATGCACAATAGGAGGAACACATATAATTCCCATGCAGTCCTGCGTCAGAATTTACATTCACAATAGCACCATGCTTCTGTTCCTTCATGTACCTGACTACGGCCTGAATCATAAAATACGACCCCTTCAGGTTTATGCCCATCATATAATCAAAATCATCCTCGGTCATATCCTCAATGGCACGCTCAAAATATATTCCTGCAGAATTTACCAGGACATCAATGCCCCCCATAGCCCTTACAGCCATCTTGGCCAGCTCGTGGCAAGCACTGACCTTGCTTACATCCCCAGGAAAAAAGCATATCGTTCCGCCAGGAACCCTGCTATGAAGATACTCTACAGCCTTAAGGCCTCGCTTTTTATCCCGGCCCACCAGAGCTACAGCTGCCCCTTCCTGCAGAAAACACTCCGCTGCAGCAAGTCCAATACCAGATGTACCGCCAGTTATCAAAACACGCTTCATATACTGACCCCTCACTAAAACAGAATGGAATAACGCTAAAAGAAAAAGGCCGCTCCATCAGAACGGCCTAAATCTTCTAAAAGAATAAATTACTTTTTCTTGCAGCCCTTCTTGCAGCCCTTCTTAGGAGCTGGCTTTGGATTAACTGCATCCTTCAGTGCCTTGCCTGCCTTGAAGGAAGGATTCTTGGAAGCTGGAATCTCCAGCTCCTTGCCAGTTGCTGGGTTACGACCAATGCGTGCAGCACGCTCCTTAACCTCGAAGGTACCGAAACCGATCAGCTGAACCTTATCGCCCTCTACAAGCGCACCCTGAATTGACTCAAATACAGCTGCAACAGCCTTTTCTGCATCCTTCTTAGTGATTTCAGCCTTAGCTGCAACATTTGCTACTAACTCGCTCTTGTTCATAGAATATCCTCCTAAAAAACATTTTTGAATATTAATTCGCTAGCTTACTTCTATAAAAATCAAATAATTCCTTCTTTTTTTTTAAGAAAATCCTTTAAATTCAAGGATTTTTCAAAAAAAGTGCCTATTTTCCTATGATTTCCTTAGCCTCCTCCCAGAAATGGTCCAAATCAGCTAAGGTGAAGGCGGTCCAATCACCGCCAGCATCCTGAACCCTGGCCTCAACATGAAGAAAACGTTTCCGGAATTTACTGCTGGTCTGCCTTAATGCCTGCTCCGCATCCACATGAAGGAAACGCGCCAGATTTACCACTGAGAATATTACATCGCCCAGCTCCTCTTCAACGTGTTCAGTCTTGCCTCCAGCACAAGCCTCCTTCAGCTCACAGATTTCCTCTGCCAGCTTATCCCATACTGGAGCTATATCATCCCAATCAAAGCCCACCTTTGCAGCCTTATGCTGCATCTTCTGAGCCTGCATCAAGGCTGGCAGGCCATCAGGAATGCCATCCAGCTTGGATTTCCTGTAGGATTTTTCCTTCTGCTTAACAGCTTCCCAGCTGAAAAGTGCAGCTCCCGCATCAGATGCCTGTACATCGCCAAATACATGAGGATGCCGTCTTACCAGCTTCTGAGTGGTACCATCTATCACATCCTGCATGGAAAAATCTCCAGCCTCCTCAGACATCCTGGCATGGAACACCACCTGCATCAGGAGATCACCAAGCTCTTCACAGAGAAGCTCCGGGTTTTCCTCATCTATAGCCTCCAGCACTTCATAGGTTTCCTCAATAAGATTCTGCCTAATTGACCTATGAGTCTGTGCAATATCCCAAGGACAGCCTCCTGGTGAGCGCAGGACCGCTATTATTTCCTTCAGCGGGGTAATATCAAATTCCGGCTTTCTTGGCGCTGCTGGTACATACAGACTGGTAAGGTAGTCTATATCATCCTGACGATCAAGCTCAAAAAGTTCTATTTCCCGGATACTTTCCTCAGCTGTGCCCAGCTTATGAACATAGGTAATCCTGTAATCATCAGGCAATACCTCCATGAGACTAAGCTTCAGTTCAGAGGCAATCCGGTCATTATATACCTGGGTAATGATGATTCCTGTAGGCATATCAACTGGAAGCTTGTCATAATCCTCGGCATCAATAATAGTAATACCCTCAATTGGATCAAGCCCCAGCTTGCTGTACATTATTTCAGCAAAGCTCATACCTGGCTTTATATCAAGCTCTACTCCCGCCTCATGAGCATACTCTCTCAAGAGCACCACTGTCTTTTCAGCTACCATCGGACTTCCAGGCACTGCGTAAACAAGCTCCATGCCGTCTGCAGCCTTAGCCACCACATCGCGGGCAATAGATTCATAAAGTGCCTCAAAGCTTTCAGCCTTTTCATAGTAGCTGTCATAGGAATCAAAGCTTATGCCCCGTTTTACTATCTCCTCCACTGTAGGGTGTACAGCAGTTCTCAGATAAAGATGATCAGCCTGCCGCATAAGCTCCCAGGCCTCCATAGTCATCAGACCGAAATCTCCTGGTCCAAGACCAATAACAGTAATCCTTCCCATAGCAATACTCCTTTTATTTCCTGCCTGCTTCACCGGCCAGGCTTCTCACCAGGCCCTTTACAAACCTCAGCAGATTAGCCTTCCGCTTCGGCCCCATTTTCACCTGCAGAGTATATTCCTTCTTTTTCATCCGGGCCGAATTCTTAAGAACACCCAGGGTATTCATAAGATTCTCCGGCTCCACGCTATTTTCTGACGCAAACTCCAGCTCCAGCAGATCATTTTTCAATATAATCAGCTGTATGCCAAGTCTTCTGGCATAATTCTTTATATCCATCACTGACAGAAGATTTCTCACAGGCTCAGTAGGCACGCCGAAACGGTCCTCCAGCTCATCCTCCAGAGCCAGCAGCTGCTTTGTATCCCTTACAGCTGCCATGCGCTGATATACCTCAATCTTGTGCATGGCATCCTCAATATATTCGCCATCGATATATGCATCAGCAGGAAGCTCAATTACCGGCTCAAGAGGCTTAGCCGGCGGACGCCCGGTCCTGAGTGTCTGCACGGCCTCTTCTAGCAACCGGCAATACATCTCAAAGCCTACACTGGCTATATGGCCATGCTGCTGTGCACCAAGCAGGTTGCCAGCACCTCTTATTTCCAGATCCCGCATAGCAATCTTAAAACCTGCCCCCAGCTCAGTAAACTCCTTTATCGCCTGCAAACGCCTTTCTGCAGTCTCTGTCAACACCTTGTTCTCCTGATAAACGAAGTAAGCATAAGCCATTCGGCTGGAACGCCCTACCCGGCCCCTCATCTGATAAAGCTGAGACAAGCCAAACTTATCGGCATCATGCACTATTATGGTATTTGCATTAGGAAGATCCAGGCCGTTTTCTATTATGCTGGTAGCCAGCAGAATATCATACTTCCCCTCATAAAACTCCACCATAATACGCTCCAGCATTTCCTCTGGCATCTGACCGTGCGCGGTCTGGATTACCGCCTCCGGCACCAGCTCCTCCAGGCGCTTCTTCATATAATCAATGGTTTCAACCCGATTATAAACAAAATAAACCTGACCGCCCCGCTTCAGCTCCCTACGGATAGCATCCCTTATTATACCGTCATCATCCTCCACCACAAATGACTGCACCGGATATCTGTCCGCCGGAGCTGACTCTATAATGCTCATATCCCTGGTTCCTGTAAGGGACATATGCAGCGTTCTTGGTATCGGTGTAGCACTCAAGGTAAGACAGTCAACACCTGCTGCCAGAGACTTTATCTTTTCCTTCTGCTTAACGCCGAACCGCTGCTCCTCATCAACAATAAGCAGTCCTAAATCTCTGAACTGAACCTTCTTCTGGTTCAGGATTGCATGAGTACCTATCAGTATATCCACCAGGCCATCACGAGTCCGCTGCAGTGTTTCTCGCTGCTCCTTGGCCGAACGGAAGCGATTTATGACATCAATATTTACGCCAGTTCCCTGAAATCTTTCCTGAAAAGTCTTATAATGCTGCTGAGCCAGCACGGTAGTAGGCACCAGCACTGCTACCTGCTTGGATATCAGCCGGCCGTTTTCCCAGCCGCCTAATACAGCGTTATAGGCAGCCCGTATAGCTACCTCAGTCTTACCAAAGCCTACATCGCCGCAAAGGAGTCGATCCATTGGTGAAGCCTTAGCCATATCAGCCTTTATATCAGCTATAGCCGACAGCTGATCCGGTGTCTCCTCATAAGGAAAGCTGTCCTCAAATTCCCGCAGCAGTTCATCGTTGCCATCAAATGCAAAGCCTGTGGCCTTCTGTCTTGCCGCATATATCTTTATCAGCTCATCAGCAATATCCTCAACCGCAGCTTTTGCCCTGGACACACTTTTTTTCCAGCTGCTCCCCCCCAGCCTGTGCAGCTTAGGCACCTCGCCCTCAGCTCCTATATACTTCTGTAGTACGCTTACCTGGTCAGTAGGCACATACAGCTTATCGCCGCCACCATACATGATATAGAGATAATCCTTGTGGACACCATCACTTTCGTGAGTCTCCACTCCCATATATTTACCTATGCCATGATTAAGGCATACTACGTAATCTCCCACCTTGATATCACGGAAATGGGAAATTCGTTCCTCCTTGCTTATCCTGGTCAGCTTTCTTTTCTGACGTCCGAAAATATCCTTTTCTGTCAGCACCGTCAGCTTCATACCAGGCAGCTCAAAGCCATTCAGCAGACTTCCTTTTAATACGGTGACAGCACCAGCCTTAAGCCCTCCCGCCTTAAGCTCCATAGTGGCAGGCAGCCGGTGTCCTGCAAAAAACTCACGCAATGATTCCTGCTTGCTCTTATCACTGGCTAATACAAGCACCCGGTTTTTCTGAGCCAGCCATTCCTCAGTATCGGAGGCCAGCATATCCATCTGCCCTTGAAAGGAAGCAATTCCCTTCGAAGTAACGCCCTCCAGGGAATCCGGTTCACCACCATGAATCTTCTGCAGCATAAGGGCCAAATACAGTACATTGCCATTCTTTATGCCGTCAGACAGGCCATTCCAGCTCAATATCCGGTTCTTCAGCTCCGGGCTTTCCTTGCCTATCTTAATAATATGTTCCCTCACCCTCAAAGGCTCGTCTATAATAATCTTCCCTGTTTCTGGCATAAACGCCAGAAAAGAATCAGTAAGGCCAGCAGGATTTTCCTGCATAACCGGCAGAATCTCAATTCTGTCCACAGTCTTAATAGAACGCTGTGTTTCCAGGCTGAAGGAACGTATCGATTCTATTTCGTCATCAAAAAACTCTATGCGATAAGGAGTAATTTCATTTATCGGGTACACATCAACTATACCGCCACGAACACTGAACTCTCCTGGCATCTCTACCTGAGCAGTTTCCTCCATGCGATGATAGCCTATCTGAACAAAATGCGCCAGGAGCTCATCTCTTTCCAGCACCTGCCCTGCCCTGAGTTTTATGCTAAGCTGTTCAAAGTCCTGCCTGGAGATTCCCTTCTGCACTGCAGCCTCAGCAGTAGACAAAATAATAACCGGCTCACCGCGGCTCAGCCTGCCCAATATATCCATACGCTGAGAAACAAGCTCCCGGCTTTTAGCGGCAGCAGCTACCTCTGTCATATCCAGCACTGGCATCTCAGCCAATTCAGCTTCTGGCAGAAGCTCCGCCAGGTCTGATTCCCATTCCTTAAGCTGCTGACGGTCATGTACAATAATTGCTGAAGGAGCAGGTGCCAGCTCATAGCAGGCGGCAAAGGCAGCATGCTTCAGTGAACCAGACATTCCGTATATAAAGGCCTTGCCTGAGCTTCGTTTAAAGCATCGGCTCATCTCAGTCAGGGCCTTATCCTTCAATAAAATATCAAAAAGTGCTTTCATATACAAAAAATCCTTAAAATAAGCAACACAACAACGGAAAAAGCATATTTGCCCTTTCCGTCAAAAATTTTCATATTATACTTTCCAGGCCTCAATCAGCCTTGCTTACTGGAGAAAATTCTGAATGCCGTCCACAAGCATAGCACTCCAGAATAATATGCCCATCAAAAATATCCACTGACATATCCTGACAGCCGCAGTCACAGCAAAGCTTGCCTGATTCTGCCATATCATGCAGCAGATTAACTGCCTTCAGAAGGCGATTATTGCTTTTAGCAGTCTCCTCAGTTTCCCCTGGGTGCAGCGCCTTATACTCATCAAAGCTGGAAGACAGCATCCCTTCAATAATGTTATGCTTGCCAAGATAGCCAAGCTCAAATCCGTCCTTACGGCAGATTACCCTGTCAATATAGGTATGCTTGAGCTTCTTCATGCTATAAACCGCTTCATGGGTCTCCCCGCAGGAAACGCAATCCAGCTTCAGCTTGAAGCTGCCACCGGCCTGATAGCTGATTTCTCCCAGACGATGCCCGCAATCCTGGCACCTTATAACTAATGTTCCCCGACCAGCAAAAAAAGGGACCTCATGAATCTGGATCCCGCCACATTCCTGGCAGTATATTGCTGCTGAGCAGACAGTCCTAATAATCATGAAAATCCCTCCTCTCCTGACCGTTTTTCCTATACCTTTCTTTTCGCCACAAGATAACAAAATCCTGCCAGCAAAGGCTATAAAAACAATTTAACGAAGGTATTTTCCTGACCTGAAAAGCTGCATATTACAAAATCAAAAGGACTACTCATCTGAGCAGTCCTTTTTCCTGAAAAATAGCCTACGCTATTTTTACTCCTTTAAATTGTCAGTGCTATGGCTTCTGGAACCACGAGCACGCTCCTGAGGAGTCCACTCAGTCAGACCCCAGCAGCCCTCTCCATTAAAGTGGAAACGGCTATCCATGTTCATCTGAGTGTAAATCTCAGCAATAGCCTCAGCCTCAGACTGAACTTCCTTGCCCTTCAGCTCAATAACCTTCAGCAGAAGCTCCTTGTAATGCATAGGGGTCTTGTTGTTCTCCTGAAGAATCCAGGCTGCAATTTCAACCTCATTCATGTTCTTGAAATCCAAAATAACGACTCCTCTCTATTTTTACATTTTCTCTGGCGCTGATACTCCAAGAATACCCAGCGCATGACGAATGGTATGTGCGGTAATCTTAACCAGGGCCAGACGGGCCTTGGCCAGCTTCTCATCCACGCCAAGTATACGGCACTGATTATAGAAGCTATGGAACTCACCTGCCAGCTCATAAGCATAGCGGGCAATTCTCTGCGGTGCATACTCAGCAGCAGCCTTAGCAACTTCCTCCTCATAGGACTGAAGCTTATCAATAAGTGCCAGCTCGGTTGCATCAGTCAGCAGGCTCAGCTCTGGAGCCTCGCCAGCCTCCAGGCCATTTTCAGCCGCCTGACGGAAAATGCTGCAGATACGGGCATGAGCATACTGAATATAATAAACCGGATTCTCATTTGACTGAGACTTGGCCAGATCAAGATCGAAATCAAGCTGGCTGTCCATAGAACGCATTATGAAGAAGTAGCGGGCTGCATCTGTGCCAACCTCCTCAATGAGCTCTGCTAAGGTAACAGTCTGGCCAGTACGCTTGGAAAGCTTAACCAGTTCGCCACCCCTGAGTAGCCTTACCATCTGAGTCAGGAGAACCTCAAGATTATCCGGATTGTATCCAAGAGCTGCAATAGCAGCCTTTACACGGCAGATGTAACCATGATGATCTGCACCCCAGATATTAATGACCTTGCTGAAGCCACGGTCAAACTTATCCTTGTGATAAGCAATATCCGCAGCCAAGTAGGTAGGAACACCGTTGTCGCGAATTACTACTCTATCCTTATCGTCGCCGTACTGAGTAGATGCCAGCCACAGAGCGCCATCCTGCTCATATATCTTGCCATTGGACTTTAAAGCTTCACAGGCTGACTGCACCTTTTCTGGATGCAGGGTACGCTCACTGAACCAGACATCAAAGCGTACATTGAAGGCCTCCAGGTCTTCCTTTAAAGCTGCCAGCTTTTCTTTAAGGGCTAGCTCCTTGAATACGCCCATACGCTCGTCAGCAGTCATATTCAGGTACTTATCGCCATCACGCTTTATTATGCGCTGAGCAGTATCGATAATATCCGCACCATGATAGCCATCCTCCGGGAAGCTGGCCTCATCTGCCTTTCCCAGAAGCTCAAGGTAACGATGATCTACAGACTTAGCCAGATTATTAATCTGATTTCCTGCATCATTAATATAATACTCAGCAACCACAGGATAACCTGCAGCTCTCAGCACATTTACCAGAGCACTCCCTGCTGCTGCACCACGGCCATGACCTACATGGAGAGGTCCAGTAGGATTTGCACTCACATACTCAACCTGAATAGGAGCCATATCCTTTTCTGGCAGCTGACCAAAGCCATCCAGATTCTTATAAATTGCCATCAGGGCATCATAAACCACATTGGACTTAAGGAAGAAATTAATAAAGCCAGGACCAGCAATCTCTACCCGGTCAAGCCAGTCACCAGAAACGCGGCTGGTAATTTCCTCAGCAATCTTCCTAGGTGCCATGTGAAAAGCACGTGCAGACTGCATTGCCACATTGGTAGCAAAGTCACCAAGCTCCTTTTTGGGCGGAACCTCCAGCACAATATCAGGCAGCTCTCCCTCTGGCAAGGCACCAGCTTCAATAGCTGATTGAACAGCATTCTTTATAGCGGCAATCAGAACCTCTTTAATATCCAAAATATCATCTCCGAACTATTTCAATCTCCAGGCGGTTTCTGCCTGAAAAATCACCATTCACAAAAACCTGATAATCCAGCTTAATCCTGCCGCCTTTATCCGACAGGTCGACGCTCAGGCCAGCTGTGCGGGTCATAAGCTTAAGCACTCCGTATGGCGTCGCATAATCACTTACTGCCTCCACGCCCTCAGAAAAACGCTGACGGCTCCCAAGGGCGCCCTTCCGCATTATCAGCACCTCAGAAGCAGACGCTTTTATTGTTGTAGCAACCGGCTCATCCTTGCTGATAGAGGTATCATCATAGGTAATATAGTGCTTGCCAGCCTTCATACAGTACTGGCCATCTGCCTCCATATCAACCCTGGTAACGCTTCCCTCAGCACTTCGCTGGCGGCCTTTTACTTTTATTACGACCTTATCCATCCGGGCTACTCCTCAAAACACAAACTACCCCTATTATACCCCCCGCTCTATTCAAAAGCAAGAAAATTAGCACCAGCCGCCACATATGATAAAAATAAAAAATGATGCTTCAGGCAGGTCCTGAAGCATCATTTATTTATTCCATCAGCTGCTTACAGCAATATCAATCTCAACAGGATGTCCGCCAAGGTCCATCACTACCACCAGATACTGCTCATCGCTTATCTTTACCTGAGCACCAGCGCCTACTCCAAGGCTTGGTGTAGAAATATCTACCTCCAGCCCCAAGCCGGTAATATTAGTAGCTGCAGTTGCGGTAAGCATATTGGACAGCTCAGATATCGCACTCTGCGCCATTGCATCAAATTCCGGAACCGGCATGCCCATCATCATAGTAGAAGCGATATACTTTGCTGTATCCTCACTCATATTATAAACTACATTTCCTCTAAGCTGCTTAGTAAAGCCCACAATTACTGTGACACCAAGACTGTTAGCAATCTTATCCTTCAGTGACATTCCCTTTCTTACTGGTGCTGGAAACCCCATCTGAGGAAACACCGAAGTAAATGCGTCTATGAAAGGATTAACTAATTTTGCATCCATAGCCATATACTCAAACTCCCCTCGAGAAACCAACATTCATACAAATATCACCCAGCTTAGTAGTAGCCTTTATATCAAAGGAAATAAGCTCAGGATTAGCAATTCGTATATCAGAACCAGAAATTGTACCAGGAGGGGTAACTCGCATTTCACGATCACGGAACACATCATTAAGCTTAGACACGCCACGGCCAGCAATAATATTGCTGCACTCCTCAACAGTTGCCTCAGCTTCCTCATCAGAAACCTCACCATTGTCACCAGACAGCTGCAGCATGGTCTTGGCAAACCTTCTCATAGTCTCAGTTGACATATATACAGCTATACGGCCCTTTGGCGATCCAGTAATACCGATAATAACAGCCACACCCTCAATATGCAGCACAGAATCCTCTTCATGGGTGATACTTATCTCGCTCTTAAGCCCAAGAAGCTGTGCCAATCCATCCTGAAACACCTTAACAAAGGATGGCACATAGGACTCACGGAAAATAGATACAGCACCAACACTATCCTGACAAAGCATCAGGAGGGTATCTATAAGCTCATTAGTACTTACCGGCTTCTGAAGGAAGGAGCTGATACCAGCCAGTCTGCCCTGCATCATCAGCTTAGCATCCTTCATGGCACTGATCATCACAATCTTGCACTGAGGGTCAATACCATGAATTCTGCGGCTTACCTCAATGCCATCAGCATCAGGCAAATTCATATCCATGGTAACTATATCTGGCCTAGCTTCCCTATAGAGCTCGACAGCCTCAGCACCATTCTCAGCCATAGCACAAACCTCGAAATTGGTTTTTGCCAGCATAGAGGCTATCATCATACGGCTGATTCTTGAATCATCAACCACCATAACCTTAACTTTTTCCAAAACGCTCACCTGCTTTATTAGTATAGAGCTAATTTATTTATCTAGTGTCTTTCATTTAACCGACGAATATAAATCATTACAAAGACGGGCCACACTCCCGCATATATTTCATTCGCCACAATACAGAAAAATCCTTTTTTATAATTAATATTTTCGTGGCTTAATTGCATTATAAAAGCATTATAAGTATAATTAGAGAATACATTTGCAAAAAAGCTATAATATTAGGAGGATTAACAATGGAAAACATGCTTATTATCGCAGCCTTCGTCCTGTACTTAGGCTTGATGATGGCAATCGGCATGTACTATTACCACAAGACTACCAGCATGGATGACTACATTATAGGCAACCGCAAGCTTGGTGTCTGGGTAACATCTCTAAGTGCCGAGGCTTCAGACATGAGCGGATGGATGCTCATGGGACTGCCTGGTGCAGCTTACGTTGCAGGCTTAAGTGCCGGATGGATTGGCGTAGGTCTCGCCCTTGGTACACTGGCCAACTGGAAATTTGTTGCAGCCAGACTCAGAAAGTACACCGAAATAGCCAACAATTCCCTTACTCTGCCTGACTTCCTGCAGAATCGCTTCCAGGATAACAGCATAGTATTAAGAGTCGTACCAGCTATTTTCATCATTATTTTCTTCGTAATCTACACCGGCTCTGGCTTCGTCAGCGGTGGCAAGCTGTTCAGCACCCTGTTCGGACTGGATTACTCCACAGCCGTCCTGGTCGGTGCCTTTGTGGTAGTTTTCTACACCCTGACTGGTGGCTTTATGGCAGTATGCTGGACCGACTTCATTCAGGGCATCATGATGTTTTTCGCCATCATAATGGTACCTGCTGCTGCAATTTATGCTTTAGGTGGCCCTGCTAACACCACAGCAGCCATCGAGCTGACTAATCCTACCTTCTTCAGCCCATTTACCAATCCAGACGGCTCAACCATATCCTTCATCGAGTTTATTTCCTTGATAGGCTGGGGCCTGGGCTACTTCGGTCAGCCCCACATTCTGGTGCGCTTTATGGCTATCAAATCCTCTGGCGAGCTGTCCAGAGCAATGAACATCGCCATGGTATGGGTTGTTATTTCCCTGGCAGCTGCAGTTGCAGTAGGTATCGTGGGCAAGGTATTCCTTACCAATGGCCTTGATGGTGCCAACACCGAAACCGTATTCCTGAAAATGACTGGCGAGCTTTTCAGCCCATTTACTGGTGGTCTCATTCTGTCTGCAGTTCTTGCAGCTATCATGAGTACAGCATCTGCGCAGCTGCTGGTTGCAGCATCTGCCTTCTCTCAGGATCTTTACAGAACCGTAATCAACAAAAGTGCCTCTGAGGCTCACCTTGTATGGATAAGCCGTTTGTCCGTTCTTATAATATCTGCAATGGCAATCTCCATTGCCATGACACCAGACAGCTTCATTCTGGACATGGTAGCATATGCCTGGGCAGGCTTCGGCGCAGCATTCGGACCAGCCCTCATCATGTCCCTGTTCTGGCGCCGCGCAACTAGAAATGGCATCCTCGCTGGTGTAATAACCGGTGGTCTCACCGTCCTTATCTGGAAGCAGTTTGCCTTCTTCGGTCTCTACGAAATCATCCCTGGCTTCATCCTTGCCCTCATAGCAATCTATGTAGTCAGCCTTATGGATAAGGCCCCTAGCAAGGAAATCACCGACATGTTTGATGCTGTAGAAAAATCTAACATCTAAAAAAACACAAACAAGGGGACCGACAGCAGTCGGTCCCCTTGTTTGCGTCCAAATAGCAAAGGGCTCCCCACCGGGAGCCCCTACATTTCGCTAACATACAGTATTCGCTAACATACAGTATTCGCTAACATACAGTATTTACTGCAGCAGGCACACTCTCCCTGAGGTCATAGGGAAAATAGCTTCGGTAGCGGTAAATTATTTCGTCAGCAAAGGCTGCTGTCCGAGCAAAGCGAGTTTAGCCTTTGCAGAAATAATTCCGCGGGAGAAGCGTTAAAATTTCCCGTTCCGAAGGGATAGTGTGCCTGATGCAGAATATATACAGCTTTAATATCTGCATCTGCGATTCCGACGTAACGCTTTCGGCTTATCCAATATCTCCGCCATTATAATAGCCTGTGCTAACGGAGTACTCCCAGGTGCGGTCAATGTATTTCCATACCTTGAATGCTCATGCTCCCTATGCCCTTCATATGGTGCTTCGCATTCTGCTGCATACGCCTCCTTAGCCTCAGGCCTTCTATTAAGGAATTCCTGATAAGGATTTGCATAAGCCGGCTCCTGCTCATAAGCATCCGGAATTTTTTCCCGCCTGCCATCAGCTTCCGCTTTACTTGTGGAAGCTTTATTTTTTTTCAGCCTTGCCGGCGTCGGCGGTCTCGGCTCAGTCTTCTGTGGCATTGGAATCCTGGTCGCCCTAGGCTTCTTTTTGTCAAATACATTAGCTATGAAAACTATAGCTAAAAACAAGAGCAATGCTTCCATTGGCATCCACTCCTTACTTAACTGTAGGAGGCTTCAGCGGACCTTCGTTACCGCTGCGGCTGATGCTGTCACGCATATCAGTATCAGCCTTTATATTATTAAGGTTATAATAATCCATTACTCCCAGACGGCCGCTCTTTAAAGCCTCTGCCATAGCATGAGGTACCTGTGCCTCAGCCTCAACTACCTTGGCCTCCATTTCCTGGGTATAAGCCTTCATTTCCTGCTCCTTAGCTACAGCCATAGCACGGCGCTCCTCAGCCTTGGCCTGAGCAATACGCTTATCAGCCTCAGCCTGATCAGTCTGAAGCTCAGCACCGATATTTCTTCCTACATCAACATCAGCAATATCAATGGAAAGAATCTCAAAGGCAGTACCTGCATCCAGGCCCTTGCCCAGCACAGTCTTTGAAATATCATCAGGATTTGCCAGAACGTCGTTATGGCTTTCTGAGGAGCCTACGGTGGTAACAATACCCTCACCTACGCGGGCAATGATGGTAGGCTCACCAGCACCGCCTACAAGGCGGTCAATATTGGCACGTACAGTAACCCTCGCCTTAATCTTCAATTCAATACCATTCTTGGCTACAGCAGACACTACAGGAGTCTCTATAACCTTCGGATTAACACTCATCTGTACAGCCTCAAGCACGTCGCGGCCAGCCAGATCAATAGCAGCTGAACGCTCGAAAGGAAGCGGAATCTGTGCCCTGTGAGCAGCAATAAGCGCATCCACCACCTTATCGACATTACCGCCAGCCAGATAGTGCGCCTCCAGCTGATTTACTTCTACACTGATGCCAGCCTTATTGGCCTTGATAAGAGGCAAGACAATCTTTGAAGGCGTTACCCTTCTAAGCCTCATGCCAACCAGCGTAAAAATGCTGATTCTTACATCAGCAGCAATTGCAGAAATCCAAAGCCCCAGTGGAACCAGATTCAAAAATAGTCCTAGTGCAAACAAGACAACTACCAGCAGAAATGCTGCGCCAATAATATCACCCATTTGTATCTTCCTTTCTGAAATAAATTTAATTTTGTACCTGGCGAACCACTACCCTGCTGCCATTAACGCCAATTACCTCCACCAGGCTGCCCTTGCGTATATAGTCTCCCTCGGATACCACATCCACCGGATTGCCTTCAATCAGCATGGTGCCAGCAGGCCGCAGCTCGTTTTTAACAATCCCCTTGCAGCCAATAAGCTCCTTACGCTCCTCAGCACTGATATACCCTTTTTCTGAGGTAGTCCTGTCCTTGAGGACCATACTGTGCCACAAATCCTTCCAAAAACCCATATTACACCTCGCTAAGAATACCACATTCCCTCAGCTGACTGCAGATACGTGAAAGGCTCTCATCATCCTTTACCTCAATAGTGTGCAAATGAATACCTGAAGTAACCATAGACAGCGGACGAGCCTCACATTCATCCATGCGCTTAGCAAATACATCCACATCGTGGCGTGTTCCCAGCATGAGATCAGCCCGTATCTCTCCGTACAACGGATGCTCAA
The DNA here is from genome assembly GCA_945873565.1 of uncultured Selenomonadaceae bacterium. Lineage (GTDB taxonomy): Bacteria > Bacillota > Negativicutes > Selenomonadales > Selenomonadaceae > CAMCDL01. Next base: position 4,694 of record CAMCDL010000013.1, on the reverse strand, counting down.
CAATAACATCCCGGACAAAGCCCCCGTTATCCACAATTATTTCTAGTTCCCGGCGCATATTCAGCTTATCATGATGACAAGCTATCGTAGCCACCAGACCGGTATCATCCGGCACATCCTCCGGCAATACATACCCTCTAGGAGTAGCATAAATAGTAGTGCCAGTAGCACGTATAACGCTTATATCACCTACTATTATCTGACGGCTAACTGAAAATTCTCTGGCAAGCTGGGTCCCGGTAAGAGGTTTTTTAGCATTGCGCAGAAAAGACAGCAGCTTTTCTCTCCGTTCTGCAGTATCCATATATAAAATCACCTCAAGAATAGAAATACCAGTTTATATTTTAATTTTAATAAAGAACAGGAAAAAAAGCAACATCCCCTCACTCGGACAACAAAAAAGGCCATCCCAAAGGATGACCTTTACCATCATAATGGTGGGCGCTAACGGGATCGAACCGCTGACCCTCTGCTTGTAAGGCAGATGCTCTCCCAGCTGAGCTAAGCGCCCAATATATAGGGGATAAATACATCCCCGTATAATCAAATGGTGACGCGTACGGGATTCGAACCCGTGAAGCCGCCGTGAAAGGGCGGTGTCTTAACCACTTGACCAACGCGCCATGGCTCCCCGAGTAGGACTCGAACCTACGACCCACGGATTAACAGTCCGTTGCTCTACCGACTGAGCTATCGAGGAATCTGTGTCATATGACGTCGACAAGAGTTATTATATCTCATGTGTTTCCAAAATGCAAGTCTTTTTTTAATTTAAACAGCAATTCTTATATTTTTTCCCGCTGCCACATGGGCAAGGATCATTTCTTCCCACCTTGCGCTTGCCCTGACCAGCTGTATTAGGAGCAGAAAAGGACGCAGCCTCATCAGGAGAATGACCCTTCAGCAGCCATTGTGGCAATGTATTATTATAAGCTTTCAGGTAATCAGCAAACTTCTCTACATCCTTCCTGGAAGAAAAGCTTATTCCACTGTCATCCAGCATTCCCTGAATCTCATTAAGGCCATAGCCATTTTGAATAATCACTGTAATGCCCTTCATAACATCGGCTGCCTGAAGCACGTCAAGGCCGCAGCTGCTCATAAAGAACTGTGCCAGGCGTTTATAATCATCAGTAGACTCTATATAATTTTCAGCACCAGCCTCATACACCCTGTCATACGGAAAATCCTTGTATGGCAGGCCGACACGCTTCGCCTGCTGCACAACCAGCTCCTCAGGATGCATCAGGCCAGCAGCTGCCAGCTGATGCTGGTCATTAACAACAGAACGGCTCCAGGTGCCGCCATTAAGCATTACACCCATAAAATCGACAAATGGCAGGTCATCTGCCTCAGCCAGAGCCAGTACCTTTTTATACAGCTGATCATAGTCCAGGACACCATAATAGAAAATAAGTCCCTCTGCTAAACGCATAAGCTCACTATTCAGCCGGACTGCATCTACAAAGGCTCCGCCAGAGAGCTTCTTATACTCGGCCATTATCTCGTCAGGCATATACCATGCCAGCTTATCTTCATCCATACCGCAGAACAGCATGCCAATTCCTCTGAGATAATCGAGTCTCTCATCATCAGAGTTTATACCAGACGATATGCCGTCATTTTTCACGAGGTAATCAAACAGAGCCATCTGATCCTCAATCATGCTGGTCATCCACATACGCAGGAAAACCAGAATCTGAGGTGCCAGCTGCTTAACCATCTCCTCCTTCTTCAAGGATGAAGGCACTGGTATATCAAGATTAAACTTAATATCCTCCAGCTCGTTTTTGGTCATTGCCATAAGAGCATTCTCAAGGCTTCTATTCTCTGGCAGCTTCTTGCGTCTGAGAGCTTTCATACGCTCCTTTGCAGACTCAGCCGCAAAGCGTTCAAACTCCTCAGGACTCATTTCAAACTCTTTTTCCATATTCTCACTCATTGAGGTTATAGCCTCCTATAATCATCCGAAAAAGCTCTTTATACCTTCAAAAATACCCTCAGCCGCTTTTTTTACACCTGCTGGGCTACTAATAAGCTTTTCTTCCTTATTGTTGGATATAAACGCCAGCTCACAAAGAGTTGCTGGCATGTCAGTATGCTTTACTACGTAAAAATTGCAAGCCTTATTACCACGGTTTGACGTACCAAGGCTCTTAATAACGCCCTCTGCTACCTTCTGAGAAAGTCTCTGCCCCGCCTTGGTTCCGCTTCCATAATAGTAGCCCGTGGTACCGCTTGGTGTGCTGGAAGAGAAGGAATCCAGGTGTATTGAAATAAAGATATCCGCATCAGCATCATTAGCTACATCACAGCGGGCCTGCAGTTCCTCGATATCCGATGCTGCCGCCTTTTTCTTTGACACCTCTGTATCACTATTTCTAGTCATTATAACCTTGGCACCAGCTGTCTTCAAAAGGTTCTGCAGCTGCTCAGCCACCTTCAGGGTAACTGATTTCTCAGTAACCCCCGTAGGACCGATAGCCCCCACATCGCTGCCACCATGACCCGCATCTATGCAGATAGTCTTGCCAAGAATACCCTTAGTAAATACTGGCTCTACAATAACCTTTTCCGGCTTCTTTTCGGTGGTCACAGCATCAGGCTTAGCCTCATTATCCTTTTTATCAGGATTCAGGATTACTGGATTGGAGCTAGGTTTTTCCTCAGGCTTTTTACCAAAATCTATGGTTACTCCAGATGATGACTTGCCCAGATTACCAAAATCCATTACCACCCTATATGGCACAGAACCGCCCTCCAGGGCAAATACATCATAGCTATTGCGCCCCACATTGGACTCAATAACAACTCTGACTGTATCCTCATTGAACTGTGCTATCCTGACCTTGGAAACATACCTGCTATCAAGGACCATTTCCTTGTTGACGCTGGAATTCAGCCAGGCACCATGCAGGTCCACAACTATGCGCTGAGGATTACTCAGCACCATAGTTTCATAATTTACCTCAGCACCGGCATCCACTACCAGACGAACCTTTTCACTGCTGGTGCTGACACGTACTGCCTTTACCTCTGCCAGGGATGCTGCCCGTTCACTGAATCCAGCAGCATACACTGACTGCACAGGAACTGCCAGCACAAAAAACAGAGCCAGCAGCATTAAGAAAATTTTTCTCATAGCATATTCCTTAAAAACACCTTAGTACGTTCATTCTTAGGGTTTCCGAAGAAATCCTCCGGCGCTCCTTCCTCAACTATAACGCCATCTGCCATAAATATAACGTGACTCGCCACCTCACGAGCAAAGGTCATCTCATGAGTCACTACAACCATTGTAGTATGCTCTGCAGCCAGCTCACGCATAGTCTTCAAAACTTCGCCTGTAAGCTCAGGATCGAGAGCCGAAGTAGGCTCATCAAACAGCATAATATCCGGCTTCATAGCCAGTGCTCTGGCTATAGCCACACGCTGCTGCTGACCACCCGACAATCTGGCAGGATAATTATCCTTCTTGTCAATCAGCCCTACCTTTTCAAGAAGAGCCTCCGCCTCTGGAATAACTTCCTCACGCTGACGCTTCTGAACACTGATTGGTGCTTCAAGCAGATTCTGCAGCACCGTCATATGGGGAAAAAGATTAAACTGCTGAAAAACCATTCCTGTATGTGCCAGGATTTTCCTTGCTTTGGCATCAGTTACGTAGGCAGCATTGCCGCTGCCGTCGTTCTGAGCCAGAATCTCGCCCTCTATCTCTATTGTACCGGAATCAATTTCCTCCAGACGATTTATACAGCGAAGCAAGGTACTCTTGCCAGAACCGGATGGACCGATAATCGCCAGCACCTCACCCTTTCTGACCTCAAGGTTGACTCCCTTTAAAACCTCCAGGTTATCAAACTGTTTTTTAATATCACTCATCCGGAGCATTACATCCCCATTACTGATCATATTTTGCATAATGAGCCTCCAGCTTCTTGAAAATCCAGGTCAGCACAAAGGTCATGACCAGATAAAAAACAGCCGCAATAACAAATGGAGTCATATCGAACTCCCTCTGAACAATAGTCCTTGCCACACGAAGCAGATCATTCATGGCCAGGATATAAATAAGGGAGGTATCCTTCACAAGGTTTATAGTCTCATTACTGATAGGAGGCAGCACATTTCTTATCATCTGAGGAATAACAATACGCCGCATTGTCTGCGGGTAAGTCATGCCCAGAGCCTTTGCCGCTTCATACTGCCCACGGTTTATAGACTGGATGCCCGCGCGGAAAATCTCCGCAAAATATGCCGCATAATTCAATATAAAGGCCAGAAGAGCCGCTACAATATCCGGCAGCATTATACCTACCATCGGCAGGGCAAAATACACGAACAGCAGCTGAAGCATCAGAGGCGTACCACGCATGAGCCATATATAAAACTCCATCAGCACAGCAAGGGGACGAAGCCCGGAAATTCTTGCCAATGCAGCCAGAAGACCTAGCGGAATAGCCACAGCCAGAGTAATGGTAAAAATCTCCAGTGTTACCTGGGTACCCTCCAGCATAAGCCATATGGTGTTCAAAATCTTATCCATAAATAACCCCTTCACGAAAAAGCCATTTCCATATATCTAATATATTTTACCGCATTAAAGCAAAAAAATAAAGACCTTAAAAAATAAGCCGAAATAAAAAAGGAACCCACCGGCATAGCCGGTGGTTCTTCTCCTGCGGCCATTAAGG
>CAMCDL010000012.1 GCA_945873565.1 uncultured Selenomonadaceae bacterium | reverse complement strand
AATCACACCGTCGACCCCTACAATTTCTAAATCACACCGTCGACCCCTACAATTTCTAAATCACACCGTCGACCCCTACAATTTTCAATGCTAGGCCTTAGGTGCAATCATGCAGCGCATTGCGTTCAGAACTGCAATAACCATAACACCTACATCAGCAAATATAGCCATGTACATATTTGCCAGACCCAGAGCCCCCAGAGCCAGACAGATAAGCTTTACAGAAATAGCCATTACAATATTCTGATACACTATTCTCATGCATTTTCTGGCAATATTGATTGCCTGAGGTATCTTTTTAGGATCGTCATCCATAAGGACCACATCCGCCGCCTCAATAGCAGCATCAGATCCCATAGCCCCCATAGCGATGCCAATGTCAGCACGGGATAGCACAGGAGCATCATTTATTCCATCACCAGCAAAGGCAACAGTGCCATTTCCCTTGCTTTCGGCGATGATAGCCTCCAGCTTTTCCACCTTGTCGCCAGGCAGCAGCTGACTGTAATATTCTTCTATGCCCAATTCAGCAGCTACAGCCTCAGCCACATTAGACGCATCACCTGTCAGCATCACGTTCTGCTCTGAGCCTAAAGCCTTAAGTGCTATAATAGCCTCCCTGGCCCCTGGCTTTATAGTATCTGCTATCACTATATGACCTGCATAGTCCCCATTCAAGGCAATATGGACTATAGTTCCTGGGTGGCTGCATTCCTTGTAGCTGCTGCCCAGAGCCGCCATAAGCTTGTCATTACCAGCTGCAACCCTTATACCATCCACCAAAGCGGTAATACCCTGTCCACTGATTTCCTTGATATCAGTAACACGGCTACGATCTATATGCTTGCCAAAGGCGCGCATAAGGCTTCGGCTGATCGGGTGCGAGGACGCACTTTCCGCTAGGGCCGCATACTCCATGATTGCCTCGTCAGAAATTGTCCCATGATGGACACTGCTTACCTCGAAGCTTCCCATGGTCAGGGTTCCAGTCTTATCAAAGACCACCCGCTTTACCTTTGACAATGCCTCCAAAAAGTTTGAACCCTTTATCAGGATTCCTTCGCGAGAGGCTCCGCCCAGGCCAGCAAAAAAGCTCAAAGGTATACTGATAACCAGGGCACACGGACAGCTGATTATCAGAAAGGTCAGTGCCCGGTAAATCCATATATCCCATTCTGGTGCCAGTCCCCACATAGCCATACGGAGCACTGGCGGAACTAATGCCAAGGCCAGAGCAGCATAGCATACTATCGGAGTATACACCTTGGCAAAACGGGATATAAAATCCTCCGACTTGGACTTAAGGGAGCTGGCATTTTCCACCAGCTCCAGAATCCTTGAAGCCGTAGATTCCTCAAACATCTTAGTGGTTTTCAGCTTCAGCACTCCAGTAAGGCAGATAGAGCCGCTATAAACATCATCCCCAGCGATGACTTCACGAGGAAGGCTCTCTCCTGTCAGCGCACTGGTATTAAGGCTGGAGCTTCCCTCCACTACAACACCGTCAATCGGTACCCTTTCTCCTGGCTGCACAACAATAACGGTACCTATCTTCACATTATCTGGATCAACCTGCTCCAGCTGCCCAGTAGTCTCTATATTAGCATAATCCGGCCGTATATCCATCAGGCTGCTTATATCACGACGGCTCTGAGCCACAGCATGTCCCTGGAACCATTCTCCAATCTGGTAAAAAAGCATTACTGCTACGGCCTCAAGATAATCACCATTTTCATATATAGCTATTGATAATGCACCAATAGTCGCAATCGCCATGAGAAAATTCTCATCAAAAACCCGCTTATTAGTAATTCCTTTCAAGGCCTTCTGCAATATATCATGACCAATAATGTAATAAACTGCAAGATAGCATAGCAGACGTACCCACCGGCCTGCCCCATAAGTCACAATCCTATCAATACTATCAAATACCTGTGGAGTAAACAGGTTCCACAGTAACAGCAATGCAGAGGACAGCAATATCCGTTGCATCATAGTCCTCTGCTTTTTATTAAGATTATTCTTTACCTTTCCAATAAAAAGCACATATACAGCCATAGCAGTTACTGCCAGAAGCAGGCCATTGACTATTATTTCCTGCATAATTATATCCTCCTGTCAGCTTCTAGCTATTCTATCAGAAATAGATTTCACAATCCGGCTCTATTTTGCGGCAATCGTCTAAAACCCTTTCCATAACTGCTTCAGGATCTGCACCATCAGCAAACTCTACTATCAGCTTAAGAGCCATGAAATTAACAGTAGCTTTAGCTACGCCCTCAACCTTATTTGCTGCTTCCTCCATAAGATTAGCACAATTAGCGCAATCAACCTCAATTTTATAAGTCTTCTTCATAAAAATCCTCTCCTTTAAAAAATTTAACAAAAACAATATAACAATTAAGCATTTGTTTAATTGTTATATTTGTAGTATAATACTTACACACAAAAAAAGCAACACAAAAAGGATAAAATTATGGAGCATTTACATCTTCCACACCATCATCAAGAGGGACCTGAGCTGGAGGTAATAAAAAGCCACCTTGCTCAAGCAGAGTACTTTCAGCCAGCAGCAGATGCTTTCAAGCAATTAAGTGATAGCACCCGTATACGTATTTTCTGGCTGCTATGTCATTATGAGGAATGCGTCATAAACATTTCTTCTATGATGGATATGTCCAGCCCAGCCATATCACATCATCTAAGAGCCTTAAAAAGCAGCGGGCTTATAACCTCCCGCCGTGATGGCAAGGAGGTATATTATCGAGCTGCCGACACTGCTGAAAGCCAGCTTCTTCACAATGTGATAGAGCAGGTTATGCAGATACAATGCCCAAAATAAATCCATGCTTTAAGCTTCAAAGGCGCTACAGCCGATTAAAATATCAGCTGTAGCGCCTTTTATTATTCCCACCTTGCACAGCACATAAAAAGCATCCATGCTCCATACCCTATTCTTTTATAACATATAATTATACCAGCATATATTTTATGTCAATATTTTATCTTAAACTATTCAAGATAGCTATCGATTATACAAAAAAAGATGCAGTTTTTAAGAACTGCATCTTTTTTAGTCATTCTTTTAAGCTATTACTGTTCCATCATGATTTCATCCATCAGGAAGGATTTCTGAGGAGTCTCCTCCTCTTCATTGTCCTGATTGTATACAACCTTGATGTTGCGATAACGCTCCATACCAGTACCTGCAGGAATCAGCTTACCGATAATTACATTCTCCTTAAGACCAATCAGAGGATCAACCTTGCCGTTAATTGCGGCGTCGGTCAGCACTCTGGTGGTCTCCTGGAAGGATGCTGCAGACAGGAAGGAATCCGTTGCCAGGGAAGCCTTGGTGATACCCAGCAGAGTAGGTACAGCAACTGCAGGATTTCCGCCAGCCTTAATAGCCTCAACATTGGCCAACTCAAAAGCATTGATGTCAACCATTGCGTCTGGCAGGAAGTCAGTGTCACCTGGCTCCAGGATTCTAACCTTATGAAGCATCTGGCGTACCATAACCTCAATGTGCTTATCGTTAATATCAACACCCTGAGACTTGTAAACCTTCTGTACCTCATATACCAGATAACGATAGGTCTCCTTCAAGCCACAGACACGCATGATGTCATGTGGGTTAATGGAACCCTCGGTAATACGTCCGCCAAGCTCAATCTTGTCACCATCACGGACAACCATACGGGATACCATAGGAACATCATACTCTCTTACCTCACCAGAAGCAGGGGTAATAGTGATATGATGCATACCCTTTGCATCAGTGATGGATACATCACCAGCCACCTCGGCAATCAGAGCATTATGCTTAGGCTTTCTAGCCTCGAAGAGCTCCTCAACTCGTGGCAGACCCATTGTGATATCATCACCTGCTACACCACCAGTATGGAAGGTACGCATTGTCAGCTGGGTACCAGGCTCACCGATGGACTGAGCAGCGATAATGCCGACAGCTTCGCCAACATTGACCTCGGTAGCGTTAGCCAGATCACGGCCATAGCACTTGATGCAGACACCGAACTGAGATTTACAGGTCAGTACAGAGCGAATGCTTACAGTCTTTCTTACCTTAGCAATTGCATCTGCCATAGCAGCATCAACAGTCTCATTCAGGGAAGCAATCTTTTCACCGGTCTCAGGATCAACGATATCCTCAGCCAGTACACGGCCAATAATACGCTCCTGCAGTTTCTCAATAGGCTCACTACCGCCCATAATAGCCTCAACCACGATACCACGGACATTGTTGTTACGAACCTTAACTACCTTTGCATCACTGGCAATAATCGCATCAATGCTCTCTTCAGTAAGAGGAACACCTGCTGCCAGAAGCTCAGTTCCTACGCTGTCGTAAACAGCCTCGGTAGTCTTCTTGCCAAGCATCTGACCAACCATAGCAGTCTTGATGGCAGCACGTACCTTATCATCAGTTGTACCAAGCTTAATTGTTTCAGTAACAGTAGCATTGCTCATTACTGCATCAACATCATCACCGGATACACCACGAAGAATAATCTCAGCTACATTGCACTCAGCAATCTGAGCAAGCTTCTCATCATCAATTACAGTATCCTTAACGAAAAGAATTTCGCCAGTCTCCGGATTAATGATATCCTCAGCTACCAGACGGCCAACCAGATCATCTCTCTTAAGATCAATAGCTTCAGCCGCAGAATCTGCCAGACTTGCACGAGCACTTACCAGATCAATACCGACAATATCACAGTCATCCTCACGGACAATTACATCCTGAGCAACATCTACCAGACGGCGGGTCAGATAACCGGAGTCTGCAGTTCTAAGTGCAGTATCGGCCAGACCCTTGCGGGCACCATGGGATGAAATGAAGTAATCGGATACTGTCAGACCCTCACGGAAGTTTGCGGTAATTGGAATCTCAATAATCTTACCGGATGGATCAGCCATCAGACCGCGCATACCTGCCAGCTGACGCATCTGCTGCTTATTACCGCGGGCACCAGAATCGGCCATCATCTTGATTGGATTAAAGAGGTCCATGTTTTCCATCATGGCATCAGCTACGTCATCAGTAGCCTTAGACCAGAGTCCAGTAACCTTGTTATAACGCTCTTCCTCTGTAATCAGACCACGTGCATGCTGCTTTTCAACACGGTTTACATGGTTCTGTGCCTCATCCAGGATATCCTTCTTCTTAGGAGGAACATGAATATCGGCGATAGCTACGGTCATACCTGCAATACATGCATAGTGATAACCAAGATTCTTTACATTATCGATTACTACTGCAGTCTCGCTGGCACCAAGATTATCAAAGCACTTTGCAACCAGCTTGCCCAGCTGCTTCTTATCCATAAGCACACCCAGTGCCCACTGCTCAGCCTGCTTACCAGTAGTCTCGTCAATGATAGGAGATCCATCAGCAGGGTTTACTGCAGGAATCTTGTAGTAGTAACGAACCTTCTCTGGCAGGATTTCGTTGAAAATCATACGGCCCAGAGATGTCTTTACAAGACCATAGCCCTTGATACGGGTCTGGATTTCAGCCTGCAGGGAAAGATTATTGTGCTGATATGCCAGGAGAGCCTCATCGATGCTAGTAAATACCTTGCCCTCGCCGAGTGCGCCTGGACGGATGATAGTCAGATAATAAGAACCAAGTACCATATCCTGGGAAGGAACGATAATAGGCTTACCATCCTTTGGTGCCAGAATGTGATTTGCTGCCAGCATCAGGACACGGGCCTCAGCCTGTGCCTCTGCAGACAGAGGCAGATGGATTGCCATCTGGTCACCGTCGAAGTCCGCATTATATGCGGTACATGCCAGAGGATGCAGCTTCAGTGCACGGCCCTCAGTGAGAACTGGCTCGAAAGCCTGGATACCAAGTCGATGCAATGTAGGTGCACGATTCAGGAGTACTGGATGCTCCTTGATAACCTCTTCCAGAACATCCCATACCAGTGGGTTTGCTCTTTCAACCATTCTCTTGGCAGCCTTTATATTGTTAGCCAGATTCTTGCTCTCCAGCTTTCTCATTACAAAAGGCTTAAAGAGCTCCAGTGCCATTTCCTTTGGCAGGCCACACTGGTGGAGTTTCAGCTCAGGACCTACAACGATAACGGAACGTCCAGAGTAGTCAACGCGCTTACCCAGCAGATTCTGACGGAAACGGCCCTGCTTGCCCTTAAGCATATCAGATAGGGACTTGAGGGCACGGTTGCCAGGTCCGGTAACCGCACGCCCACGGCGGCCATTATCAATCAGCGCATCAACAGCTTCCTGCAGCATGCGCTTCTCATTAATTATGATAATCTCTGGTGCCTTCAGATCAATAAGGCGTCTGAGACGATTATTTCTATTGATGACTCTGCGGTACAGGTCATTAAGGTCAGAGGTAGCAAAACGGCCACCGTCCAGCATAACCATAGGACGCAGCTCAGGAGGAATAACTGGAATTACATCCATTACCATCCAGGCAGGATTATTGCCGGATTTACGGAAGGCCTCAACAACCTTCAGACGACGGATATCCTTTACGCGGCTCTGTCCAGTTGATTTCTTCAGGCGCTCGATGAGTTCCTCACGGAGCTTGTCCAGATCCAATTCCTCTAACAGCTTCTTAGCAGCCTCAGCACCGATACCAACATCGATACAGCTCTTATCTCCACCATGCTCAGCCACAATAGCCGCATACTCCTTGGAGGAGATTACATCATTGCGCTTTAACACCTTACCGTCTGGAACCTTGCAGCCCTTAGGATCAAGAACTACATAGCCACCGAAGTACAGAACCTTTTCCAGATCCTTTGGTGACATCTCCAGCATCATAGCCATACGGCTAGGGATACCCTTGAAGTACCAGATATGAGAAACAGGTGCAGCCAGCTCAATATGTCCCATACGCTCACGACGAACCTTGGAACGGGTAACCTGAACGCCACACTTCTCGCAGATAACATTCTTATGACGAATCTTCTTATAACGTCCGCAATGGCATTCCCAGTCGCGGCTTGGTCCGAAGATACGCTCACAGAACAGGCCCTGTGGCTCTGGCTTCAGAGTGCGGTAATTAATGGTTTCAGGCTTTGTAACCTCGCCATAGGACCAGCCTCTGATCATATCAGGAGAGGCCAGGCCAATCTGCATTGATTTAAAATTGTTAACATCCAACAAGGGGGTGTCACTCCCTTCCATCTATGTCATTAATTATCATCGAAATTGTCTTCGCTGTCATCGTAGGAACCGAAGCTGTCTAAGTCAGCATCCTCTCCATCATTCAGTGAAAAACCATTACCGCCATTAGCTAAGATATCAAAGTTGTCATCGGTATCCTCATCCTCTGGAACCTCATCATAATAATTGGTATCCTCGGTCTCAGTGCCCTCTGCAACTGGAGCAACCTCAGTCTGCTCCATCTCAACATCGGTATTATCCTTATCCTCATCCTCATCATCCTGGATGCGGATTTCCTTATTCTGATGGTCAAGAACCTTCATATCAAGACCAATACTCTGGAGCTCCTTAACAAGTACCTTGAAGGACTCAGGAATACCTGGCTCAGGGATGTTCTCGCCCTTTACGATAGCTTCATAGGTCTTTACACGGCCCACAACATCATCGGACTTAACTGTGAGAATTTCCTGCAGGGTATATGCGGCACCATATGCCTCAAGAGCCCAAACCTCCATCTCACCGAAGCGCTGTCCGCCGAACTGAGCCTTACCACCCAGTGGCTGCTGGGTAACCAGGGAGTACGGACCAGTGGAACGTGCATGAATCTTATCATCAACCAGATGGTGAAGCTTCAGCATATAAACGCAGCCTACGGTAACCTTATTTTCGAAAGGCTCACCAGTACGTCCATCATACAGGATAGTCTTTGCATCCTCATCCATGCCGGAAGCCTTGATGGTATTAAATACCTCATTCTCCTTCGCACCATCGAATACAGGAGTCGCTATATGAATACCAGCCACGTCAGGCTTTGGCATGCCATTCTTCTCAAAATCATATCCGATAGCCTCGAGACGCTGGCGTACAGTAGGATCACCAGCCTTAATCTGCATACCGAGATTACGGACAGCCATACCCAGATGAGTCTCAAGAATCTGACCAATGTTCATTCGGGAAGGCACGCCCAGAGGATTCAGAACGATATCTACTGGAGTACCATCTGGAAGGAATGGCATATCCTCTTCCTTCATTATACGGGAAACGACACCCTTGTTACCATGACGGCCGGACATCTTATCGCCGACAGAAATCTTACGCTTCTGAGCGATATAAACGCGGATTTTCTTAAATACGCCAGGTGCCAGTTCATCGCCATTATCGCGGCTGAATACCTTTACATCTACAATCTTGCCGGCTTCGCCATGAGGTACTCGCAGGGAGGTATCACGAACCTCACGGGACTTCTCGCTGAATATTGCTCTGAGGAGACGTTCCTCAGCAGTAAGCTCAGTCTCTCCCTTTGGAGTTACCTTACCTACCAGAATATCACCAGGCAGAACCTCTGCACCCTTTCTGATGATACCATTCTCATCCAGGTCTCTTAATGATTCCTCAGAAACATTAGGAATGTCTCTGGTTACCTCCTCAGGTCCCAGCTTGGTATCACGGGCATCACACTCATACTCCTCAATATGGATGGAAGTATAAATATCACGCTTAATCAGGTTTTCACTAAGGAGGACAGCATCCTCGTAGTTGTAACCTTCCCAAGGCATATAAGCAACGATAATGTTGTAGCCCAGCGCCAGCTCGCCATGATCAGTGGAAGGACCATCTGCGATAGGCTGCTTCTCGAATACCTTGTCACCCTTGTACACGATAGGAACCTGGTTGATGCAGGTACCCTGGTTGGAGCGCATGTACTTCTGAAGCTTATATGTATCAATATCGCCAAGCTCGGTACGGATCTTGATAGTATCAGCAGATACATCCTCAACCACACCAGCATGCTTTGCAAGTACCATTACACCTGAGTCACAGGCAGCCTTGTACTCCATACCAGTACCAATCAGAGGAGCCTGAGTACGAAGCAGAGGAACAGCCTGACGCTGCATGTTTGCACCCATCAGTGCACGGTTAGCATCATCGTTCTCCAGGAATGGAATCATAGCAGTCGCGATGGATACCACCTGCTTAGGAGAAACGTCCATGTAGTCAACCTTTTCGCGGCGAACCAGAACAGTCTCTTCCTTCTCTCGGGCAGTAACCCTGGCATTTACGAACCAGTCGTTTTCATCCAGTGGCTCATTGGCCTGAGCAATAATGAGGTTGTCCTCCTCATCAGCAGTCAGGTAATCTACCTCACCAGTTACACGATGATTTTCTTTATCAATACGGCGATATGGAGTCTCCATAAAGCCGAAACGATTTACTCTTGCATAGTTGGACAGGGAACCTATCAGACCGATGTTTGGACCTTCTGGGGTCTCGATAGGACACATACGGCCATAATGGGAGTTATGTACATCTCGAACCTCGAAGCCTGCACGTTCACGGGACAGACCGCCAGGACCAAGTGCAGACAGGCGGCGCTTATGAGTCAGCTCAGACAGAGGATTATGCTGATCCATGAACTGTGACAGCTGGGAAGAACCGAAGAATTCCTTGATTGCTGCAATAACAGGACGGATATTAATCAGGTTAGATGCTGTAATAATATCAGAATCCTGGATGGACATACGCTCACGTACCACACGTTCCATACGGGAAAGACCAATACGGAACTGATTCTGCAGCAGCTCTCCTACAGAACGGACACGACGATTGCCCAGATGGTCGATATCATCAGTGCTGCCAACGCCATCCATAAGGTTCAGCATGTAACTGATGGATGCCAGAATATCACTCTTGGTAACAGTACGATGAGTATACTCAAGAGTAGGGGAGCAGATCATGTTCATAACAGTTTCTGCATCATCACCAACACGGATAGCCAGCTTTGGCAGTACAATCTCAACAGGGTCACCACCAATTACAGGCTGAGAAATAGTATCGAAAATCTCTGGCTCCATTTCAGGAGTGATTGCCTCCAGCATCTCTGCGGTAACAGTCTTGCCAGCCTCAATCAGGATTTCGCCAGTAGTTCTATTAACCAGATCCTCAGCCAGGATCTTGCCCTGCAGACGACGCTTCCAGCCCAGCTTCTTAGTGAGCTTATAACGGCCAACAGTTGCTAAATCATAACGCTTTGGCTCGAAAAACAGACCATAGAGATGGTTTCTTGCATTATCTGCAAGGAAAGGCTCATCTGGACGAAGAAGTGCATAAAGATTAGCCAGTGCACCATCAACATCCTTCACATCATCCTTCTCAAGGGTAGCCATAATGCGTGGATCGTGATCAAACAGCTCTGCAATAGCATCATCAGTCTCATAACCAAGAGCACGGATAAACATGGTAACAGGACGCTTGCGGAGACGATCGATGCGGACATATACTACGCCAGCGGAGTCAGTCTCCAGTTCAATCCATGCGCCGCGGTTTGGAATAACAGTGGCATTATACAGGATATTGCCGGTTGTATCATCTGCATTGTCATAGTATGCACCAGGTGAGCGAACCAGCTGACTTACGATAACACGCTCTGCACCATTGATGATAAAGGTGCCGGTATCGGTCATAACTGGGAAATCACCCATGAAAACATCGGAGTTAAACTTGATGCCGGTAGTCTTGTTTTCAAGACAAGCAACAACCTTCAGCGGCTTGGAATAGGTTACATCTCTCTCCTTGCACTCCTCCAGGGGATACTTTGGCTCACCCAGTGAAAAGTCCTCAAAGGAAAGTACCAGCTTGCCATTGAAGTCTGAAATAGGGGAAATATCCCTGAAAATCTCCTTGAGTCCTTCACTCATGAACCACTCATAGGAGTTCCTCTGGATATCCAGGAGGTGAGGCATATCCATGACTTCTTTAATCTTGGCATAGCTATACCTTGTTCTGGTACCTACCTGTACAGGATTAAACATTGAATCCTTCACTCCTTAGCGAAATACTAGAAAAATGAAAATTCGCGCAATAAAACTAACAGAACCACGATATCTCTTCATGGGCTAAAACCACACGACATACCGCCAGAGCCTGAAAACAAAGGTTTTCCAGCACCTGATGATTCCATCTGTTATTGCACGCTGCTTAAAAAATTCAGCTACTTTATATAATTTTTTTGTAGCACTTAATTCTACCATAATAAAATTACATTAGCAATGATAAATATGTAAAAAAATACCTTCTCCCGGTATTTCCCAGTTCCTTTCATGCATCATAAAATCCAAGCCAAGGCATTGCTCTTATGCTATAATAAATCCAGAGAGAATACTTGATAGCTTGAGGAGCGATATACCATGAATAAACAAAAAAACATTTTTTTCATAATGGCAATCATGCTGGCAGCACTCATCTTCGTAGTCAGCAGCATATATGATGGCTCTGAAATGGATGAGGCCGACCTGGTCAGCTATAAGGAAAGCCTGGACAGCCTGAAAAAGGGCGATTATAATCTGGACCAGTATCTAGTGCTGGTAAGTCAGATTGCCTACAGCAAAGACCCTGATGAAAGACGAAATCTGTCCAGTCAGATGAGAAAAACGGAGGGAAGCATTGTAGAATGCATTACCCAGAGCAAGCTGACCCTGGATAATTCTATTTATACTGAAGATGAGGCAGCTCTTAAGCAGGAGGAACGCAAAAATCTTGAAAACGCTGTCAATGTTATGAGCACGATTATGAATGAGGGTTCCGCTATTGAAAAATTTTCTGAAGCACATGCTGCAACTCCAGCCATCAACGGACAAATACGCGACTTTGACGAACATCTTCTGGCACTAAAAAACCAGCTCCGTGAATACAGCTTAAAATGCGAGGAGGCCATCGCAGCAATAGAGAAGCGCCAAAAGACCAGAAATTATCAGGCTGCGGCTGCAGCCTTCTTATATCTGATTATTGCCGCACTCTGTCTAAAGGCTAGCAGCAGGAAAGGATAACAGCATCATAATATGAACAAGAAAAAACTAATATCCTACATCATGCTGATAACAGCGATGCTTATATGGGGCTCAATCGGATTATTCAGGCGCAGCATACCTGTCCCTTCGGAATTCCTTGCCTTCATCAGGGGACTTACCGGTGCACTA
Source organism: uncultured Selenomonadaceae bacterium (assembly GCA_945873565.1). Lineage (GTDB taxonomy): Bacteria > Bacillota > Negativicutes > Selenomonadales > Selenomonadaceae > CAMCDL01. The sequence continues at coordinate 15,822 of CAMCDL010000012.1, read as the reverse complement.
TTCATGTGCATAATCCTTGCTTTAAAAAAGGACGCCAGCATCAGGCAGGTAAAAAAGCAATCCATAGTCCTGCTGGCCTTGACAGGCGCCCTTATAGGAATAAACTGGATATTCCTCTTCGAGGCCTTTAACTATACTACAGTAGCAACTGCTACCCTATGCTACTATATGGAGCCCACCATGGTAATACTCATGGCTCCCCTGTTTTTCAGCCAGCGTCTGACCTTAAGCCAGCTGGCAATTACCATCCTGACTATCCTAGGCATGATTCTTGTTTCCGGAATAATTGACAACGGCGAAATAAAGCCTGATGACATTACCGGCATAATATTCGGTCTCAGTGCAGCCTTCTGCTATGCTCTGATAGTTATATCCAACAAGCGCATAGAAGCAATAGATACCTACCTGAAAACCTTCATACAGCTGTCAGGAGCAGCCATAGCCATGATTCCGTATCTTATTTACACCGCTGGATTTACAGGCCTGCCTGATGACACCAGCACCTGGCTCCTGATACTATTTGTAGGCATAGTTCATACTGGAATAGCCTATGCTCTTTATTTTGGAGCCATGAAAGAACTATCTGCCCAGTCCGTTGCCATCTGCAGCTACATCGATCCTATAAGCGCCCTGATTTTCTCCGCCCTGCTTCTGGGCGAGGCCCTGACACCTCTTGGAATGCTGGGAGCCATACTAATAATTGGAACCGTAGCTATTGGAGAATTCACATCCAAACAACGATAAGCTTATATTGAAATAAACTATTACTTAAATAATCAGCACATAAAAAAAGAACCACAATCCTAAGATTGCGGTTCTTTTTTCTTAACAAAGAATCAGAAGCAAAAATTACTTCAGCTCTACAGTTGCACCAGCAGCCTCGAGCTTGCCCTTGATGTCCTCAGCGTCAGCCTTGGATACGCCTTCCTTTACAGGAGCAGGAGCACCATCAACCAGAGCCTTAGCCTCCTTCAGGCCGAGACCAGTAATCTCGCGAACAGCCTTGATAACGTTGATCTTGCCTGCGCCAGCATCCTTCAGGATTACATCGAACTCGCTCTTCTCTTCAGCAGCAGCACCGCCAGCAGCAGCTGGAGCAGCAGCAACAGCTACAGGAGCAGCAGCGGATACACCGAACTTCTCCTCAGCAGCCTTTACGAGCTCAGCCAGCTCGAGAACGGTCAGGTTTTCAATTGCGGATAAAATCTCTTCCTTAGTCATTATAAAATACCTCCAATAATATGATTATATTCTTAATTATTAATCAGCATAAGCAAGATTAAGCGCTAGCCTGCTCTTCCTTCTGCTTGCGAACTGCATCCAGTACAGTAACGACACTGCGCAGTACAGCACCCATAACGCCAACAGTGTTGGAGATAGGAGCCTGCATGCTGCCCAGCAGCTTTGCGATAAGAACCTCTCTGCTTGGAAGATCGGCCAGAGCCTTAACCTCAGCAACAGAGATAACCTTACCCTCAACAATACCTGCCTTAACGGTCAGGATACCTGCATCGTCCAGCTTATTCTTCTTGATGAACTCACTGATAATTTTTGCAGGAGCTACAGCATCATCTGCGGAATAAGCCATAGCGGTAGTGCCCTCGAGATGAGGAACCAGCTCGTCCAGACCAGCTTCCTGAGCTGCGATACGAGTCATTGTATTCTTGATTACATGGTAGCTTACGCCAGCTTCACGGAGAGCAACACGCAGTGCAGTATCCTGTGCAACTGTCAAGCCCTTATAGCTAGTCAGTACAGCACCCTTGCTAGTAGTGAGCTTTTCCTTTAAGTCAGCGACAATAGCCTTCTTCTGTTCAGTAACAGCCATGAATACACCTCCTTCGTCAAAATTTTACGGAGCAAAAACGGCCTCCGGCTGATTACCGGAGGCCGCAGTATTATTACGGACTTCCGGCCTCGGCAGGCGATTTATTCTTTGAATAAATCACAACGTGATTTATACCTGCTGTCTACAGCCATCGACTATTATATTATTACAGCCTGCAAATGTCAAGCATGAGTTACTGGCACGCCAGGACCCATGGTTGCGCTCAGTGTTACAGAGCGGATATACTGACCCTTTGCAGCAGCCGGTTTTACTCTGATTAAAGTATCAATCAGTGCATTGAGGTTCTCGATAAGCTTCTGGTTATCAAAGGAAGCCTTGCCGATAGGGCAATGAACATTACCAGCCTTATCAGTACGGTACTCAACCTTACCAGCCTTAATCTCACTGATTGCCTTTGCCAGGTCCATAGTTACGGTACCCAGCTTAGGATTTGGCATTAAGCCTCTAGGACCGAGGATCTTACCAAGACGACCAACGGTACCCATCATATCAGGGGTTGCTACAGCGACATCGAAGTCAACCCAGCCGCCCTGAATCTTAGTAACGATTTCGTCAGAACCAACAAAGTCTGCACCTGCAGCCTCTGCCTCGTCTACCTTTGCGCCCTTAGCAAATACCAGAACGCGCTTGGACTTACCAGTACCATGTGGCAGCACCATTGCGCCACGTACCTGCTGATCAGCGTACTTAGGGTCAACGCCCAGACGTACATGAAGCTCAATAGTCTCGTCAAACTTTGCAGTTGCAGTTTTCTTTACGAGCTCTACAGCCTCTTCAGCAGAATAAACCTTACCAGCCTCAAGAAGCTTGCAAGCTTCCTGATACTTCTTACCTGCTTTTGCCATTAAAAAATCTCCTTTCGTGGTCAAACGGAAATTCCTCCCACGACACTAAAACCGCTGATTAGTCAACGATTTCAATACCCATGCTGCGTGCGGTACCCTCAATCATGCGGGTAGCAGCCTCTAAGCTTGCTGCATTCAGGTCCTGCATCTTGCTCTGAGCAATCTCCTGGGCCTTAGCGCGTGGCAGCTTAGCAACCTTCTTCTTGTTTGGCTCACCAGATGCAGTCTCAATTCCTGCAGCCTTCTTCAGCAGTACTGCTGCTGGAGGGGTCTTGGTGATAAAAGTGAAGGATCTGTCCTCGAAAACGGTAATCTCAACAGGGATAATCAGACCAACCTGCTTAGCAGTTCTTTCATTGAACTCCTTAACGAAGGCCATGATGTTAACACCTGCCTGACCAAGTGCAGGACCTACTGGAGGAGCTGGAGTAGCTTTACCAGCCTGTACCTGAAGCTTAACCATCTTAGCGACTTTCTTTGCCATTTATATACACCTCCTTAAAGGGAAATTACAGCTTCTCAATCTGTGAGAAATCAAATTCTGCCTCAAATTCGCGACCGAGACCATTGACAAGCATTTTAAGCCTGCCTTTCTCAGCATCGATAGAGACTACTGGTCCCTCCTGACTTTCGAATGGACCAGAAATAACCTTTACTAACTGACCAACCTCGACATCGACAACAACCCTGACCTTCTTCTCTGGCTTGGAGTCTTCCTCATCGCCAAAGTACTTCTTAAGGCTATTAACCTCATCAGGTGTAAGCGGCATCTCATCCTTGCCGAAACCGAGAAAACCAGTAACGCCATGAGTATTTCTTACATGATACCATGTAGAATCAGTCCTGATCATATCTACCAGGACATAACCAGGCAGAACCTTTCTCAGTACAGTCTTGCGCTTGCCGCTGGCAGAAAGCTCCTCTTCCTCCATCTGCGGTACAACTATCCTGAAGATAGTCTTATCAAGGCCTTCCTGATTGCGGACCTTGTCCTCAAGGGTCATCTTAACTTTGTTTTCATATCCAGAGAAGGTATGAATGGCATACCAATGTCTCTCTGTTTTCAAGTCTCTCTTCTCAGTAACTGGCTCCATGCTATGAGCTTACCTCCAGTCCTTATCTCAGCACAAGATCAAACAGTCTTGCAAAGAAGGTATCACATATCCAAATCAAGGCACAAACCACAAAAACTGTTATGCTGACAACGCCAGTATTAACAGCCAGCTCATGCTTGTCGGACCAGGATACCTTTTTCATCTCAGCATTAACCTCTTTCAGAAACTGAATAGGGTTGAATCCTTTAGATTCCTGCTGAGAAGCCGACGACTTTACATCCGCCACCTGCAATCACATCCTGTCAACATCAGCTCAAACACAAACCGCCTAATTATTTGGTTTCCTTATGCAGTGTGTGCTTCTTGCAGAACTTGCAATACTTGTTGAATTCGATTCTGTCTGGATCATTCTTCTTGTTCTTGTTGGTCTGGTAGTTGCGACTCTTGCACTCAGTGCAGGCCAACGTAACTGCATTGCGCATTTTATGCACTCCTTACTGAATATAAATATACTAACAAAACACTGCTCCCGCAATGTCACTAGTATAATTTACCACAAACGAGCAACCATGTCAATATGATAATAACCCGTTTCTTTACATAAATAAAACCCCTTTGAAAGGGGTTTGTTATCAGATGGTGGCGGCGAAGAGATTTGAACTCCTGACACAGCGGGTATGAACCGCTTGCTCTGGCCAACTGAGCTACGCCGCCTTTATAATGGAGCTGATGACCAGGATTGAACTGGTGACCTTATCCTTACCAAGGATACGCTCTACCAACTGAGCTACATCAGCATTCCAAGCTTTTGGTTGCGGGAAGAGGACTTGAACCTCTGACCTTCGGGTTATGAGCCCGACGAGCTACCTACTGCTCCATCCCGCGATAAGTAAATGGTGGGCAGGGATGGATTCGAACCATCGTAGCCTACGGCGACGGATTTACAGTCCGTTCCCTTTAACCACTCGGGCACCTACCCACTAGATGGTGTCTATGGGATTTCAGCTTTCAGCTGTTGTCCCGCTGACAGTTACATACTATACCATATATCAAAAACAGAGTCAACAACTTTTTTAAAAATTTTATCTATGCCGTTTATCGCGCTGACGCCGTGACCTGTCATTGCGTCCCTTATGCTCTGCACCCTTACGGTTAGCATAGCGGCTCTTAGCCAGCTTTGCCTGCTTTGCATCCTCCTTGCGCCGTTTCTCCGCAGCCTCTTCCTCACGCTTCTTTCTCTTCAGCCTGGAAGCCAGGCTCTTGCTGGAGAGATCCTTCTGGATATGTCCCTTTATGCCCGCTTCAATGCGGCGAAGCTGAGTATACTGGCGGGCATTCACAAAGGTAATTGCCATACCCTCCTGTCCAGCTCGCCCAGTACGTCCTATACGATGGATATACCCCTCAGTATCACGGGGAATATCATAGTTGAAAACATGGGTTACACCCTCAATATCCAGTCCTCTGGCTGCTATATCCGTAGTAACCAGTATCTGCAGCTTGGCTTCACGGAATTTTTTGAGTACATTAGTGCGCTGAAGCTGTGTAAGCTCTCCATGAAGCTCATCAGCCATATAGCCACGTCTGGCAAGCTGCATAGCTACACCAGACACCCTGCTCCTAGTGGAGCAGAAAACCATAGCCAGATATGGCGAATACCTATTGATGAGCTCGCATAACTTATCCAGCTTAGACTCCTCAGTTGTATCCTCAACAAGCTGCTTAATATTATCAAGAGTTATATTCTCAGACTTGATGTTAATATGCTGGGTATTAAACATATACCTGTGGGCCAGAGCCTTGATACGGTCAGGCATGGTAGCTGAAAACAGCATAATCTGCCTATCCCTGGCCATAGTTCCCAGAATAGTCTCTACATCCTCAATAAATCCGCGGCGCAGCATCTCATCGGCTTCGTCCAGGATGATTCTGTTAGTTGCACCAAAATTAAGAGTACGCCTGCGCAAATGATCCAATATACGTCCTGGAGTACCAATAATAATATGAGGCTCCCTGCCCAGCTTATGCTTCTGACGCTCAATATCCTGACCGCCATAGATAGCCAGGGACCTTACCCCATTAGCCTTGCCAAGCTGAGCTGCCACCTTAGCAATCTGCAGCGTCAGCTCCCTGGTAGGTGTAACCACCAAAGCCTGAATATTATCTGCCTGCACCTTAATCTTATCCATAACAGGAAGCAGGAAAGCCAATGTCTTGCCAGTACCAGTCTGCGCCTGAACTATGGTATCACGGCCATTACGGACTGCAGGAATAGCCTCCTCCTGTACCGGTGTAGCTTCCCTTATACCAATGCCATTCAAGACCTGACACAGCTCACCAGACACATTGAGTTCTTCAAAAGTTTTCATATCAGTTATCCTTTATAAGGCCCGGCTATTACTGATTATATTTTTCAGCAAGCCTAGCCTGAACCTCCTCATCTGCGAGGAAGTCATCATAGGTTGTAAATTTATCGAATACTCCGCCCGGAGTAAGCTCTATAATGCGGTCAGCAATGGTCTGCACAAACTCATGATCGTGAGACACAAACAGAAGAGTACCCTTAAAAGCAATAAGGCCATCATTAAGTGCAGTAATAGACTCCAGGTCAAGATGATTGGTAGGCTCATCCATAAGCAGTACATTAGCACCACTCAGCATCATCTTGGACAGCATGCAGCGAACCCTTTCACCACCGGAAATTACAGAGGCCTTCTTAAGGCTTTCCTCACCACTGAAGAGCATACGGCCGAGAAAGCCGCGCACAAAGGACTCATCAGGATCCTTGGAATATTGGCGAAGCCAGTCAGTAAGGGTCAGGTCACAGCCCTCAAAATATTCGGTATTATCATTTGGCAGATATGCCTGGGTAGTAGTAACACCCCACTTGAAGGAACCCTCATCTGGCTCCATCTCACCCATAAGAATCTTGAAAAGGGCAGTCTTACCAGCACTGTTAGGGCCAGTAAAAGCAACCTTGTCACCCTTTTTGAGGGTAAAGCTTACATTATCGAGAACCTTCTCGCCGTCAATAGTCTTAGAAATCCCCTCAACCAGCAGCAGCTGATCACCAGCCTCACGGTCTGGAGAGAAGGCAATGTATGGATAACGGCGGGATGAAGGCTTGATATCGTCAAGGGTAATCTTCTCAAGCTGCTTCTTACGGGAAGTCGCCTGCTTGGATTTTGCTGCATTTGCTGCAAAGCGAGCAATAAAGTTCTGCAGCTCCTTGATTTTCTCCTCTTTCTTCTTATTGGCATCACGGGCCATCTGGGCAGCCAACTGGCTGGAATGATACCAGAAGTCATAATTACCCACATACAGCTGAATCTGACCGAAGTCAACATCAGCAATGTGCGTGCATACCTGATTAAGGAAGTGACGATCATGGGATACTACAATTACAGTATTCTCAAAGCCTGCCAGGAAATCCTCAAGCCATTTTACAGAGGCCAGATCCAGATGGTTGGTAGGCTCGTCCAGAAGCAGGATATCAGGATTACCAAAAAGAGCCTGGGCCAGAAGTACACGCACCTTGAGATCGGGATCCATTTCAGACATCTTCTTATAATGATTTTCCTCGCTGATGCCAAGACCATTCAGCAGCTTTGCAGCATCAGACTCAGCGTCCCAGCCGTTAAGCTCCGCAAATTCTGCCTCCAGCTCACCAGCACGTATACCGTCCTCATCACTGAAATCAGGCTTTGCATAGATAGCATCCTTCTCGTCCATTATGTCCACTAGATGCTGGTTTCCCATAATAACAGTACGAAGCACCTCATATTCATCATAAGCAAAATGGTCCTGCTTCAGCACAGACATTCTTTCACCTGGGGTAATTTCAATAACACCCTTGGTAGGTTCGATATCACCTGCCAGCAGCTTCAGAAAGGTGGATTTTCCTGCTCCGTTAGCACCAATAACGCCGTAACAATTACCAGGAGTAAATTTTATGGATACATCCTTAAAAAGGACACGCTTGCCAAACTGAAGAGTAACTCCGCTAGTTGTAATCATTTTATATACCTCTCTATTATATATTAATATTTCAGCAGATTCCTATGTATGCTGAGAATGCTTTCACCATATCCATCGCCAGGAACTGCCCAGCGTCCGTTCAGGTCCTCCCAATGAAGCAGGGTACGGCTGCCATATATATTTCTTACCAGGGTATAACGAGGATCTACGATATCCTGCTTTGGACGCCTGGTAGTAGAATAAGCCATCAGATGCTGAATATGAGCTCTTACACCAATGCGGGCAGAAGGGAAGTAACCGCCCTTTACGTAGGCACTTGTCGTACCAAGACCGCAATAGTTATTCTGCTCCGGCAGAACAGTGCCGCCGTAACGGAAAAAACCAGTCTCCTTTATAGCCTGAACAAAGGCAACATCTGGACGGATACCCTCGATTGCAGCCTCTTCATAATAGCAATCTACCAGCTCCTCAGGAGAAACAGCAATGCTTGGGTGAGGATTATGTGCCAGCAGGAATCGTACGCACTGGGCTCTAGTTGCCATAGGATTACCAGCAATAGCAGAAGGATCATCCAGATGGTCAACAATAACATCCTCTATTACAGTTTTTTCTTCAGTATCTCCTTCAGGATAAAGAATTGCATGAATTCTTTCCTGCAGGCTCTTTTTCTCTGTAGTCACCTTGGTAGTATTATCTTTGCTGCCAGGATGAGCCTCTGCCGGCAGCCCGCCAGCCAATATTGAAACACTTATCACACCAGCTACAAGAGCCATCTTAATATTAATCTTCATTATAATGCCTCCAACGAAAAAATTTACATAGCTATTCGATATTATAACCTTCGCTAAATTTAAAAGCAAGACCTTAGTATTCAATAGCTCCTGCTAAAATAATCAATGACCACATACTAATCCAGCAGAAATTCAGCAAATACCCGGTTGCCAAGCTTCATTCCTAAAGATGTCAGCCGCACACCCTCCTTGTCGACCTCGACCAGGCCATCTGACTGAAGCTCTTGCAGAACATTCGCATAAACATCATCAATCTCCTGTCCGAAGCACTGCCTGAAGGCTGATGATGATATTCCACCTCTAGTTCTTAAAGCCAGAAAACAAAACTCCTCCATATGCTGTTTCTGCCCCAGCTGTTCCTCCAGCTGCCAAGAGAAATTTTCACTTTCTATCCTATTTATATAGCCCTTGATGTCAGCAGGATTTTCATAGCGGGCCCCCTGCCAGTAGGAGTGTGCCCCTGCTCCAAGGCCAATATATGGCACATCCTGCCAGTAAGACATATTGTGCTGGCTTTCAAAGCCCTGCAGAGCATAATTAGAAATTTCATAGCGCTGATACCCGGCTGCCGGCAGACTATCAGCAATCAGGTCATACATAGCTTCTGTTTCTTCCTCGGAAGGAAGCTCCAGCCGCCCCATTTCCATCTGCCTATAAAGCACTGTTCCCTCCTCCAGCTGAAGACCATAAACAGAGATATGTTTAGGGTTCAGGGACAGCATTTCCTTAAGATCGTCCTGCAGCTGTTTCAGAGTCTCGCCAGGCAGACCATACATAAGATCAGCACTTATATTGCAGATACCTGCCTGCCTCGCAAGCTTTATCGCATTCCTGGCCTCGCTAGCCGTATGAAGCCTGCCTATCCTTTTCAGACAGGCATCATCAAAGGTCTGGACACCGATGCTTAACCTGTTGACACCAAAGCTTTTCATAATCCGCAGCTTCTCCTCAGTTAAACTGCAGGGATTTGCCTCAACTGTAAACTCCTTATCGTCAATGCTGCCAAAGCCTTCCGCAATAGCAGACAATAATCTTGAAATCTGCCTGCTGTCGAGAAGTGACGGAGTGCCGCCCCCAATATAAAAGGTGGCTGGAGAGCCCCAAGTCTCCCCAGCCTTAACAGCCTGTCCCCAATGCACTATCTCAGTACAAAGAGCGGACACATATTCATCCATAAATCTTTCTCGCCCAGCAAATGACGGAAAATCACAATAGAAACACTTCTGACGGCAAAAAGGGATATGAATATACACGCCATATTTCTTTTTATCGTTAGTCATAATATTCACCAGATAATAGCTTACTCTATCTTCAGAATTGCCATGAAAGCTTCCTGCGGCACCTCAACACGGCCCACCGCCTTCATGCGCTTCTTGCCTTCCTTCTGCTTTTCCAGCAGCTTGCGCTTTCTAGTAATATCTCCGCCATAGCATTTTGCCAATACATCCTTGCGCATAGCCCGGACATTCTCCCTCGCAATAATCTTGTTGCCGATAGCAGCCTGGATAGGAATCTCAAACATCTGCTGAGGAATAATCTCCTTAAGCTTAGCTGCCAGCTGACGGCCACGGGAAGCGGCATTATCTACATGCACTATAGTGGATAATGCATCTACAGGCTCGCCGTTAAGCAGAATATCCAGCTTAACCAGCTTAGCCTGCTGATAATCTGCCAGCTCGTAATCCAGGGAGGCATAGCCACGAGTAGATGACTTAAGCTTATCAAAGTAATCGTAAATAATTTCACTGAGAGGAATATGATAAACTATCATAACACGATTTACATCCAGATAATCCATATTCTTGAACTCGCCACGCTTATTCTGGGAAATCTCCATTACTGCACCCACGAAATCGTTAGGAACAATAACGGTAGCCTTCACATATGGCTCTTCTATATATTGGATAGTAGTAGGGTCTGGCAGATCAGATGGATTATCAACCTTCACCATTTCTCCATCAGTTTTATGCACATGGTATATAACGCTTGGAGCTGTGGTAATCAGCTTCAGATTGTACTCACGCTCAAGACGCTCCTGGATAACATCCATATGAAGCAGGCCCAGGAATCCGCAACGATAGCCAAAGCCCAGTGCAATAGAGGTTTCTGGCTCAAATACCAGTGCTGCATCATTAAGCTGCAGCTTTTCCAGTGCGTCCTTCAGATTATCGTAATCCTGGCTGTCCACTGGATATAGGCCGCAGTAAACCATTGGAGTAACACCACGATATCCTGGCAGAGGATTAGCTGCAGATTTTTCCTGAGTAGTGATTGTGTCACCAACCCGTACATCCTTCACCTGCTTTAATGAGCCGCACACAAAGCCTACTGAGCCAGGGCCAAGTCGTGAAAGCGCCTGAGGCGCTGGCCTGAAACAGCCTATTTCAGTCGCTTCAAAAAGCTTGCCTGTCGCCATCATTTTCAGCTGAGTGCCTTTTTTAATCTCGCCATCCATTACTCTTACATGGGCTACTGCGCCCTTGTAAGAATCGAAGTATGAATCAAAAATCAGTGCCTGAAGCGGCTTTTCCTTCTCGCCTGATGGAGAAGGTATTCTTTCAACTATAGCATCCAGAATCTCTTCAATGCCTTGTCCAGTCTTTGCAGAAGCCAGAATTGCCCCGGAAGAATCTAATCCAATTACATCCTCAATCTCCTGCTTTACTCTTTCAGGATCAGCACTAGGCAAATCAATCTTATTGATTACTGGTATAATCTCCAGATCATGCTCCAGAGCCATATATACATTAGCCAGAGTCTGAGCCTCTACTCCCTGAGCAGCGTCCACTATCAGAAGGGCCCCCTCGCAGGCTGCAAGACTTCTTGATACCTCATAGGTAAAATCCACATGACCTGGAGTATCAATCAGATTGAGACAGTATTCTACTCCATCCTTGCCCTTATAATCAAGACGTACAGTCTGTGCCTTAATTGTAATGCCACGCTCACGTTCAAGATCCATATTATCCAGTACCTGATCGGACATTTCGCGCTTGCTCAAGGTGCCAGTATACTCAATCAGACGGTCAGCAATAGTAGATTTGCCATGATCAATATGAGCAATTATTGAAAAATTACGAATAACCTTTGTATCCATATTATCTTCCTTTACATAAGTATCTTTTTGATTATACCATTTAACAGTACATGCAGGCAAGCTATATAGAGATTAGGCCACCACCAGCTGCTTCAGAAAGGTTAAAATAAATTGTTGCATTTTCTTTTTACCCGTGCTAAAATATCAAGGTACTGAATTTCTAAGGGGGTGAACCGATTTGCCAAATATTAAGTCATCTATTCTGAGTGTAAAGTCTGATGCTAAGCGCAATGCAAAGAATACTGCTGAGAAGTCCCGTGTAAGAACTGCTTCCCGTAAGGTACTGGATGCTGTTGAGGCTGGTAATGCTGAAGAGGCTAAGTCCCTCCTTACACTTGCTTGCAAGACTATCGATCAGGCAGCTGCTAATCATGTATATCACAAGAATGCAGCTAACCGCAAGAAGTCTCGTTTAGCGCGCAAGGTAAACGCTATGGCGTAAGCCAATCCTTTGCATGATGAGATAAACAATGAAGCCCCTCCCGTCTGGGAGGGGTTTTTTTGTATGCTTATTTTCATATTTCACGCTGACACAGCTTAATAAGCACTGATTCCAGCTCCACAGCCTCTGCCCGGCTTGTTTTGAAGCGGTAATCAAGGTCAGCCAGCTTCAGAAATGCCTCCTTGAGCTGGGCCTCAGAAAAGCTGCGGCTAGCCTGTCCAAGCTTATCGGCAATAAAAGGATTAAGCTCTAGCGGAGCCCCAAGCTTTTTTCCGGTAATCCCCTTTGCTATAAGTCCCTTGGCCTGCCAAAGCTGCCGAACATGCCTCACCAGCATAGCTACTATCAAAGGCATAGCCACCCCCTCCTCCAGCTGACGCTGAAAAAGAAACAATGCCTTTCTTACATTATGACTGCTGATAGCGTCCGTCATAGCAAAGCCTGATACCTCTGGAATATCTGACAGCACCTCCACCAGAAGCTTACGGCTTATCTTTTTCCTGTCAGCAAACATAGCCAGCTTGTTAAGCTCCTGGTCAAGGTATCCGAGAGAAATTGAAGACATCATGCCCGCCATACCCGTGAAATACTGAAAGGCCTCTCTATCCATATCAAGTCTAAGCTCCTGCAGTTTTCCCTGAAGCCAATCACCGATATCCCAGGACCTTATAGGCTCTGCCTCCAGGACCTTGCCATATTTTGCCAGCTCCTTATACAGCCTGAAACGCTTGTCTGCCTTATGTCCCGATTCAAATATTACATAGCTGTAATCAGGCATATTGCCAAAAAGCTCTGCCAACTCATCCTCAGGCGAACTGCTGCGCTTTTTCTTTTTTTCATCATCAGCAGCTCCCCGACGTTCGCGGAAAAGGTCTGTATCCCTGACAATGATGACATTCCTGTCAGTAAAAAATGGAACCGATTGGATTGAGCCTATTATTTCCGGAATACCAGCCCCTGCCCCCAGAAGCTGAATATCCTCTGGCTGACAGCCATCAGGAAATAAAAGGCTGAGAAGATGTTTCTCAGCCTTTTTGATGAAGTAATTCTCTTCTCCAGCCAGCAGGTATAGCCTGGAAGGCTCATGAGTACGATGAAAGGCCATAAACTCGCCGTAGTTCATCAGATTTTCCTCATAAGGATACCATTATCCTGACACCATTGAGCGGAATAATCATCTGCAGGCCCATACCCCTTCTCAATCATATCTTTAATATACAGCTTGTTATAGAAAAATCCAAAAACGGGTCCTACAAAACCACCGCCAATACCTGCTGTTGGCACACCAATGGCCAGAGATACCAGCAGCTGTATTGCAGCCCATTTCAGATCACCACGAAACAGAGCTGGAAAAAAACCAAAGAAGCAGGTGGTCCAGGAATAGCCTGTTGGGCACTCCTTTATAATACCGCTGGTGCTATGTACTAATGAAATCATTCTTAAGCCCTCCAATATCATTACGATAGATATATTATTCTTTATTCTCCTGAAAAAATCCTGCAAGAAGCTGTAAATCAGCTCCCCTTGCTTTTAATATCCACGAGGTTTATAATTTTGTTCATCTGATTATAAACGAAAGGACAGCTTAGTATGCTATTTATTTCTCTATTAAAAAGGAGCTGCAGCAATATGTGTAAACGCATCGCTGCAGCTCTTATTTTTTTATGCCTTGTACTCAGCCCAGAAATCACAGATATGCTTCCTAAGAAGCTCCATCCCTTTATCAAAATAATCAGGATCAGTATCACAGCGGTTAATAATTACCGAAACAGCAGCAGTAAGCTTAAAGGCTACATATTCTATATCCTCCACAGGCTTTATCCTGCCAGCCGCCACCAGAGTCTTTATAAGCCTCTGCCCAAACATAGACGGCCCAATATGTGCATATCTTATCTGCATTTCCCTTATACGCGGATTCCTGAACTGCTCAATCATGAAGAATTTTCTGAGACTGCTGAGAATAGGATCCCCCTGCAGCATCATGATATGCTTCTTCGCCATTTCAAACAGCATCTCTTCATCAGCCTTAGAAAAATCTACGCCATCCTGATAAATAGATTTTTTAGCAAAGGTAGCCTCAACACGATACAGTATTTCTTCTACTATAGCAGCTTTTGACTTGTAGTGATTATACAGAGATGGCGGGCGGATTTCTACCGCTGCTGCAATATCCTCTACCCCTACTGCATCGTATCCATTCACTGCAAACAAGTGAAGCGCCGCTACCAGAATTTTATCCTTCGTTTTACCCTTTCTGATAACCCTCACTCCCTAAATCCTTTTAGTTTAAACATTATTATAATACTAACAAATCGAGCTAAAGTCAATGAAGTGATTTATTTTTGCAATACAGTCTCATCCAGCAGTGTACCATCTGGCAGATAACACCTTACAGCAATCGTATTTTCGGAAAAATCCATGGTAAGATAGTTATCAGTTTCAGGCTGAGGAGCCACATACCGGTCCAGCGCATGGTCAATCCACAAATTATTATAACGAACATTTCCTGCAACACCAGTAAGAATATATACCGGTCCATGATCAGATGATTCAAAGTTAAAAATATGCCCCCGGTTCCTGTATGTATGAAGATGTGCTGTCAATACCAGATCAACTTCCAGTTCCTCAAAAAGGGGCATAAACTGAACACCTTCATCCTCTATACCTTCTCTGCGCTCTGGACGGCCATTTATACGGTAGGTGAGCACATCCCTATGCATCATAACAATTTTCCACTTTTTACTGCTGCTTCTCATATCCTTCCGAAGCCATGCCTGCTGCTCATGAACCAGCTCCCCATTTTCGTACAAACCCAGCTCATAGCTCTGGGTATTTATAACTGCAAAATGAGCATCACCAAAATCAAATGAATAATAATACTGATTAAATTTCTGGCTCCCGTTATCAGGATGAGCAAAATAGCCTAAATATGACACAGGCTTCCTGAAGGTCCATTCCCTTGTATAGGTATCATGATTTCCCATAACAGGTGCAAATGGCAAGGCGTCAATAATACCCTTCAAGGCATTGAACCAGGCCCTCCACTGACTGCTGTCCTCGCCATTATCCACCAGGTCTCCCAGAACAGTAAATAGTGCTGCCTCAGGATGCCTTTTTGCTGCCTCCTGAGCCACATTTTCCCAATCATCATAGGTACTTGATTGAGAATCTGGAAAGACCAGCATCTGAAAGCTGTTTTTCCCGTCAGTACAGATAGGATGCCACTCTCCTGCTCCGTTATCATCAGAAACCCTGAATTGATAGCTGGTATCTGCCTTAAGGTCAGTAAGCTCCGCCTTATACTGAATATAATCATAGCCATCATCAGAAAAATCTGCCCTGACAGCAGGCACCATGCCCAATGTTTTTAAATTATCAGTTTCCGCATATTCAATTGCCGGATTATTCATAGGCTCATCTGACTGCCACATTATAGTACGGCAGGATGTGTTATCGCTACAGATCAGCTGACGGAGATACCGTTCCTGGCCATTGGCAAGCATCTCCCTAGCTATGCTTGTCACCTCTCCAGCTGTTTCACCTCCCAAGGTTCTAGACACTACATTTCCCATAGAGCTATAAACCGCATAGCCGCCAGCTCCCGCTACGGCCATGCCCGCCAGAAGCTTCACAAAGCGCCGTCGAGAACATCTTCGTCCCAAGGAAGCTGCTCCTTGAGAATTTTTATTTATACCATTCATACCTGCACCCCTGAACCTCCCACGACTAAAGTCGCGGGGTTCCCAGCCAAGAATCCTAACGGAT
>CAMCDL010000011.1 GCA_945873565.1 uncultured Selenomonadaceae bacterium | reverse complement strand
TCAATCCTGTGATCAAGACGTTCTATTTTTTCTGTAAGATATTCATATGTTACAATGTATTCAGAAAGTCTCATTGATTCCATGTATTTGAGAATCAGCTTATAATCCGAAGGTATTGTCTGTTTATACTCAACCTTATCGGTATCATAACAATAACAACATAAAGTGTAACTTTCCTTATGGACATCCATTCCTACATAAACTATACTATTCATATGTGACCTCCTATTGTATGCGGTAATCCCTGTTACCTTATTATTCTTGACAAATAATATTTTACAGGTAAATCCACGAATCTACAATTGTGAGGTCACTTCGTATTGTCTCCCCGTGGTTAATACCCCATTTGAACCGCTTTTTTTGCGCGTGAGCCCGTGCCGGTCATTGTACGGCAGGGTTGCAGAGATTTTGGCTCCCCCTGCCTATTTTTTGTGTTGCATTTGTTTCACTTTTGCGTTACAATACTCTCAAAGGAGGGATTGTCATGCCTAAGACAGCCAACATCAACCTTCGCATCGAGCCGGACATCAAAGCCCAAGCCGATGCCGTATTCTCCAGCCTTGGCATCTCGGTCACCGATGCTATCAATGTCTTTCTTCATGCATCCATCATGGAAGGCGGTTTTCCGTTCCAACCCAAGCAGCCACGATACAATCGTGAGACTGTAATGGCCATGCAGGAAGCACGTGATATCATGGCCGGAAAAGTCGAGGCAAAACGCTACAGTTCCTTGAATGGCATTTTAGCGGATATGGATGCGGAGGATACCCATGCTTGACTTAGTAACCACTACGCAGTTTAAGAAAGACTTAGAATGTCATGTTGAACCAGACTGGCTGCTTGTTTATGCAGTAGACAATGAAAAAATTATACTCACAGCTTCCCGCACAGGGACGCATTCCGATTTATTTTGACGGCTTATCATCAGCCGTCTTTTTTCTTACGCCGATGAATCTTCTCATGGCAACTGGCGCAAAGGCTCCGAAGATTGCTCTCGTCATTCGTACCGCCATCTGCGATGGGCTTCACATGATGTACCAAGGTTGCCACGGTAGCTTTGCCCAGCCCAAGACACTCTTCGCAAAGCGGATGCGCCGAGATGTATCGGTCGCGGATTTTCCTCCACGAATTTCCATATCGTTCATGCTGATTGTAGCCGCGGGAGAAATGCTCGTAATGCCTCTGCATCAGGCTCCGGTGTTCCTCGCAGTAGCCCGTTCTGCTGTCGGTCAGATTCGGACAGCCACCATATCAGCAAGGACGTTTCGGTTTCGTTGGCATGAGTTTCACCTCGATTTTGGGCATGAAAAAAGCCCTAACTAGCGCAAATTAGTTAGGGCCTTCCTATATGGGCCAATCTTAAAGACCTGAGGCATTAGAAAAACCACCCTCCTGAGAAAACTCAATAATAAGATGAGCCGTAGAGCGAATTATTTCCATATACTCGGCAACTTCTTCTTCAGAAAATCCATTTACGCTTTCTATCTCGTAACTCGGCAAATAACAGGTCATATCATGGAAACAATCCTTCGCGTCAGGTTTGATATTTTTTACCCAGACCTTTGTAGACACCAGCTCTAAACATTGTTAAAATTAATCAGAAAGTGCAACTTGTCTGAACGTATTTGTATGTTTGGGGTGTATGGATATGAGTAATGTTTTAACAAAAAAACCAATGTCAGAAGAAGATATCAAGCTTCATTTTATTACCCCTGCTATTACCTCCAAGTGGAACTCCAAGAAAATTACTATGGAGACCAAGATTACTGATGGCAGAGTGAATGTAAAAGGCAACCTGACCAGGCGTGAAAGTCCTAAACGGGTTGATTATTTATTGTACCTTTCTGACAACAAGCCTATCGCTGTTGTAGAAGCAAAAGACAACAATCATTCCATTTCTTTTGGTTTGCAACAGGCAATGACTTATGCTCTTATGCTGGATTTACCATTTGCCTATGCTTCAAATGGTGATGGTTTTATTGAGCATGATTTCCTTACTGGCAAGGAAACTGAACTATCTCTTGATGAATTTCCAAGCGAGGAAGAACTGATTGCAAGATTCATGGCTGAGGAAAATGATGGTGAAGGTATCAGTGAAGCTGAAAAGGCGATTATTGAACAGCCTTACTATTCCAGCATGAACTCCTATCCTCCAAGATATTTTCAGCGAATTGCCATCAATCGTACTGTTGAAACCATTGCCAAGGGGCAGGATCGTTTATTGCTTGTTATGACAAGGTACTGGAGACCATCACAGAAAAGTTGAACTGCAATGAAGGGAAATAATCTACATGATGACGGCACAACAGCTTAAGAACAGCATATTGCAACGGGCCATTGAAGGAAAGCTGGTGGAACAACGAGCTGAAGAAGGCACCGCCAAAAAGCTTTTGAAAGATATTAAGCTTGAAAAAGAAAAACTCGTCAAAGAGGGGAAAATCAAGAAATCTAAGCCACTTCCACCTATTACTGAGGATGAAATTCCTTTTGATATCCCAGATAGTTGGGAATGGGTACGTTTGAATGATGTTTCGATAAGTGGGTTAGGCAAAACTCTAAATAAAGCAACAGATAATGGGAAAATAAAACCATATTTGTGTAGCATAAACATATACTGGAATGGTATCAATTTTGAAAAAATCAAGACAGCACCTTTTAATGATGTAGAACAAGAGAAGTACTTTTTAAAGAAGGGTGATTTACTCATTTGTGAAGGTGGAGATGCTGGTCGTTCTGCGGTATGGGAATATGAACAAGAAATGTATTACCAAAATGCACTTCATTGTGTAAGATTTTTTCAAAACATTTCCCCATACTACTTTTTGATGTGCTTAGAACTATATAAAAATACTGGAGTAATTGATAAGTATTGTAAAGGCGTTACGATAAAACACTTGGTTCAGTCCTCACTAAAAGAAATATTATTTCCTCTCCCACCACTATCCGAACAGCACCGTATTGTTGCCAAAATAGAGGAAATGTTGCCTCTTGTTGACCAATATGACAAGGCATATTCCCAGCTTACGGTCTTAAATGAAAAATTCCCTCAGGACATGAAGAAAAGTATTCTCCAATATGCCATTGAGGGGAAGCTGGTGGAACAACGCCCAGAAGAAGGCACCGCCAAAGAACTTCTGAAAGAGATAAAACTTGAACAAGAAAAGCTCGTCAAAGAAGGGAAAATTAAAAAATCCAAGTCATTGCCAGCTATTACGGAGGATGAAATACCTTTTGAGATTCCTGATAGTTGGGAATGGGTACGGCTTGGAGAAATTGCTTCTAAAATAGGTGCTGGTAGCACCCCATCTGGTGGTAAAGCAGTGTATTTAGATGCAGGAATTAAGTTTATTCGTTCCCAAAATGTATATAATGATGGTCTGCGAATGGCAGGGATGGCATTTATTAGTGAGGAAATAAATAATAAGAAACAAGGAAGTATAGTACAATCTAAAGATATTCTTTTAAACATAACGGGAGGTTCAATAGGTAGATGTGCTTTAGTTCCCGATGATTTTGATATAGCAAATATTAACCAGCATATTCTGATTATTCGCAATATAAATGAAATGTGCAGATATTATTTACACAAAGTATTGATTTCTCCCTATATTCAAGAATTGATAATGTCAGTTCAAGTAGGGGTATCAAGAGAAGGATTAAGTGCTGAAAAGACAAAGAATATGTTAATCCCTCTCCCACCGCTATCCGAACAGCACCGCATTGTTGCCAAAATAGAAGAGCTTATGCCTCTGTGCGACAAGCTATCCAAAACCACCTAAAAAAGGCGGGCCCCAGCGGCTCGCCTTCTCTTTTTTACAATGATTGAAATTTACGGGTCGGTACACTTTGAAAAATATTCAAAAAGCCCAGCTGGCACAAACCAAACTGAGCTTTTATAGCACATCAATTATATCAATCAATAGAACATATTTGTCTACTAACAATAATAAGAAATCTCCTTATGAAATTTATACCACTTCTTAACAACTTCTCCTGACCTTGCCTCTATAACAGCCATCAAATCTCTCAAAACCCTGTCAGGAATTTTAGAGGCATTTGCCAGCAAGCACTTTCCACTCCTGGTAATCCACACTTTAGTAGTATTTGCCGTTGGCACTCCATTCGTTATATGCACATGCACAGGCTCCAATGGCTCACTTTCATTAGGCCAGAAATAAATCAAGTAACCTGCAATCCTAAAAATTTGCAGCATTGCCAAGACCTCCTTGTCTGGCAAACTGGATAATCAGATGTGCAGTGGACTGAATAATTTCCTCTAGCTGCCTCATTTCTTCCTCATCAAAACCATCCACCTTATCCCACTTGTACGCAGGCAGGTAACAGTACGCAGACTTAAAGCCAAGCTTTACAGGCTTCTCCATATAAACCTCAACAAATTCCTTGCCCGTCTCATCGTACATCACATCAGAATGAACTATCTGGGTTCCATCATTTAGCTCCATGAATGGGTGCATCATCACAATCACTCCATCCTCTTTGCCACAAAAAATACATTTGACGATATTTCACACCTCTCCAACTTCCTCTAAGCACATCTGCATCAGTGCCGAGCTCATGTAGATATGATTTTCCAACATTCTTTCCAATAGCGGCTTGAGTGCCGATACTATACCTAAATTCTTTGCCTTGATTAAAACCCCAATTGTACCAGTCACTGGCAAACCAAGATATTTTGCATGTTTCTTGGCATTATTGTCATCTACTATTATTAAGTCAGCTTGTTTCTCTTTTGCCAAAATCATTACTTCAACTTCGCCATCATGCAGCTGTGTTTTATAGTACATCTTTGCTTCGGTATTAACAATATCTTCTATAACTATCCAATCCAAAGCTTGTTGCAACTGTTTTGCACATTCAGTATCTGGCTTAGCACAAATTTCGTTATAAACAGCACGAGGTATCGTCACTTCTCCATATAACTTTTCCAAAACATTTAAATGACCAATTCCTGCCAAAGCAATTAGCGGAGTAGTATTCACTATGACTTTACGCATTACCAATTTCCTCTGTAAATTCATCTTTATTCTCAAATGCAAAAATTGAAACATTAAAATTTGCAAGAAAATGAATAAACTCTTCTTTGTGCATCTCCGCTAGGGCAGCAGCATAACCTAAAGAAACTTTCTGTTCCTTGTATAACTCTACTGCATAGATCTGCTTCATATGCAATGCCAACTCCGCCTGCGTTTTATGCAAATTTAAAAAAACTTCATCAGGTATTTTTATTGCCAACGTACACACAGCAATCATCTCCTCTCAAATCTTTCTTTGCTATAATTTTATCAATTTTTGCCATATATGTCCACGAATTATATTATCACATTATTTCTCTATATTGTACATAAGAAAGCAAGCCCCTGCTCCTCTCCATCCCATATCATCAGCACCAGCACTTTCCCCATCTTTCTCCGCCCCCTGCCCTGCCACACGAAAAAAGCCCAGCTGGCACAAAACCAACTGGACTTCCTATGTTAAAGGCGAATATTTGCCTTTTCGCCCTAATATGTGGTGGAGATGAGGAGAATCGAACTCCTGTCCAAGAACGTCGTTACCAAGACTTCTCCGAGCGCAGTTTATGTTTAGATTTAAGATTTAGGCAGACACAAACAACCGCCATCCATCCGATCTCGATGAGATTTCCCTTTCAGGCCTCCGAGAATTGGCCCTCAGGTATCCCGCTATTGGCCCCTTATCCGCTCACGCGGGAGATAAGCAGACAGGGGTTAGCCTTAAGCGGCTAAAGCGTAATCGTTGTTAGCTTTTATATTTAAGCTGTTTTCACCTTACTAACGGGTTGATGACCCCCCGGCTCGCTATCTAAGCTTCAACTGCCCCTGTCGAAACCATTGCATCCCCAGATAATTGCCTTATCCCTTTGGAATGAAAGGCCGAGCCATACACCATAGGCTCTCATAGTACAGCTATCAGCGCTATACCGTCAACAAAAGCTAAGCAAAGATATGTTGTTTTGTTATGATACTACTATTACCAGCATAAGTCAATAGCTTTTATTATGAATTCTGCGAGCTCCGATATAAGTAGCTACATAGTAATCCTTATACAGAGAGGTAATTTTTACACAGCCAGAGGATGATGCATGAATGAAGTTGCCATCACCTACATAAATACCTACATGGGATGGTCCTGGCTCATAGGCGGAGAAGACAAGAAAAGCACCTCTTTGGTTAACATTATCAATTAATGTTATTGTACCACCAGAGGTGCTTTCTGTCATCCCATTGTAGGCAATTTGATACTTATCTCTCGTCCATTATAGCCTCAGGTCCCATTTCGCCAGTACGGATTCGAACAGCATTTGTAAGCTCATAAATGAACATCTTTCCATCACCTGGCTCACCAGTTTTCAATACCCGCTCAGCAGTATCAATTACCAGATCAACTGGTACCTCACATACTACTGTCTCCAGCTTTACCTTAGGCACCAGATTGATATCGTAGGTCTTTCCGCGATATACCTCCTGATGCCCTTTCTGAATACCACAGCCAAATACCTGGCTTACAGTCATGCCCTGGACACCGATTTCATTCAGGGCATCCTTAAGCTCATCCAGCTTGCTGGCCCTGGTAATGATGTCGATTTTTGTAATCTTCATTTTTACCCCACCTCTAAACTTATATACAACTCACTATTATTTAAACATTGGCTTTTCGCCGCTATCAAAGCTGAGCAGGCTTCCACCCAGAAGAGGGTTGATATATGCACTCTGGCCATGCTCAGAGGAGTCAAGACCAGCCACCTCAGACTTAGGTGCAACACGAGCACCAATAAGCGCATCTACAATCTTATAAATGACAAAGGAGCCAGCTATTGCTAATAAATATGCTACCAAAGTAGATATCAGCTGTGCAACTAGAAGATCGGTATCTCCATAAAACAGGCCATTAGCACCATCAGGATTAATCTCGGTAGTTGCCCAAAGACCAGTTGCAATAGAACCCCAGGTACCGCCAATACCATGAACACCGAAAGCATCAAGGGAATCATCATAACCAAGCTTAGTCTTCAGCACTGCAACTGCATAGTAGCAGACAACACCGCCAACCAGACCAATAATTACGGAAGGGAGAGGAGCTACAAAACCAGCAGCTGGAGTAATTGCTACCAGACCTGCAATACAGCCGGAAGCTGCACCAAGTACAGTTGGCTTGCCATCGCGGAACCACTCTACCAGTACCCAGCCTACAAGACCAGCTGCAGCCGCTGCCTGTGTAACAACGAAGGCATTTGCTGCAAGCTCATTAGCACCAAGAGCGGAACCAGCATTGAAGCCAAACCAGCCAAACCACAGAAGAGAAGCCCCCATAACTACCATTGGCATATTATGAGGAAGCATTGCGGTCTTGCCAAAACCACGACGCTTGCCAAGAAGAATACATACAGTAAGACCAGATACACCTGAGAGAATATGAATTACCAGACCACCAGCAAAATCAAGAGCACCCAGCTGGCTGAGGAAGCCGCCGCCCCATACCCAATGAGCCATTGGATTATAAAGGAACATTGCCCAGAGAACGGAAAACAGTACAAGAGCAGGGAACCTCATGCGCTCTGCAAAAGCACCGATAATCAGTGCTGGAGTCAGAATTGCAAACATGCACTGGAAAGCTACAAAAGCTAATTCTGGAATTGCAGTTCCATCCAGGACATTATATCCTATATTCATCAGACCTGCCTTATCAAAATTACCGATAAGGCCGGACACATCATCGCCAAATGCCATTGTATAACCGCAAAGTACCCATTCAACGGAAATGATGCCAGCAATGAAAAGGCACTGCATTATAATATTCAAAACATTCTTGCTGCGGACCATTCCACCATAAAAGAAGCCAAGGGCTGGGGTCATTATGAATACCATCGCGGCACTTACCAGCACCCATGCGGTATCTCCTGCACTAAATTCACTCATGACAATCATCCTTTCAAAATTGAAACGGCGCCAGGCAGATTCCAGAATTTTCTGTAGCCTGCCAGACGCCGTTGTCTAAACTGAAAATTATTCAGAAGCTTAAATATAAAAAACCCATGAGAACCCGGTACCTGATTCTCATGGGCTTCATTGCCTCTTGATGGGTGTTATTATAGACTCACTAAAAACATCTGTCAAGATGTTTTTGTAATGTATACAAACAAATTTATGTCCTCAGCTTACGGACATTGCTGCTTTAATTACTTTACTACCACGTTAACAAGCTTGTTAGGAACGCAGATCATCTTCACGATGGTCTTGCCCTCAGTAAGCTCCTGAACACGCTTATTAGCCTTGGCAGCCTCTTCCATGGCCGACTTATCTATATTGGAGGCAATCATGATGCGGTCACGTACCTTGCCATTAATCTGGAGAACGATCTCCACCTCAGCGGTCTTGATAGCCTCTTCATCAAAGCCAGGCCACTTCTGGGTATGTACACTGCCCTCACCGATAAGTACGCTCCAAAGCTCCTCAGTGATATGCGGCACAAATGGTGCCAGCATCTTCATGAGGTTTACTGCTACCTCACGTACCAGGCCAGCATTAACATCAGTGCTGTTCTGGAAGCCATAGAAGGCATTTACCAGCTCCATGATAGAACTGATAGCAGTATTGAACATGAAACGTTCCTTTATGTCCTCGGTAACCTTCTGAATGGTCACGTGAAGTACATGCCTCAGCTCCTTCTCCTCTGGAGTCAGTGAAGAGACATCATACTCATCTGGAGCGTTCTTGATTTTATCCTCAAAGATTTCCAATATACGCCATACACGGCGCAGAAAGCGGAAGGAGCCTTCAACGCCCTGGTCACTCCAGTCAAGATCACGGTCAACAGGAGCCGCAAACAGGATGAAGAGACGAGCAGTATCAGCACCATACTTGCCGATGATTTCCTCAGGGGAAACTACATTGCCCTTAGACTTGGACATCTTGCTGCCATCCTTAAGTACCATACCCTGGGTCAGCAGATTTGTAAATGGCTCTGGGAAATCAACCATACCGGCATCCTTAAGCACCTTGGTAAAGAAACGGGAATAGAGAAGATGCAGAATAGCATGCTCAATGCCACCGATATACTGGTCTACTGGAGCCCAGTAGTTTACCTTGTCCTTGTCGAAAGGAATATTTTCATTATGCGGATCTGTATAGCGTAGATAGTACCAGGATGAGCAGATGAAGGTATCCATGGTATCGGTCTCGCGTCTTGCAGGCTTGCCGCACTTAGGGCAAGTGCAATTTACGAAGCTTTTGCTCTGAGCCAGAGGTGATACACTGCCCTGCTTGAAGTCTACATCCTCAGGCAGCTTTACAGGAAGCTGATCCTCAGGTACCAGTACCTCACCGCAGTCATCACAATAAATTACAGGGATTGGCGCACCCCAATAACGCTGACGGGAAATCAGCCAGTCACGAAGACGATAGTTTACACGGCGCTTGCCGAAGCCCTCAGCCTCAGCCTTATCCATAATTCCCTTCATTGCAGCCTTGATGTCCATGCCGCTGAATTCAGCAGAGTTGACCAATACACCAGCCTTATCGGTATAGGCCTCAGTCATCTCCTCCAGTACCAGGGTCTGGCCCTTTGGCTGAAGGGTAATAATCTTTTCAATACCATACTTTGTAGCAAACATCCAGTCACGCTGGTCCTCGGAAGGAACACCGATAACTGCACCAGTACCATAATCAGCCAGTACATAGTTGGTAATCCAGATTTCAGCCTTGTTGCCGTTGAATGGATTTACAACATAAAGTCCAGTGCCAATACCCTCCTTCTCAGACTCGGAGGAGGTACGCTCTATATCTGACTGGCTCTGAACCTTCTTTACAAAGGCCTTGATTTCCTCAGCCTTGCCACTCTTGGCGCAGATCTTCTCCACCAGCGGATGCTCTGCTGCAAGCGCCAGAAAGGTGATGCCGTATACAGTATCAGGACGGGTAGTATAGGCTGCAATCTTCTCACCCAGCTCAGGTGCCTCCAGCTCAAACTCCAGGCCCTCAGAACGTCCAATCCAATTCTCCTGCATGATTCTTACACGCTCAGGCCAGCCCTGGAGAAGATCCAGATCCTTTAGGAGCACATCAGCATAATCAGTAATCTTAAGAAACCACTGAGAGAGGTCCTTCTTGACAACTACAGAATCACAGCGCCAGCACTGTCCATCAATAACCTGCTCATTTGCCAGAACGGTACCGCAGGTATCACACCAATTTACATAAGCCTTCTTCTTGTATGCCAGGCCACGCTTGTAAAACAGCTGAAAAAGCCACTGGGTCCAGCGATAGTAGTCCTGACGGCAGGTCTGTACCTCGCGGTCCCAATCATAGGAAAGACCCATCTCGCGCTGCTGACGCTTCATATTATCGATATTGGAAAAGGTCCAATCAGATGGCTTTACGCCATTCTTGATTGCAGCATTCTCAGCTGGCATGCCAAAAGCATCAAAACCCATTGGATGCAGTACATTGAAGCCTTCCATTGTCTTGTAGCGGGCCAGGACATCACCGATGGAATAATTTCTCACATGGCCCATGTGAAGGTTTCCAGATGGGTATGGGAACATTTCCAGTGCATAGTACTTAGGGCGGGATGCATCCATCTCTGTCTTGTAGACATTGGATTCCTGCCACTTAGCCTGCCACTTTTTCTCAATTTGCTGAGGCATGTATTTTTCCACAATAAATCCCCCTAAATAAATATGTTAATGATAATGATTTACATAAATCGCCAACTATCATTATAGCCTAGTTTTTATCGCTCCGTCAATAAAAAAAGCTCTCCTGCCAAAACACAGGAGAGCCCTTATCCGTTATGTAATTATTAGTAAACTTAGAGGTATCTGAGATAGAGATATGCAGTAGAGATAATGATAGAAAGAATCATGCAAGGGAAAGCTACCTTCATGAAGCCAATGAAGGAAATCTGCCTGCCGTGCTGAGCTGCCAGGGAGGCAACAACAACGTTAGCACTTGCACCAATAAGAGTACCATTACCACCAAGGCATGCACCCAGAGCCAGTGACCACCACATAGGCTCAAGGTTGCTGAGGCCCATAGCACCCATATCCTTGATAAGAGGAATCATAGTAGCTACGAACGGAATATTATCTACAAAAGCAGAAGCGAAAGCAGACATCCAGAGAATGAGAACTGCAGTTGCTTCTACAGAGCCCTGGGTAATAGCGATAGCTTCCTCTGCCAGCATCTTGATAACGCCAGTCTCAACCAGACCGCCAACCAGTATGAATAGGCCTGCGAAGAAGAAGATAGCCAGCCACTCAACCTTGCTGAGAACCTTGGCAATCATCTCCTCATCACGGGTGTAGGTGATGAGCAGCAGGAGGCCCGCACCTGTCAGAGCTGCAGTTGCAGACTCAAGGCCCAGTGCACTATGAGCAACGAACAGGCTCATGGTAAATGCCAAGACAGCCAGACACTTCTTTACCAGTACCTTATCACGTATCTGCTTGTATGGGTTATGCTTCATTACCTCAGCCTGAAGCTCAGGAGTGGTGTGCAGAGACTTACCATAGATAAGTTTCAGAATAAGGATAGTAACAATAAATATTACAATTGCAGGCAGTGTCAGATTATAGATAAAGTCCATAAAGCTCAAGCCTACAGCTGAACCGATCATGATGTTTGGAGGGTCACCAACCAGGGTAGCAGTACCACCGATATTGGAGGCCAGAATCTGTGCCATGAGGAAAGGCTTTACATCAACCTTCAGCTGACTAGTGATACTGAAGGTAACAGGAACGGTAAGAAGAACTGTGGTAACATTATCCAGCAGCGCGGAGCATACTGCAGTAAGGGTAGCCAGAGCCAGAAGCAGCTTGGTAGGATTTGCATCTACCTTCTGTGCAGCCCATATAGCCAGGAAATTGAAAAGACCTGTTTCAGCTGTGATATTTACTATAGTCATCATACCTATCAGCAGGCCGAGAGTATTGAAGTCGATATGATGTATAGCGACCTCCTGAGAAAGAATACCGAAAATAATCATGAGCATTGCTCCGACAATACCTACAATGGTACGATGTACCTTCTCTGATATTATCAGCGCGTACGCAATGATAAATATTGTCACTGCTATTGTTGTACTATCCATTTTTAATCCCCCTGTTTACTTCTTATATTTAGGCGTAATAATTATACTTTCGCCTTCACGACTGATTTTCATGGAATAATTCTTTATTCCCTCGCGGAAAAGTTCCATCTTCAGCTCAAGTAGCTTCTTGCCCAGCTGTTCAGTCAGAGCATCATCCAGTCCAGCCAGGTTAATGCGTTTTGCCTGTTCTCGCTCACTAGCAAAAGCCTTGGCACGACGTTTTTTGTCCTCGGCAGCCTCAGCTGCCAAAAACTGAGCCTCCATAGAGTCCTCTTCCACATAGCCCTTAAACATATCCTTGTCAGACAGTCCCTTTGGTATCTTTGCCATAGCTTATCCCTTCTGCACCTTTGCCCAGGAGTCCTTCAGGCCAGCCACACGGTTGAATACCAGATGGTCAGGAGTGGAGTCCTTATCAACCACAAAATAGCCTGTGCGCAGGAACTGGTAATGGGTGCCCTGAGCAGTAAGATACGCCGCTGGCTCAACCTTTACATTGGTAAGCACCTCTAATGATTTCTCATTGACTGCTGCCAGAAAATCTGCAGGCACATCGCCGTTTTCATCGGTCTCAATCAGGAAATCATAAAGCCTTGCCTCCGCAGTCAGTGCATCCCCAGCAGATACCCAATGAATGGTGCCCTTTACCTTGCGGTTAGCAGTAGCGCCGCCAGTCTTGGAATCAGGATCATAGGAGCAGAGAAGCTCGACTACATTTCCTGCCTCATCCTTAACCACCTCATCACACTTGATGATATAGCCATGCTTTAAGCGTACCTCTCCGCCTGGCTTCAGACGGAAAAACTTCTTTGGTGCATCTTCCATGAAGTCATCCTGCTCAATGAAGAGCGTTCTGGTGAATGGAACAAAGCGATGACCTTCACGGAACGGACTATTATCTGCAAGCATATATTCCTTCTGTCCCTCTGGATAATTGGTCAGGGTAACCTTCAGAGGACGAAGGACGGCCATGATACGGTCAGCATTATTATTGAGGTCATCCCTTACAAAATGCTCCAGCATAGCATAGTCAACCAGGCTGTTTGCCTTAGCTACGCCTACTTCACGGCAGAAATTCCTGATGGCCTCAGGAGTATAGCCACGGCGTCTGAGGCCTGAAATAGTAGGCATCCTAGGATCATCCCAGCCAGACACATAGCCTTCCTCAACCAGCTGACGCAGCTTTCTCTTGGAGGTAACTGTGTTTGTGAGGTTCAGGCGGGCAAACTCAATCTGACGTGGACGGGTATTTACATCAAAGCCAAGAGAATCCAGAAGCCAGTCATAGAATGGACGATGCTCCTCGAATTCAAGGGTACAGATGGAATGGGTAATATTCTCAATGGCATCAGACAGCGGATGAGCAAAATCGTACATTGGATAAATGCACCACTCATCTCCAGTACGATGATGTGCCACATGAGCGATTCGATATATTATAGGATCACGGAGAGTGATATTTGGTGAAGCCATGTCAATTTTTGCTCTCAGCACCTTGGCACCGTCAGCAAACTCGCCATTCTTCATACGGGTGAACAGGTCAAGATTTTCCTCAACACTTCTATTCCTGTATGGGCTTTCCTTGCCTGCTTCAGTAAGAGTACCGCGATATTCACGGATTTCATCAGCAGAAAGGTCATCCACGAAGGCCTTGCCACGCTTGATGAGCTCAACAGCAAATTCATAAAGCTTTGGGAAATAATCGGAAGCATAATACTTTCTATCATCCCAGGTAAAGCCGAGCCACTTTACATCCTCCTGGATGGAGTCAACATACTCTACATCCTCCTTGGTAGGATTGGTATCATCAAAGCGCAGGTTGCACATGCCGCCATACTGCTTTGCAATACCAAAATTCAGGCATATGGATTTTGCATGACCAACATGCAGGTAGCCATTAGGCTCAGGAGGAAATCTTGTATGAATACCGTCAGAATACTTACCATTCTTCAGGTCGTCATTAATTTCGTTCTGAATGAAATTTGAAGTAACAGCATTAATTTCTGCCATACTTTACGCCCCTTTAGAAAACTAAAAAACTAGTATAATAAAAAAACTACAAATGCAATCTTTATTATATTAAAGAAAATGCTTTACTGCAAGAAAAACGCTTTAAAAACCCTTATCATTTTCCAAACATTTATCATCAACATGCTTCCTGAGTCTGGTAAACCCCAGCTCAGTCTGCTCGTTTGACGGCAGGCTGGCAATAATTTTCTCGATATAGCCCTTTTCCTTAAGCCTTATCATGGTCCATGCATAATTGATATCATATACCCACATCAGGCGTACCAGCTTGCGATCATTCTGGGTCTTTATCTCGTTATAATCAACCTGTTCAGCTCTGACAAACTTTTCAAGGAAGCCCGGAGCAAAGCTTTCCTTATCGGTCACATCAATGAATTGCTTAGCAAATCCCTTGCCATAAGCATCATCAAGATATGGCTCCAGAACACGGTATATGTCAAGCTTATCAGCATCTCTCAGTATCTTTGCAAAGCCCAGATGCCTTTCTGAAGGCGCTGGTGCCACATCCTTCTTATTGTGATTATTGATGGCAAACAGCATCAGATCCCTATCCTCATCAGACAGCGAAGCCCAGACAGGAAGAGTTACTATAACGCTGGTGCTGATGCTGGCATGGTCCTCACTTTCAGCATCACTGAAGGTACGATACACCTGCCACTGCTTAAACCGTCCGACATCATGAAAAAGCCCCATGAGCTCAGCCAGCTGCACATCATGTACAGCCAGTCCAAGATGCTGTGCCAGGTCTCTGGCATAGGCAGTGACATACCAGGTGTGAATCTCCTTGGTGCGTATGCCAAGCATCACGGTCTCATCATCCTCATAGAATGATTTCATGTAGCTCTTCATCCATTCCTTGGCATCCTTCAGAATCTTTTCCATAATAAGTTCTCCTTAAACAAAAACCGCAGCCGAGGCTGCGGTTTTATTTTTAAAATTATTATGCTCTGAACTTACGCTTACGAGCAGCCTCGGACTTCTTCTTACGACGAACACTTGGCTTCTCATAATGCTCACGCTTTCTAACCTCAGCTAAAGTACCAGCCTTCTGGCAGGTTCTCTTGAAGCGGCGAAGAGCGCTATCAATTGTTTCATTCTTACCAACTTTAATCTCGTTTGCCATCTATTTTTCCCCCCCTCCAATTGACTTGGGAGTGTATTCATTAAACTACACCATTACATTATACATGATACACCCTATAAATGTCAACATGAAAAATGCTTTCAGCTATCAGCCTGGAGGCCACTGCATGGACCTGCCGCCCAGCAGATGAATGTGGAGATGCTTTACAGTCTGTCCGCCCTCATCGCCAGTATTAGCGACTACACGGAAGCCCTTCTCATCAATACCCTGTTCCTTGGCAACACGAGGAAGAACCTTGCAGAAAATATGCCCCATAACATCTTTATGGGAATCATCTAATTCCTTTATGCTCTCAACATGCTTTTTGGGAATGACCAGCACATGAACCGGTGCCTGAGGCTCCAGATCCTTGAAGGCCAATACCATATCATCCTCATATACCGCTGCAGAGGGAATTTCCTTATTTGCAATTTTACAAAAGATACAATCTGCCATTTTGTACCCCCCCTCTTTTTGAATATTCATACTAATCAGTCACAAAATTCATTATACCAACATTCCTGGTGCTAGTCAAACATAACAGTTCCCCATACACCATCCTTATACAGCTTTTCCAGCTTTACCCGATAAATTTCATCGGTTTTGACCACACCATCGGTATATACCCGGATATAGGTATCAGTAAGTCCATCTGTAATACCGTCTGTACACGTTTCAAACAGAACCTCCTGAACCGTTCCAAGGTATGAGAGATGGAAATCCTCTGCCAGCTTCTGCCCCAGCTCCTGCAGTCTTGCTGCCCTGCTTTTCTTGACATCATCCGGCACCTGGTCAGTGCGTCTGGCCGCCGGTGTCCCCTCTCTTGGAGAGTAAGGAAAAACATGAATCCTTGCAAAGGCCAGGCTTTTTATGTAATCTAAGCTTTCTTCAAACATTTCATCCGTTTCTCCCGGAAAACCGACAATAATATCTGTAGAAATTGCTGCTCCTGGCACCTCCCGGCGAACCCGTTCAATAAGCTGGGCAAACTCAGCACGACTGTAGTGCCGGTTCATAGCCTTCAGCACCTCGTCAGAACCTGCTTGAAGAGGCAGATGGAGGTGATGGCTGAACCTTGGATGATTCCTTATAAGTCCTAGAAGTTCATCTGACAGCTCTATAGACTCCATAGAACCCAGTCTTAGTCGCCTGAGTCCTGGCAGGTCCAGCACTGCCCTTGCTGCATCTGCCAATGAAGTACCATCGGAAAAGTCCTTGCCGTAGGCGCCAAGATGTATTCCGGTAAACACTATCTCCTTGAAGCCATGTTTTAGCAGCTTAGACGCCTCCGAGGCAACACTCCCAATTTTTCTGGAGCGAAGCGGTCCTCTGGTGAATGGGATTATACAATAGCTGCAGAAATTGGTACAGCCCTCCTGTATCTTTAAGAACGCTCTGGTCCTAGCTGGCATATCATACAAAGGAATATCTTCAAATTCATGTGCTTGCATTATATCAAGCACATAATCAAATATACCATCCTCCAGCCTTGCCTGTTCTACATAATCCACAATTTTTGATCGTCCGCGGTTGCCGAGGATTACCCGGACACCAGGGAGCTGGCTGATAATATCCGGCGCTGCCTGAGCATAGCAGCCTGTTACGGCAATTATCGCCTCAGGGTTGTTACGCTGTGCACGCCTTATAAGCTGACGGGACTTCTTATCCCCGAAGCTGGTTACCGAACAGGTATTGATGACATATACCCCAGCACTCTCTTCAGAAGAAAGCACCTTATAGCCTCGTTCCTTAAACAAGCCCTCCATTACCTCAGTCTCGAACTGATTCACCTTGCAGCCAAGCGTAATAAAAGCCACTGTCCTTGGCTGTATTTTATGTTCATTCTCCAGCACAGCCACCTCCCAGGTCACCTTTTTCATATTGAATTACTGCTATTGCTGCAATTGCTGCGGTTTCTGCTCGCAGGATACGAGGCCCAAGGCTTACAGAGCTTATACCGCATTCCTTAGCCAGAGCCGCCTCAGATAGGCTGAAGCCACCTTCCGGGCCAACAACTGCCGCAATCCGTCTAGCCGATACCGGAAGAGACCGCAAAAACTCCGTCATACCAGTCTGTTCCTCATTTTCGTAGCACATACAAACCGCCAGATCATCATCAGCCGCAGCAGCCTTCAGCCACTCCTTTAAAGCCTGCACCGGCTGTACCTCCGGCAGGACATCACGGCTGCATTGCTTGCCAGCCTCATTAGCAACCTTCTGCCACTTATCCCTTTTCGCCTGAGCCTTTTTAGCATCATACTTAACCACGCAATTATCAGATACCAGCGGCACTAATGTATTAACCCCAAGCTCTGTTGCCTTCTGAGCAATCAGCTCCAGCTTATCTCCCTTAGGCAAGCACTGGGCCAGGATAATTTCCACAGGTGATTCTGTAACCTGATTAATATATCGCACCAGCTTTGCCTCTATCCTGTCAGCCGAAAAGGCTGTCATCTCGCATTCTGCCACATGTCCGTCATTGTCTGCAATAACAATCCTGTCCCCAGGCTTAGATCTCATGACATGAGAAAGATGATGGGCATCCGGCCCTTCAATATAAAATTTTTCCTGCAGTCTTCCTGGTATAAAAATTCTGCGCATATCTGATTCCTTTTATTTACGCTTGAAGGTTATGCAGGCCCAGCCCTTGTTTTCCAAGCGCTTTACCACCTGATAGCCATGAGCATCTGCTGCATCAATAACATCATCAATACGATCCTCAATGATACCACTTGTAAGAAGGGTTCCATCCTCCTCCAGATGCTCATCCAGCTGATCAAAAAGCCTGATAATGATATCTGCAATGATATTGGCAATTACCAGATTGGCCTTGCCGTGAACATTCTGCATCAGATCGCTCTGAGCCACAGACACTATATCCTGCACATTATTCTGAGCCAGGTTTTCTTCAACAATCTTTATTACGGAATCATCATAATCCACAGCCTGAATATCCTTGGCACCCAGCTTAGCTGATATTATGGAGAGGATGCCAGAGCCGGTGCCTACGTCAAACACTGTCATTCCAGGCTTAACAAGCTGTTCCAGTTCCTTGATGCACATGGATGTGGTAGCATGAGTGCCTGTACCAAAAGCAGCACCAGGATCTAGTTCTACAACCAGCTCACCTTCCTTTGCCTCATAGCTTTCCCAGGTAGGCTTAATAACGATTC
The DNA here is from genome assembly GCA_945873565.1 of uncultured Selenomonadaceae bacterium. GTDB lineage: Bacteria > Bacillota > Negativicutes > Selenomonadales > Selenomonadaceae > CAMCDL01. The sequence goes on along the minus strand of CAMCDL010000011.1, from coordinate 9,715 downwards.
GCTCACCTGGCTTTTCTACATGAAAATACTGTTTCCATGTATCAGACCAGTCTTCGTCCTGAAGCTCACAGGTTGTTATAATGCCAGGAGCAATGGACACACCACGCTCCTTAAGAGCTGCCAGCTCCAGCTCAAAGGATTTAAGCCTGCCATCCAGCTCACCATTTACTGGCAGGTAAGCCTTCTCAGTAACCACCTCTGTCTCTGTAGCAATCGGAATATCTGTATAATCCCATTTCCCAGAGGTAATATAATCATTTACCAGCTCAGGGTCTTCAATAACTACACCAGAAGCACCCAGATCACGGAAAATTTCTGCTATTATTTCTGTTGCCTCGTGGGTAGTCTGTATAGAAACCTCACACCATTTCATACTGCATTCTCCTTAACGTCAGACAACCCCTCCCGCCGCAAGACGACTGAAGGGGTCATATAGCTTAATCATTTGTAAACAGATTTTTCATCTTTTTCAGGAAACTGATCTGCTCTGGATTCACTTTATCGCCGCTAAGCTCAGCAAACTCCTTCAGCAGCTCCTTCTGCCTGTCAGACAGCTTCTGAGGTGTCAGTACCTTGACCTGCACATGCTGGTCGCCATTTCCGCCACCTCTGAGTCTTGGCACGCCCTTGCCCTTCAAGCGCAGTATACGTCCAGACTGAGTACCAGCAGGCACCTGCATTTCAACCTTGCCGTGAAGAGTAGGCACCTCAATGGTGTCACCCAAAGCCGCCTGAGCAAAAGAAATAGGCACCTCGCAAAGGATATCATAGCCCTCACGCTTGAAGATATCATGCGGACGGACTCCGATATATACATACAGATCACCATTTCCGCCGCCGCGCACACCTGCCTGGCCTGCTCCAGCAATACGTATTCTGGATCCATTATCAACACCAGCCGGAATATTTACCTTTATGCGGCGGGATACACGTCTCTGGCCCTTTCCGCTGCATTCCTTGCACGGAGTCCTAACAATTTTTCCGGTGCCACTGCATCGTCCGCAGGTACGGGAATTAACCATCCTGCCCAGCGGAGTATTGACATAGGACTGTACCTGACCCTGTCCATGACATTCAGGACACTCCTCTGGAGAAGTTCCTGGAGCAGCACCTGTACCATGACAGGTCTCGCAGTTCTCAGTTCTTGGAATAGTCAGCTCAGTTTCCTTGCCGAAGGCTGCCTCCTCAAAAGAAACATCCAGGTCATAACGCAGGTCTGCGCCACGTTCCGGACCATTCCTTCTGCTTCTGCCGCCACCGCCAAAAAACATATCAAATATATCACCGAAGCCTTCACCACCGCCGCCAAAGCCGCCGAAGCCGCCAAAGCCGCCAGCCCCTGCACCGCCGCCTGCTTCAAAGGCAGCATGACCAAACTGGTCATACTGTGCCTTCTTCTGCTCATCGGACAGCACTCCGTAGGCCTCATTGATTTCCTTCATCTTTTCCTCGGCCTCTTTGAGGTTGTCACGGTTACGGTCTGGATGGTACTTCATTACCATCTTGCGGTAAGCCTTCTTTATTTCTGCCTCTGATGCGCCCTTCTGGACTCCCAGGACTTCATAATAGTCACGCTTTTCGCTCATTTCAGTCACCCTATTACTTCAAATATCGGGCTGCCACCAGTAGGCAGCAGCCCGATATTTACAAAAAACTCTGATTACTTGTTGTCCTTAACCTCAGTATACTCAGCATCAACTACATCATCATCAGCCTTTGCACCCTGTGCCTCCTGAGGGCCAGCCTCTGGACCAGCCTGTGCGCCAGCTGCCTGAGCCTGCTGATAAGCTGCAGCACTGATTTCATACAGAGGCTGCTGGAGCTCCTCAGTAGCCTTCTTGATTTCCTCATTATTGCCGCCGTTCAGAGCATCCTTAACCTTCTTGATAGCTGCACTAACCTTCTCTACCTGAGCAGGGTCTGCCTTATCCCCAAGATCCTTAACGGTTTTCTCTGCCTGATATACCATTGAATCAGCATTGTTCTTAATCTCAATAGCTTCCTTCTGAGCCTTATCCTCAGCAGCGTGAGCCTCTGCCTCCTTAACCATGCGGTCAATGTCTTCCTTGCTCATGCCGGAATCGGACTGGATGGTGATATTCTGCTGCTTGCCAGTGCCAAGATCCTTAGCCGAAACGTGAACAATACCATTAGAGTCAATATCGAAGGTAACCTCAATCTTAGGAATGCCGCGTGGTGCTGGTGGGATATCAGTGAGGCTGAAGCGGCCAAGGGTCTTATTGCCAGCAGCCATCTCGCGCTCACCCTGAAGAACATGAATATCAACTGCTGGCTGATTATCAGCTGCAGTGGAGAATACCTGGCTCTTGGAAGTAGGAATTGCAGTATTGCGCTCAATAATCTTAGTGCAAACACCGCCCAGGGTCTCAATGCCCAAGGACAGTGGAGTAACATCTACCAGTACAACGCCCTTCTCATCATAATCGCCGGAAAGAACGCCACCCTGAATAGCTGCGCCTACAGATACGCACTCATCTGGGTTAATGCCGCGATGAGGCTCCTTGTTCAAATACTTCTTGATAGCCTCCTGAACTGCTGGAATACGGGAAGAACCGCCAACCAGCAGGACCTTGTCGATATCGCTGCTAGAAAGGCCAGCGTCTGCCATTGCCTTTCTGGTAGGAATCATGGTACGCTCAACCAGATCTGCGGTCAGCTCCTCAAACTTTGCACGGGTGAGGGTCAGATCCAGATGCTTAGGACCGGATGCATCAGCAGTAATGAATGGCAGGTTGATATTGGTGGACAGCATGCTTGAAAGCTCAATCTTTGCCTTCTCTGCTGCCTCGATTACACGCTGTGCGCTCATCTTGTCTGCGGACAGGTCAATGCCATTTTCCTTCTTGAACTCATCAACAATCCACTTCATTACAGCCTGGTCGAAGTCATCGCCGCCCAGATGAGTATCACCATTGGTAGCCTTAACTTCAAACATACCGTCATCAATATCAAGAATAGATACATCGAAGGTACCGCCGCCCAGGTCAAATACCAGAACAGTATGGGACTCATCCTTATCAATACCATAAGCCAGTGCTGCTGCAGTAGGCTCATTGATAATACGCAGAACCTCCAGGCCAGCAATCTGACCAGCATCCTTGGTTGCCTGACGCTGGCTGTCGTTGAAGTATGCAGGAACAGTAATAACTGCCTGGCTTACGGTCTCACCCAGATATGCCTCAGCATCAGCCTTCAGCTTCTGGAGAATCATAGCGGAAATCTCAGGTGGTGTGTAGCTCTTGTCATCAATAGTTACGGAATAGTTCTTCTCGCCCATGTGACGCTTGATGGAAGCGATGGTACGATCTGGATTGGATACAGCCTGACGCTTTGCCAGCTGGCCCACCAGACGCTCACCAGTCTTGGAGAAGCCTACAACAGATGGAGTAATACGGCTGCCCTCTGGATTAGTGATGACAGTAGGCTCGCCGCCTTCCATTACAGAAACAACGGAATTAGTAGTACCTAAATCGATACCGATAATCTTAGACATAGTATATTTCCTCCTTATCAAAGAAACAAAATCTTATTGTTATTTATCAGTTTGAAACAACCTGAACCATAGATGGCCTTACCACCTTACCCTTTACCATGTAGCCCTTCTGGAGCTCCATCGCAATGGTATCATCCTCAAGCTCAGGGTTCTGAACTCTCATTACTGCCTGATGAAAATTAGGATCAAACTTGGCATCTGCGGTATTGATTACCTCCATACCCTTGCCTGCCAGAATTTCCATAAGCTGCTTGTAAATCATCTCAATACCCTGCTGGAAGCTTGCTGTATCTGTAGCCTCAGCTGCGATAGCACGCTCAAAGTTATCAATCATCGGAAGCAGGTCCTTGATAATATCCTGAGTAACCATGTTAGCCAGCTCATCCTTCTCCTGACGGGTACGACGGCGGAAGTTCTCAAAATCTGCCTGCAGGCGCTTGAGTCTTTCCTCAGTTTCAGTCACCTTAGCTGCCAGTGCCAGCTCTGCTTCAGTAGGCTCATGAGCCTCCTCCGCAGCCGCCTCTTCAACAGCCTCTTCAACAGCCTCCTCCGCAGTCTCTGCCTCTTCAGCAGCAGCTTCGTCTATCTGTTTCTGCATCTCTTCCAAAATTTCTTCATCCTTTTTTTTCATTTTATCTTTCTCAAAAGGCACTATATCCACCTCTTTTCAATATTTACATCAGGCTACCATTTGAAATGCTTAATGACCTCAGTAAGATTCTCATTCATATAATTTAGCAGAGACATGGTCTTGCCATATTCCATCCGGGTTGGTCCAAGCACTGCCAGAGAACCAAGAAGTTCTCCGTCAAGATGATAGGTAGCAGTAATAATACTGCAGTCCTGAATCCCGCTATACTTATTCTCCTGGCCGATGGACACACTGAGTCCATCACCAAGATGAGCATGGAGAATATCCTTCATCAGCTGATCCTCCTCCAGCATCAGCAGAAGCTCCTTCACCTTATCCACATCGTGGAATTCAGGCTGCTCCATAAGCTGGCTGGTGCCTCCAAGATATAAGCGTTCCTTCTTTTCCGAATCAAGAGCCTTGCTGACTATTTCCATAGCCTTCTGATACAGCCCCTCGTCACCGATGCTGCTCTTTATTTCCTTCAGGCTCTTTGTCCGTATATTACCAAGGGTATGTCCTGCCAGATTGCCATTGATTACACCAGCCATACGCTGGAAATCCTCAAAGGTCGAACCCTCTGCCATCTCCATGATGCGGTTTTCCACAAATCCTGCGTCTGTCATGACCACCGCGATAACGCGGTGCTCATCCAATGGCAGGAACTGCATACACCTGAAGGCTGCCTGTGAAATCTGAGGTGCAAGCACCAAGGATACATTCCTGGTAAGCTTCGATATCAGCTTTGCCGTCTCTTGAAAGACCTGGTCAAGGCGCCTTACCTTTGCCTTATACCATTTATCAATCAATGCCTTTTCCCTGTCAGTCATAGGCTGAACAGGCATAAGCGAGTCGACATACAGCCGATAGCCTTTAGAGGAAGGTATACGGCCTGATGATGTATGCAGATGCTCCAGGTAGCCAAGCATCTCCAGGTCTGCCATCTCGTTTCTGATGGTAGCGGGGCTGACTCCCAGATCATACTTGCGGGCAATGGTACGGGAACCTACCGGCTCAGCCGACGAAATATAATCATTGATAATTGCCTGCAGTATGCGCTGCTTTCTTTCATCAATCATCCGAAAACCTCCTGTTGTTAGCACTCAAGTCATGTGAGTGCTAACCTCTATATAGAATATACCGCTTATAAAGCAAAAAGTCAATAAGTCAATTTAATTTTTTATAAAAAAAAGAGAGCCTGCATCTAAGCAGACCCTCCATGAACAATATTCTAAATATCAGGTTTCAGTTTCCTGTGCCACCAGATTGTCTGCACCATGAAGCTTCCTGAGCTTAGGCTTTTCAATCTTGCCAGTAGCATTGCGAGGAATATCCTCGAATAAAATACGTTTTGGACGCTTATACCGAGGAAGCCCCTGACAGAAGGTGTTAATCTCCTCCTCAGAGCATTCCATACCATCCTTAACTTCAATAATCGCTGCAGAAATCTCGCCAAGTCGTTTATCTGGCAGTCCGATTACAGCACAATCTTTGATTTTATCATACTTGCGCAGGAAATCCTCAATCTGAACAGGATATATATTCTCACCACCGCTGACAATAACATCCTTTTTACGGTCTACAAGATAATAGAAGCCGTCCTCATCCTGCATAGCCATATCACCAGTATAAAGCCAGCCGTCACGTATAGTTTCAGCAGTAGCATCCGGGTTATTATAGTAGCAGGTCATCATTCCTGGTCCCTTGACGCACAGCTCTCCTACATCACCATTTTCTACAGGGTTGCCAGCCTCATCCACAATCTTGCACTCCCAGCGATAGCCAGGAACACCGATAGCACCGACCTTATGTATGTTTTCCATGCCAAGATGTACGCAACCAGGCCCAGTTGATTCAGACAAACCATAATTTGTATCATAATCATGATTAGGGAAATACTTTTTCCAGCGTTTGATAAGAGATGGCGGTACAGGCTGGGCACCTATGTGCATCAGGCGCCACTGTTCCAGCTCGTAATCCTCCAGCTTTACATCTCCACGCTCAATAGCATCCAGTATATCCTGTACCCAAGGAACCAGCAGCCAGACAATAGTACACTTTTCTTTTGAAACTGCAGACAGGATCACTTCCGGGCGAGTTCCCTTAAGCAGTACAGCCTTGCTGCCCGCCACCAGGCTGCCCATCCAATGGAATTTAGCACCTGTATGATAAAGCGGCGGTATGCAGAGGAAGCAATCATTTCTGCTAGTAGCATGATGTACCATCTCCATCTCAGCAGCCTGAGTCAGGCTGCGATGCTTATGCAGAATCGCCTTTGGGAAGCCAGTAGTACCAGATGAAAAATAAATTGCTCCATCATCATCATCGCTGATATCTATATTAGGCGGTGCACTTGAACAATCTGCTACCAGTTCCATATAGCTTTCAGCAAAGCTTGGGCAATTGTCACCTACATATAACAGCAGACGCCCGTGGCTCAGGCGTTCAGCATTAGCCTCAATTCGGCCGATAAAATTAGGGCCGAAGACAATCATATCTACCTCAGCCAGTTCAGCGCAATATACAATCTCATCAGCATCATAACGGAAATTGAACGGTACAGCAATAGCACCAGTCTTCAGTACGCCAAAATAAATTGGCAGCCATTCCAGGCAATTGAACATAAGGATTGCAACCTTGTCGCCCTTCTTGATGCCGCGGGAAATCAGCAGATTAGCAAAACGGTTTGCTTTTTCATCAAACACGCTCCAGGTAATTTCACGGCGATACTCCTTGAATGGAGTGACCTCAACCAAATCAAACTCCTTCCAGCTGATACGGCGGCGGTCATTCTCCTCCGGATTAAGCTCTACCAGAGCAACCTCATCCGGATATTTTCTAGCATTTCTTTCAAGAAAATCTATTACTGGCATATTACCCTCCTAGGGAAAATTCTAGAATCGTTCCTTACCAATTTTATTCCTTTTAATGAGATAAAGCAAGAAAAAGAAAAAGGATTTTTCGAACCCGAAAAAAAGCACATCTCCGAAGAGATGCGCTTTTATCAGCCTGAAATATCAGAAATCTATCTTCTCGCCACGCTTGAGACGCTCACTGAATTCAGCAATGGAAGCGAAAAGAGCATCACTGGAGGAGTTCAGAGCAGTCTCGCAGGAATCCTGAACAACACCGATGATAAAGCCTACACCAACAGCCTGCATTGCAATATCATTGCTGATACCAAACAAGGAGCAGGCCATAGGAATCAGAAGCAGGGAACCGCCAGCAACGCCGGAAGCACCGCAAGCACCAACAGTAGCCAGCACGGAAAGGATAATAGCAGTAGGAACATCTACTGCGATACCCAGAGTATGTGCTACAGCCATGGTCATGACAGTAATGGTGATAGCAGCACCCTCCATATTGATGGTAGCACCAAGAGGAACGGATACAGAATAGAAATCCTCATCCAGACCCAGCTTCTTGCACAGATCCATGTTTACCGGAATGTTAGCAGCAGAACTTCTGGTGAAGAATGCTGTAACACCAGATTCGCGGAGGCAACGGAATACCAGCGGATATGGGTTACGCTTAAGGAATAAAAAGCCAATGACAGGGTTTACGATGAATGCCATTGCAAACATTACGCCAACCAGAACCAGCAACAGCTTACCATAATCTACAAAAATTTCCAGACCGCTCTCAGCAACAGCAGAGAACACCAGACCCATGATACCAAATGGAGCCAGCTGAATAATCCAGGATACAGCCTTAGATACTACACCAGCAATCTCAGCTACAATAGCACGGGTTCCATCAGTAGCCAGCTTCTTAAAGCCAAGGCCGAAAATAATAGCCCAGCACAGGATACCTACATAGTTTGCATTCATAATAGCAGATACAGGGTTTGCTACCATATTGGTAAGGATGGTCTTGATAACCTCGCCAATACCTCCGGGAGGAGTATTATTTACTGCCTCGGTGAGGGTCATGTTTACAGGGAACATAAAACTAGCTGCAACTGCAGTAGCTGCAGCCAACAGAGTACCTACCACATAAAGGAAGATAACAGTCTTGAAACGGCCACCGATGTTGCCGCTTGCATTAGCCAGTGCACTGATAACCAGAACAAATACCAGTACAGGAGCTACACCCTTCAAAAGGCCAACAAACAAATTACCAAAAATTGGAATGATACCGTTGTCTGGCATAACCATGCCAAAAATTGTGCCCAAAATGAGGCCGCAAATGATTCGCAGAATAAGGCTGATACTCTGCCACTTTTCAAAAGTACTTTGCATTTTGAATTAACCCTTTCCATAATAAAATAAATAATTTCTTTGCCAATGTCATACTAGCCTAACACCGACTGTATTATTTTATTATCAAAGCCAATTACAGTCAAGTATTTTAGTCTTAATCAATTAAGCCTCATCGTTAAAGCGGTCAACGATGGTAGCACACGCTGCGTCACCAGTAATGTTTACAGCAGTACGGAGCATATCAAAGATACGGTCTACACCGAAGAGAATCGGCAGTGCATCGATAGGAATACCTGCAGATACCAGAACTGCAACTACCAGCAGGGTAGGTCCAGGAACACCAGCCTGACCAACTGCACCGAGGGTAGAGGTAATAATAATTGCAATGTACTGGGAGGTGCTCAGCTCAACACCATACATCTGAGCAATGAAGCAGGCAGCCATTGCATAGTATGCTGCATTACCATTCATATTAATGGTTGCACCCAGTGGCAGAGCAAAGGAAACTGTACCCTGATTCAGACCGAATTCATCACGGCAGGTCTTCATGTTGAGAGGCAGGGTAGCCATAGAGGATGCGGTGGAGAAAGCGAATACCTGACACTTCCACATGCTCTTGAAGAACTGGATATAGCCAACCTTCTTAGAGAACATAGCAACAGTACCGCCAATCATTACGAAGGTTACAACTGCCAGAACAGCAACATACAGAATAATCAAATACAGGATCTTAACCAGCATATCATAGCCGAAGGTACCAGTAGCATCAGCCATCAGAGCAAATACACCAACAGGAGCTACATACATGATTGCCATCATAATCTTGATGAAGATTTCTGTAAAGAAGTTGAAGAATTTCTTCATGAACTCCTTCTTCTCTTCCTCAAGAACAGAGAGGCCAAAGCCCACAAACAGAGCAAACACGATGGTCTGCAGAATATTACCCTCAACCAGAGCAGCAAAAGGATTTACAGGAACAAATCCGATTACGGTCTCCCAGAAGCCTGGAATAGAGTGGCTCTGAGACATATCGATATCAATAGCAGCACCAGAAATAGACTGCATATTAATACCAGCACCTGGAGTGAAGAGCTCGCTGGCGATAATACCCAACGCAACAGCAACTGCAGTTGTAATACCATAATAAGCAAAGGTTACGACACCAATCTTTCCTGCACTTCTGGAATTACCCAAGGAAGCAGCACCACCCACCAGTGAAAAGAATACCATAGGTACTACTATCATCTTGATTAGTGTCATAAACAGATCTCCGATAGGAGCTAAAGCTTTAGCTGATTCTCCCATTACCAGACCTGTAATGGCACTGTCTCTTATACACATCTCCGAGCCCACGAGACGTAGAGGAAT
>CAMCDL010000010.1 GCA_945873565.1 uncultured Selenomonadaceae bacterium | reverse complement strand
GTGCGCCAGTGTAAACGCCAAGATAAGTCTTAGCCAGGGTTACGGAAGGGTTGATGTCAGCCTGAGGTGCACCCAGAGCTATGGAAGTGTAAACACCGAGAAGTACTGCGAATGCCCAGCCTGCAGTTGTGCAGATCCAGCCAGCGCCCTTTGCGTAGGACTTCTCCAGGTTCAGGTTTGCGTTAACGCCAACGCCGAAAACCATCAGAACCAGAGTGCCCATGAACTCGCCTAATAAGTTGTCCATTTGTTAATCCTTCTTTCGTATAAATATAGTATTATTGCTTGCATCCTGAAGGATGCTATTTGATAACACATCATCCGCTGGCTGGCCGTATGTAACCAGCCAGCATCAGATGGGTAATCCAAGATTATGTGGAGCTAACCACTTTGCAACATCTGCTATATTATCATACAGCTATGATGTTGTCAACTGTTATTTTAGATGATGAGTAAAAATTACTCCTCATCCAGCCAGTGCATAGCGTGCTTAACAGCCTTTCTCCAGCCCTTGTAGAGCTTAGCTGCCTCTGCCTCAGCCATAACAGGCTCGAAGCGTACATCGAGCTTCCAAGCGGACTTGAGCTCTTCCTTGCTGGTCCATACGCCTACTGCGAGACCTGCCAGGTAAGCAGCACCCAGAGCGGTGGTCTCAATTACCTGAGGACGATCTACTGGAACGCCGAGGATATCAGCCTGGAACTGCATCATCAGGTTGTTAGCAACAGCGCCGCCGTCAACCTTCAGAGCTGCCAGCTTAATGTTGGAATCAGCTTCCATAGCGGAGAGAACGTCCTTAGTCTGATATGCCAGGGACTCCAGAGTTGCACGAACGATGTGAGCCTTGGTGGTACCACGGGTAATACCGATGATCATACCACGAGCGTTCATATCCCAGTATGGAGCGCCCAGACCTACGAATGCAGGAACGAGGTATACACCAGCGGTGTCGCGAACCTTCTTAGCAACCCACTCGGAATCAGGAGCGGAATCAACCATGCGAGCACCATCGCGCAGCCACTGAATAGCGGAACCTGCTACGAAGATGGAACCCTCGAGAGCATACTCAACCTTGCCGTCGAGACCCCAAGCGATGGTAGTTACGAGGCCGTTCTTGGACTCATAGATATCAGTGCCGGTGTTCATCAGCATGAAGCAGCCAGTACCATAGGTGTTCTTAGCCATACCAGGCTCGAAGCAGTTCTGGCCGAACAGAGCTGCCTGCTGGTCACCTGCAGCACCTGCTACTGGAATGCTAGCGCCAAGCAGGGAAGGAACAGTGTAGCCATATACGCTGGAAGAAGGACGAACCTCTGGCAGCATGGTCTTAGGAACATCGAGATAACCCATCAGAGCCTCATCCCACTTCAGTTCCTTGATATTGTAAATCAGGGTACGGGAAGCATTGGAATAATCGGTAACATGAGCCTTGCCGCCGGTCAGCTTCCAGATCAGCCAAGTATCGATAGTACCGAAGATCAGCTCGCCAGCCTCAGCCTGAGCCTTTGCACCCTCAACGTTCTCGAGGATCCAAGTAATCTTGGTGCCGGAGAAATAAGCATCGATAGGAAGACCAGTCTTGGACTTGAACTCTGCATCGAGATTCTTAGCCTTCAGACGCTCGCAGATAGGAGCGGTCTGACGGGACTGCCAAACGATTGCGTTGTAAACTGGACGGCCAGTGTTCTTATTCCAAACAACTGCGGTCTCACGCTGGTTGGTGATACCGATAGCAGCGATGTCGCTAGCTGCAAGACCGGACTGCTCCAGAGCTTCCTTCATAACAGTGCTCATGCTGGACCAGATCTCATCAGCGTCATGCTCAACCCAACCTGGCTGTGGGAAGTACTGAGTGAACTCCTTCTGAGAAACGCCTACGATCTTAGAGTTCTCATCAAAAATGATTGCTCTGTTGGAAGTGGTGCCTGCGTCTAACGCCATTACATACTTCTTTGCCATTGAAAAAATCCCCCTCTTAAATAACTCGTCAGCCCTTTTTCAATCCATTCGAAAGATTGCAAATTGTCTGACATTAATAAATTATGAAATATTTAACGCCTCAGCTGAGCCCTCGCGGACCCAGCTCTCAGCGTTAAAATAATCATCATTGATTCACAGTTATTATTATAACAATAATAATTGAGTTATGCAAGCATTTTTATTAATTTGTCTTGCTTTATTCCCATATTTGTTATCTTTGTGATTTATTATCCCTTGTATGCCTGTGCCAAGATCTGCATTGGATGACATACATTCTTGGTTGCACCATGCTTAATCTGCTCACGGCAGGTACCGCAATCGCAAACTACCTTGCTTGCGCCGCTCTCCTTAATAGTGTTGAACAGATTCTCGCCAACCTTCATAGAAGTCTCGTAGTTCTCCTTACGGAAACCATAGGAGCCGGACATACCGCAGCAGCCAGCGTCAGCATTAACGATATCGATTCCAGCAGCAGTGAGGATATCAAGAGCTGGCAGGCCCAGGCCCTGTGCACGGAGATGACAAGGAGCATGATAAATCATCTTAGTCTTATCACTAGACTTAGCCTGCTTAAGCTGACCCTTCTCAGCCAGAATAGCCAGGAACTCGAATGAATCATATACATTCTTGCCTGCCTGCTGCATCTCAGACTGTGCAAACAGCTCAGTGTACTCAGCCTTCAGCATGAGGGAGCAGGAGGTGCAGCATGCTACTACAGGAATACCCTTGCCTGCATACTCATTGATTACAGCTACATTGATATCTGCATGGCTTCTAGCCTCATCCAGATAACCGCCAACAACCAGTGGAGAACCGCAGCATACGAAGCGGGAATCCATAATAACCTCATAGCCATTTGCATTCATAACCTCTACAAATGCAACGCCTACCTCAGGATCATTGGTATCGATATAGCATCCTGGGAAGAAAAGAACCTTCTTGTCAGACTTAGGCTGCTTGATAGTAGGGAACAGATCACGGAAATAAGTGTCAGCATAAGCTGGCATATCACGCTTGCCTGCCAGGCCCATCATATCGAGAACGCCAAAAGCCTTACCAATGCCCATACCGAGGTTAGCCAGGGTCTTGCCCAGTGGAAGCTTATTCAGCATATCAGCCATATCGAAGCCATGAGACAGCATCTGATCAACCTGGGTGTGTGCCTCTGGATGCTGCTTGTAATACTTAGCACGCTCTAACATGTTCAGAGTTGCAACGGATACGCCGTTAGGGCAGGTAATGTCGCAGTTCTTGCAGTTGGAGCACAGCTTCAGGGATTCCTCATAATCAGCCTCATCAGAGAAGTGCATACGATTATGAGCAGGACCTACCAGCTTAGGTCCGATATAGTTGCGATTTGCCTTAGTGATAGGGCAAACTGCTACACAGGAAGTGCAGGCAATACAATTATCGCCTGTATCTCTTGCTCTTTCTTCTAACTCCATAATTTAATACTCCTTTCCATCAAGCCTTGGCAGCCTTGAACGCAGATGCCAAAGCTACGCCATTGCCGGAATGCTCAAAGCAGAAGTCATAACCAGTCAGGTTACGGCCAACAACATACAGGTTCTCAATGATGCCGCCAGCTCTGATAGCACGGAGATCATCATAGGTCTTTACGCCAGCAAGAGCGAAGCCCTGCTTCTTGTCAGAGAAGAGCTGCTTGTTAGCCCAGGTTGCTTCTTCACAATCGGTAACGACATCACAGCCAAATACGCCTTCCTTGCCCTCACCAAAGTCACGCATGGTGATACCGCCGCTATAGAAGCCGCCAGTTGCCAGGATGAACTTATCTGCCTCATAGGTCTGGAGACGGGTCTCGCCACCAGCCTTGATGGAAACTGCTCTATTTGCGGAGAACTCAGCATCCTCAGCCTTTGCATTCTCAATAACACGAATGCCTCTCTTCTTGAGAGCGCTGAGCAGTACATCGCGGAGACGCAGACCATTAATGGAAGGTGGCATACAGGTAGTCTCAACTACATCGCAGCCAAGATCCTTAACAATCTTGGAGTATACAACATTGGTCTTGGTACCCAGTACCTGAGGTACTACGAATACCTTGCCGCTGCCAGCCTGAGCCTTCAGCTGTGCTACAAAATCATTGTAGCCAGCTTCGGTATCCATCCAGACTGCAACGTCACGAGTGGTCAGATCACGGCCGCCCTGCAGCTTAGTATCAACCTCAACAACACTGTACTTCTTGTCCTTGCCAAGAATCTCTGCCAGGTTTTCCTTAACCATCTCTACATAATAGTCCTTCAGGTACTTAATGCCTACGAGAACAACCTCACCTGCATTGAAGCACTTGTTGCCCTGCATAGACTCTGGAACCAGGCAGGTAGGCTTCATGGTACCAACTCCGGTAACAACCCACTGCTGCTGGTCAGCAGAACCAACATAAGGCATACCCTCAGACTTAACAATATCCTTGAAGTAATCCAGCGCTTCCTTAACGGTATCTACGCCGATCTTCTTATATGGATGGCCATCTGCAACGGATGCAATAGCCTCAATAGGATTCTTTACAGTCTTGCCTGCATCATCGTAACCCAGTACATCGATGAGACCGCTATTTAAAGGGAAGGTACCTGCACCGTAGGACAGGAGAGTTACCTTCTTGCCCTGGTCAGCGCTTACTAAAGCAGATACCAGACCAGCAAGACCGTTACCAATAACAACTACATCAGATTTGCTCATTCTGGTCTACCCCCATTTACATTAAATAATACTTCGTACATGCCTCTGGTCATCTCAGCCTCACGGAGAGTCTTGCCTGCCATTACAGGAGTGATGCCCTTCCAGCGAGCCTGCAGGAAGTTCTTCATATCGCTAAGGGAGTTGCTGCAGTCATCAAGCTTGTTCTTGAAGAACTTATTAGCAACAGCTGCTGCACGGAGTGCACAGTAGTTACCCTGGCAAGTACCCATACCAAGACGGGTTCTTCTTCTAACATCAGCTACGCTATGGCTGGTGGACTCATTAGCGATAGCCTTGATCTCTGCCAGAGTTACGTTCTCGCACTCGCAGATTACTTCGCGGCTCTCAGGATCAGACTCGAGAGTCTTTACAACATCAGCAAACTTCTCTACGCCGAGACGGGTTGCTGCCAGGCTTACACCATAGGATGGGAAGTACTGACGAGCCTTCTTCTTGTCTGCCTCGGTAACCTCTGGAACGAGATCCTCTTCTGCAGTACGGCACTTTGCAGTATTGTTGAGCTTTGGAGCCAGAACATCGCAGAACTTCTCTGCCATCAGACGGTAAGTAGTGAACTTACCACCGCAGATAGTCATCATGCCCTTAAGACCATCCTCAACCTCATGGTCGATAGTTACGAAGCCACGGGAAGCATTACGGCCGCCCTCAGCTCCCTTAGGTACATACAGAGGACGGGAACCAGCAAATACGCGCAGGATACGATAATCACGCAGATGCTCAAATACGCCCTCACCAGTCTTCATGAGCTCTTCAACCTCATCCCAGGAAGTAGAAGTATCCTCTGGATCAGGGATAGTAATAGAAGAAGTACCGAGAATGGTAATAGAACCATGTGGTACGAAAATATCACCGTTGGATGGCTTACGCAGACGGTTAACTACATGGCTGGTAATGCGCTGATTGAAAGCAATCAGGGTACCCTTGGAAGGGCTTACATTACAGTCGAGGCCTGCCAGCTGAGCAACCTTGCCAGCCCAAGGACCAGCAGCATTAACCAGAATCTGGCACTCAATCTCATATTCTTCATGGGTAACATTATCACGAACGGAAATGCTCTTTACAGCACCGCTCTCAATGTTAATACCAATGATTTCGGTATAGGTCTTGTAACGGCCGCCATAACGAGCAGCAGACTGAAGATTCTGCCAGGACATACGGAAACCATCGATAGCTCCATCTGGAACCTCATATGCACAAACAAGCTTACGAGACAGGTTTGGAACAGTTGCCCATGCCTCTTCCTTGCTCAGCTCGCGGGTCTTAATACCGCTGGCTGCGCAGCCATCGAGCCAAGGCTGAACGAAATCTGGATCGTCACCCTCAACCTGTACGAACATACCCATGGTAGCCTCTACGCAGGACTTACCGATGCGACGCAGGATAGTATTCTCCTCGATACACTCCTTAGCAGCCTCCTGGTCTCTTACAGCATAGCGAGCACCGCTGTGCAGCAGACCATGATAGCGGGAGCTGGCACCATTAACCATATCCAGCTTCTCAATCAGCAGCGCATCAATGCCGCGCATAGAGAGGTCACGCAGGATACCAACACCTGTAGCTCCGCCGCCGACAATGACAACCGTAGCTTTGTCCTTTACCATAACAATCCCCCATTTTCAATTAATACACTGAGACTTCTGGTCTCATTTATAGCCCCCTTCTGAAGGACTTCAGAAGGATTGGCTAAAAAAGCGCGAAAAAGAAAAATCTGCGTTGCTTTTTTCACTTTATTTACACATTGTAAAGTGTGCACAACACAAAATTTCACTTGTAGTTTAGTTTATACCATTGAGTCAAAATAGTCAATATAACTTACCTTCATAATTTGATATTTTCAGAAAATTGAGAACAAGTTCTAACATATTTACAATAAAGACTTGAAACTCATTCGCTGTTGTGTTTTAATTACTGTGTTGTCCTTCTGGAGCAACCATATTTCCCCTCTAAAAAGCAGGGTAATTAAGGACAATTCATATACTATTCTTAGGAGTGACCTGAATGATACAGCTATCTCATATCGAGAAAATCTACGATAGCCCATCAGGTCCGGTTAGAGCCCTCAAGGATATAAGCCTTCACATAGAGAAGGGTGATATCTACGGTATTATCGGACTTAGCGGCGCCGGAAAATCCACTCTGGTACGCTGCATCAACCTTCTGGAAAGACCAACCAAGGGTACTGTAGTGGTTGACGGCCAGGAAATAACTGCTATGAGTGATAGCCAGCTGCGAGCTGCCAGAAAGAATATCGGCATGATTTTCCAGCATTTCAATTTGCTTTCCTCAGCAACTGTTTATGAAAATGTTGCATTTCCACTGGAGCTTGCCAAGACTAACAAGGATGTAATACAGAAAAAGGTTACCGAGCTTCTTGAGCTGGTTGGACTTGCCGATAAGGCAGACCAGTATCCATCACAGCTTTCTGGTGGACAGAAGCAGCGTGTGGGTATTGCCCGTGCACTGGCCAGCGATCCTAAGGTACTCCTCTGTGATGAGGCTACCTCCGCTCTTGATCCTCAGACCACCAAGTCTATCCTGGAGCTTATTAAGGACATTAACGCCAAGCTTAAGCTGACGGTTGTTGTCATTACCCACGAAATGCAGGTAATAAAGGAAATCTGCGATAAGGTGGCAGTTATACAGAACGGACTGATTGCTGAAAACGGCCCTGTACTGGATGTGTTCATCAATCCACAGCAGCCGATTACCAAGGAGTTCATCAGCGTGCTGATGAGCAACGAGCTTCCTGCTGGCTTTGACAGATCTACTATCTCGAAGGATCCTATTCCTAACAGCGTTATGCTGACCAGATTAACCTTTATTGGTGCAGAAACCGATGAGCCAGTTATATCCAGGCTCATTAAGAATTTCGATCTCAATGTGGGAATAGTATTCGGCCAGATAGATCATATTAAAAATGTTCCTTTTGGAAGACTCATGGTAGCCATGGAGGGCCGACAGATGGAAATCGACCATGCCATTGAGTATCTGAAGGGTAAAAATCTTAAGGTGGAGGTGATTGGTTATGTCGCCAGACATGATTCCGCTTCTGACTAAAGCCCTAGGAGAAACCGTTTACATGGTAGCAGTTTCCATGGTTATTGCGACAGCCATTGGCGTGCCTCTCGGTGTACTTCTGCATACAACCGCTAAAAATCAGATTCTTGAATGCCTTGCTTTAAACAGAATACTGGGCGCTGTAGTAAATGCAGTACGTTCCATTCCTTTTATTATACTGATGGTTGCAATAATTCCTCTGACAAGACTTATTGTGGGAAGCTCCATCGGAACCACTGCAGCAATGGTTCCTCTGGTCCTGGCCTCCATTCCATTTATTGGCCGCCAGGTTGAAACCTCTCTTATGGAGGTTCCAGCTGGTATAGTTGAGGCTGCTGAATCTATGGGCGCTACTCCTTATCAGATTATCAGCCGGGTGCTTCTCCCTGAAGCCATGCCAAATATAGTTGCCCAGCTGACTACTGTTGTCATTGCACTGGTTGGCGAATCTGCTATGGCAGGTGCCATCGGCGGCGGTGGCCTGGGTGATCTGGCTATCCGCTACGGTTATCAGCGTTTCCGTCCAGAAATCATGATAGCTACTGTTATTATTCTCATAATCATGGTCCAGATTGTCCAGTTTGCGGGCAATAGCCTTGCCAAGAGATTGAATAAAAAATAAGGTGTGAACTCTCTTCGGAGAAAATATATTCACAAAATTAAAGGGGGAAATATTATGAAGAAATTATTTACCATTTTAGCAGCTAT
This sequence comes from uncultured Selenomonadaceae bacterium, assembly GCA_945873565.1. GTDB lineage: Bacteria > Bacillota > Negativicutes > Selenomonadales > Selenomonadaceae > CAMCDL01. Next base: position 21,095 of record CAMCDL010000010.1, on the reverse strand, counting down.
TATGGTTGCTATGCTGGCACTGACTGGCTGCGGCGGCACTGACCAGAAAGCTGCTCAGGACACTAAGGTCCTGAAGGTAGGCGCAACTGCTGTTCCTCATGCAGAGATTCTTGAGCAGGTTAAGGATGATCTTGCTAAGGAAGGCATCGATCTCCAGATTGTTGAGTTCAGCGATTATGTTCAGCCAAACCTGGCTACCAATGACAAGGAGCTAGACGCAAATTATTTCCAGCATATTCCTTATCTCGACAACTTTGTTGAGGAGCATCCTGAGGTTAAGCTGGTAAATGCTGGTGGTATCCACATCGAGCCAATGGGTATTTATTCAAAGAAGGTTAAGGAGCTGAAGGATCTGGCTGAAGGTGCTTCCGTAGCTATCCCTAACGACCCTACTAATGGTGGCCGTGCTCTGGCTCTGCTGGAGAAGGCTGGTCTCATTAAGCTGAAGGACGGCGTTGGCATCAAGGCTACCGTTCAGGATATTGTTGACAATCCTAAGAACCTGAAGGTTCAGGAGCTGGAGGCAGCTCAGGTGCCTCGTACTCTGGATGACGTTGATGCTGCTGTTATCAACTCCAACTTCGCAATGCAGGTTCAGCTGAATCCTGTTAAGGATTCCCTGATTATCGAGGATGCATCTTCTCCTTATGTAAACATCGTTGCAGTTCGCACCGGTGATGAGAACCGTCCTGAGATTCAGGCACTGATGAAGGCTCTCAAGTCCGATAAGGTAAAGAAGTTTATCGAAGAGAAGTATGCAGGTGCTGTAGTAGCAACCTTCTAATTCATATCTGAATAAATTAAAAGACACTGTGAAGAATGAGCAATCATTTTCCACAGTGTCTTTTTTGCTGCTGTCATTTATATTATCAAAGGTTATGCTTTCCACTAACCTCAGTCAGGACAACCTTAAAAACCGCACAATCAGGCAATCCCTTACAGCTTTCTGCTGGAAACCCGCTATGCTTATAGTGTTCCAGCATATATTTGAATGCCTCTACCTTCTGCTCCCTAGCCTCAAGTTTTTCAGCAATACCAGTACCAATTACGCTTTCATATTTTGCTGTAATTCCGCCCTTTTCCTCAACAGTCTTATAATACAGATGGGCTTCAACACACACATTGGGATCATGATTAAGAATTTCCCATTTACGTCCACCTAGTGCTGAATGAAAATATACGGTTATCTGCCCATCTTCTATAGAACAAGCAAAGGTCATTGGAATTACATAGGGTGCAGTACCGCCATTCATTCCAAGATTAATAGTATCACAACGGCAAAGGATATCATAAATCTGATTAAGGTCCGTAATCTCACGGTCCTTACGGCGCATTTCCATAGTGTACCTCCAATTATTATTGCATTAGACTTTTAATATACATATAACTGACTTGCTTAATTCTGATGTACTAAAATCAGGCATCAGCTAAAAACGACTGATCCGCACTCTCTTACATCATCTTGCCCATTCCGGCATAGGCTCAACCTTTATGTCCTTGATACCATAGTAAATACACAAGCCATCCTTGGTGACGCCATTATAAAAATCTACAAAGAATACATGCCTTAAGGCTCTATCTCTCAAAAGAATTGGCGGCAGCACAGCAATTTCCTCACCGTTTTGGGCTGCCTGCTTCACTATTGCCAGCCGCACATCATTTTCCTGAGTTATTGTGTACAGGATAGAGCCTGTGGAAAGGATGGTGAAGGCCGACAGAAACAGAGCTGCACACTTCAGCAGCCTGCCGCTTTCTGGCAGGCTAAGCCTTTCCTGTACCGCTGGCATGCCCAAAATAGATACTGTAGCTATTATAAGCATAGCCGCAGAGCTGAAGGTGGCTCTGCCAGGGAAGGTAGGTGCTGCCATCATAACAAAATTGTTGAAAAGTGCCAGTAATCCCATAAACAGCACATAGCCGAGACCGTCATATTCATAGACCAGCTTCATAAATGGCACCTTGCCCTTCATGGATTTTAGAACCTCACTGGTAAGACCTATCCTGTCACGCAGTGTAAGGTATATGAATATGATGAAGAACCAGTATATCGCCATCTGCTCAAACTGATCCATAACATTAGCAAAAAGAATAAAAGTAATCGGCTTAGCCAGTCCGGATGGTATCAGAATACACTGGACTATGATGTCATGAATAAAGCCTGCCACAAAACCAGTGGTGAAATAAGACACTGTAGTGATAGCAATAAAAACCAGCAGAATTATCCGTCCAGTACTGAGCTTGGCTGATGGCTCAAGCTCCACGTCCTTAGCCTTCAAATAATCCGCCTTTATTATACGCCAGCAGAGAACAGCCAGCAGAACAGCAGGCAGGACAAACAGCAGCATATCACCATTTCCGCTGAACTGATTTCCGATGTGATGCATAAGAGTACCAAATAAGCCAGCATCACCGCCCTGCTGGTCATACCTTACATAGTTGCCTGGAGCCGCCAGAAGACCTATAAAACCTAAAAAAGCACCTGCTGTGCCGGCTGGCATCCATACTGGCATCTGATGACAGCATCTGTAGACCATAGTGCATATACCGCACACCAGCAGATTAGTAACAGCCAGATTTTCCACAGACCAGCCTGCCAATATACCCAATATAAACATAACTGGTATCATAGCCACACTGCTGGAAATCTTTTCTCCTGCAGCCTTAAGGTTGTAGGGAAGAAGAAACAATGCCACACAGAAGCCCGACCACAGATATACTGTGGAACCGCTTTTCCAGATAGCTACCTCGCCAAAATGGGGTAGGCAAAGCCAAGCCAGTACGCCAGCTGCCAGCAGCATGGCAGGAGACTCAAACAGCTTAAGCGACCTTCTGGCATGCATATATATAAGCACAACAAAGCCAGTAAATATAACAGCATTGGCAATATCAAACCACAGCTTTCCCAGGAACAGAAATAATACTAGGCCAAATACCGTAACCATGCGTCCACCATGGAGCAAATAATGATTCCAGCAGGAAGCTATTACATCCTGCAGAGAACCTACATGAGCCTGAGTATGCCATATAACAGAATAATCAAAATCATCCCGGTGCAGCGGCATCAGTATATTCATCACCAGCATAAGTGAGAATATTCCCAGCAGTATAATAATTGTTTTGTTTTTATTTGAACTATCCATTGCTATGCTCCTTTGCTGCTAATCTGCCCGCCCGCTCACGGCAGACTGAAGCTGGACTATATATAAATTTCTCGCCATTATACTCATCCACAAGGTATAATGGCCGGTCCTTGCTTTCTCCAAATATCTTGCCCAGATACTCACCGATTATACCGAGAGATAGCAGCTGTATCCCGCCAAGAAGCAGCAGAGTAACCATGATTGTAGGATAACCCGCCACGGGATCTCCATAAATTAGTACAGTGATAAATATATACATCATATAAAGCAGTGCCAGTCCAGAAACTGCCAGACCAAGTATGGAGGCAATCTTCAGAGGTACTGTGGAAAAGGAAATAATACCCTCTACGGCCAGCTTCAAAAGCGCCATAAAGCTCCAGGTAGACTTTCCTGCAAACCGCGGAAGCACCTCATAAGGAAATTCCTTTTTCTTGTAACCGATCCAGGTATAAATTCCCTTTGTATAACGCTGGGTTTCACGCATAAGCCGTATTGCAGCCACGCATCGCTTATCCAGCAGACGAAAATCTCCTACATTCCTCTGCAGCGGATAGCGGCTTACCTTCTGATAGCAATAATAAAACAGATTAGTAAAATTTCTTTTAGCCCAGCTTTCATCGGCCCGGTCAACCCGCCGCCCGCATACATCATCGTAACCCTGACGCCAATATTCTACCATAAGCGGAAGCTTATCAATAGGGTGCTGCAGATCCGCATCCATAATGACAACCGCGTCCCCCTCGGCATAATCGAGACCAGCCAGCATGGCAGCCTCCTTGCCAAAGTTACGAGAAAAGCTGATATAAGAGATGCGGCTATCTCTGCTGGACAGCTCCTGCAGTATTTCCCTGGTGCTATCCTGGCTACCATCATCTATAAATAAACATGAAATCTGACAGTCTGGTATCTCGACACCCTTAATCTGCTTATAAAATTCAGGTATATTTTCCTGCTCATTATAGCAAGGAATAATTAACGTAATATTATCCATTATTTCACGCCCTTGTGCTGCATATGTCCCGGAAGTTAGCTATACGGACATTCCTCAACAGCTCATCAGCTGGCGAAATGCATACTGATGCCAGCTCTGCCTCAAAATCGTGCTCCCATCTGCAATCGGACTGGAGAATACCATTATCAGTTCCTGGGTGCATCATAATCTCCGTTGTACCTGGACGAAGCTTTTTTATGATTGCCGAAAAATCTTCCATATTTACTGCCCGACCAGCCACATTTCCAGCAAAATGCTCTGTTGTAAAAAGTCCTCTGGCCTTAGCCTTCTGCCTTGCTATGGTAGCCATAAATCTCAGGCCGGCACGGCCAATAACACTACCAATACGGTCATGTCCCAGGCCACCATTCAAAAAAAGGCCTGTAGCAGGCACACGCATAGCCTTGATTCCCGCTGTGCAGGCAAGGTCAATGGTAATCTCAGTAATTCCTGGCAAACTATGAATATGCTGATGGCTGTCGAAATGAGTCAGGGGGACACCAGTTGCCTCCAGTTTAGAAAGCTGGGCCGTCAGCTCACTCCTTACCTCCTCCATATTAACCTTTCCCTGGGCATACCTTTTTACAAATAAGCCATAATCATCATAAAACCTTCCATTTTCAGCTACCAGAGAAGGTATTTCCTCTGGCGGCAAAATCGGATTTCCATTCACTAGGGTAAAGTGAATACCAAGCCCCAGGTCAGCATGAGTCCTGGCTATTTCCACAGCCTCCTCAAAGGCAATACCGCCTGGCATTACTGTAGCAGAACGCAGGCAACCTGATTCTAATGCCCTCTTTACTGCCTCATTAATCAATTTATGCCTGCCGAAATCATCGGCATTTACAATTATCTGATACAAAGATATCAGCTCCTAACTTTATTTCTATCTTTTTATCATAGCAATTATTCAATTCGATAGCAATAAAAAAAAGGGCTCACCATCGCGAGCCCTTTACATACACATTACAATTTATTATTCCCTTTTTACATGGTAGCATGCAGCATACATGGCTGGAAGCACAAGCAGGGTAAGAGCTGTTGCCACCAGAAGCCCGCTAGCGATAGCCACCGCCATAGGTCCCCAGAAGGAGCTGGTCATGAGAGGAATCATTCCTAATATAGCTGCAGCTGCAGTCAGCATTATCGGCCTGAAACGCAGAATTGCAGAATCTACAATAGCATCCCACGGTGTTTCTCCAGCTTCAATATGCTGCTGTATCTGGTCAATCAGTATGACTGAATTTCTTATTATCATACCCGCCATTGCCAATACACCAAGAATGGCTACAAATCCCATAGCCTGACCAGTAATAAGCATACCCCAGGCTACACCAATGATACCAAGAGGTGCAGTGAGAATCGTAAGTATCATCTGCTTTACATTTCTCAGCTGGAACATAAGCAGAGTCATAATGACAACTATCATGCCTGGAATTGGCACCGTCAGATAATTCGATGCCCGTTCGCTATCCTCAAGGGCACCACCAGCCTTAATGCTATAGCCAAAAGGAAGATTCTTTTCAATGTCCTTTACGGCCTCAAGAGCCTTCAGCTCGGCATCGTTGGCAGTACCCTCACGGATATCTGCCTGAACAGTAATTGTCGGCATCATATCACGGCGCCATATCAGGCCGTTTTCAGCTGAAAAGCTGATAGTGGCAATCTGACCAAGAGGAATATAGCCTGCTGCTCCTAAGGAAACAGGAAGCTGCTCCAGTTTGGATATATCTGACCTATCCACATCCTTAAGCCTGAACATTATATCGATGGTCTGGTCACCAGAATAGAACTGGGCAACGGAAGCACCTGATATTTCACCATACAGCATCTGAGCAACCGCCTGAGGGGACAATCCCAGAGACCTGAGCTTATCGTCATCAAATTCAATATGCATGGTCTTGCTCTTCTCGTTCCAGTCAAGATTTACATTGTAATTATTTGTATCCTCTGCTACCTTGTCTGCTACCTCTTCAGCAATAGCCCTGACCTTATCATGGTCATAGCCGGAAACCCTCAGCATAACAGGATAATGAGCAGGCGGCCCCGTCTGGATGGTCTTAAGTGTTACCCGTACCTCTGGAAACTCATTTTCCATTTCCTGATAAATTGCCTTAGTCATTTCCAGCCGGCTATCGACATCCTTAGCGATAACTACGAACTGTGAATAATTATCTGCTGGAAGTATCGGCTCGCTGGTCAATACAAAACGGGGAGCACCCTTGCCAACATAATAGGTATAATTTTCAATTCCGTTCTTTTCTGCATTATACTTATCCAGGAACTGGGCAAAGCGTGCAGAAACATCTGCTGATGCCTTAAGTGATGATCCCTCTGGCAGAGTCATCTCTACAATAAGCTCTGGCCTTACGGATGGCGGGAAGAACTCCTGATTTACAAACTTCAGCATGCAGGTTGAAGCAATAAAGGCTACAACAGTACCAATTATTACAAGCTTTCTATTATCAAGGCACCACACTAAAAGCTTACGGAATTTAACATAAAATTTACTGCTATATGGATCATTATCAGCATTGTGCTTAGCTGGATCTACCTTTATGAGATAATATCCAAACAATGGAGCTACCATAACTGACACAATCCAGCTCAACAGCAGCGCCATAGCAATAACCGGGAACAGTGCACTGCAGAACTCTGCCGCAACCCCCTTGGAAAAAGCCACTGGTATAAAACCAGCACAGGTAATAAGCGTACCGGTAAGCATAGGCTTTGCGGTAACCTTAAAGGCATGACAGGCCGCATCAAACCGGCTCATGCCTCGCTCCAGCTGAACGGTCATCATTTCAACTGCTATTATGGCATCATCTACCAGAAGGCCCAGGGCTATAATCAAGGAGCCCAGGGATACCTTATGAAGATCTATACCACCAGCATACATACCGCAGAAAACTGCAGCCAGAACCAATGGTATACAGAAAGCAACCACCATTCCTGTGCGGAAGCCAAGACTCAAAAGACTTACTGCCAGCACAATTATAACAGCCTCTCGCAGTGTTCCCACAAATTCAGAAATGGAGTCATCCACCACTTTGGGCTGATTAAATACCTGATTCACCTCCAGGCCTGCTGGAAGCTCAGACTGGAATCCCTGAAGCAGCAAATCAAGATCCTCACCCAGCTTTAGTATATTTCCGCCTGGCTCCATTGACACAGCTACGCCTACGGCCTGCTGACCATCGAAGTACATAGCCTCATTGGCAGGCTCTGAGTATCTTCTCTCAACAGTAGCAATATCTCCTAAACGTACCAGTACACCATTGGCATTAATAGATGTATTCTTTATAGCCTCAACGTCTGTAAATTGGCCGCTATATCTCAGATATACATTATCTGTACTAGTCTCAATCATGCCGGAAGGGGTCATGTAATTCTGAGACTTCAGGGCATTAGCAAAGGCTGTTGGGGAAATTCCCAGTTCTGATAGCTTCGCGGTTTCTATTTCAACATAAACCTTTTCCTTCTGAACACCCTCCAGTTCTACCTTCTGAACACCGTTCACAGATAATATCATACGACGGAGCTTTTCGGCAGTCTGACGGATTTCTTCCATAGAGAAGCCATCGCCAGTAACAGCATATACTGAACCGAATACATCATCAAAACGGTCATTATAGAATGGTCCGTATACACCTTCTGGAAGGTCTACTGACACATCCTGACCAAAGTTCCTGACATCGCGCCAGGTATCACGTATATCATTATTGGAAATATCCTCGCGGAGATTCACGTAGATAATAGTACTGCCCGCTCTGGTAGAGCTTTTAACGTAATCAATGCCTGGAATATCATTAAATTTTGATTCAAGCTTATCCGTTACCTGCTCCTCCATCTGCTGGGCTGTAGCACCAGGCCAGGCAGCAGTTACAATCATCTGATTGATTGTAAAGCTTGGGTCCTCCATGCGTCCCAGCTTGGTATAGGAAAATACCCCCATAATCATTGTCATGATTATGAAGTACCATACCAGGGAGCGATTTTTCAGAGAGATTTCTGTCAGATTCTTCATCAATTATCCCCCTCTGACAAACGGACCCTGGTACCCTCTCTAAGCTTATGGACACCTGCTACAACTACAATATCATCAGAGGAAAGGCCCTTTACACTAACCTTATTATCACCTGTGGAAACTACAGTAACATCCTTAAGAGATACGGTCATGCTGTCTTTATCAACCACCCATACCTTAGGAGTATCCTCAGTCTGATATATTGCAGACAACGGCAAAACAGCCAGAGCTGCACCTGCTGCAGAGGAAGCATCATCACCAGAGGACTGAGGTATTACTACGCTGGCAGTCATGCCAAGCTTCAGGCCATTCGGCGGATTTGGAACAGATACCCTTATCTTGTATGTCCTGGCCACAGCATCAGCAACAGGTGATACCTCACGGATAACACCACCAGTTACTACATCCTTGCCAATAGCCCAGAAGGATACACTTACAGCCTTCCCTGCTACAGCATCTTCCAGATGGTTTTCTGGAATACTTACCTCTACTTCCAGTTCATCGGTCTGAGTAAGAGTGGCTACAGTCTGTCCAGCAGCTACTACCTGTCCTGCCTCTGCGCTGATAGAAGAGATAACGCCACTGGCACCAGCAATAAGATTAGAATAGCCGAGGGCATTATGTCCCTGCTCAGCGGCAGCTAAAGCATTTTCATATGAAGCAAGAGCTGCATCATATGCAGTCTGATACTGATCCAATACACTGGCAGGAATAGCGTCCTGCTCATAAAGAGCCCGATAACGGCCCAAATTAGCCTCTGCCAGATTCAGCTGAGCTCTTGCTGCTGCTACTTGAGCATCACCCTGATTAGACTGCTGGGCCACATCTCTGGCATCCATTACCATGATAACGTCGCCTGCATTTACACGATCCCCCAGCTGCACATTTCTGCTCATAATCCTGCCAGATATCTGAAAGGCCATATTTGTTTCATAGCGTCCTCGAACAACACCTGAATATGTTCCCTCGGCAGCTTCGTCGCCCAGGACAGCCCGCTGAGTTTTTACCAGCTGATCTTTTATCTCGGGTGTATCATCGTTACCGCAGCCAGCAAGCACAAAAAGAGAAAATACAGCTGCCATAAGCAATACGACCCTTAAAACCATCCTATTCAATTGCTCGGGCCTCCTTCATTCCAAAGACATCCTCATAGCTTGCATTTGCAAGCTTTTGAGAAATATCATAAAAGCCTTCCATTATTAGATGTACTCTCTTGTCATCCATTCCAATAGCCATATAGCTAATAAGCTTACGGATAATATTATGTACCATAGGCTCAAGAGCTTTTCCCTCATCAGTCAGGAATACTCTCTTAAGACGTCTGTCTCCTGGATCCTGTTCTCTATACAAAAGATTCTTTTCTTCCAGGGACTTGATAACTCTGGTTACAACAGCCTTATCCAGATACAGGCTATCAGCCATTCCATCCTGGCTGCAGCCCTCATTTGTATACAATTTCATAAGAAAAGCAAATTCGGAATAGGTAAGATTAACATCTGAACAAGCCTCTACTACTAGAGCCTGTATACGGCGCCTAACAATACCAAAGCTTTGAGCTACATCAATATAATCCACTTATACTCCTCCTGCTGCACTATATATATGAAGCACATCTACTCTAAAAATAATTACAGTTACATTATAATTCATTTTGTTGACCTAGTAAATCATTATTCTTAAAAAAGATTGACATAATCAAAAATTTTTTTGTAATTTAATTATACAAAAAAACAAGAGCTGCCACCATCAGGTGACAACTCTTTACTGTGCCTTTTCCAGATTACTCGTTTATCAGGATACGCTCAATCTCAACCACATACATAGTGTGATAATCCTGCTCAGGATACCACTTTTCCTTGCTTTCCATATCGATAAAGCATTCTGGCTTCATTTCCTGAGCATAAAGCTTCTTGCAGAACATGGTGATTCTTGCATCGCCGTAGAACATGCGGCCATCAGACTCAAACTTAGTGAGGCCAGACTTGGTAATCTTATCCTCATCACGGCCGCAGGCAGTACCAAAATAGTTCATCATCTTACGATACTGCTCATCAAATACAGAAATAGTCAGTCCATCTGTCTGATCAAGAAGCTCCTTGGTATAACGCTGCGGACGGAGAAACAAGAATGCAACATTCTTATTCCACATAACTCCCATACCGCCCCAGGAGGCAGTCATTGCATTTATCTTATCCCCAGCAGCAGCTGTCAGCAGCAGCCAATCCTTTCCTATGGTTTTAAACACGTTATAATCAAATTCTTCAGCTTTTATTTCTTTTGCCATTTAATCCTCCAAAATTGAAATTTTGTAATCTAGCACTTGAACATTGTAACTGTTTTTTTTAAAAAAAGCAAATTCCAAACCAAAAATCAAGTTATCAACAGGAAAATGTCTATATTTACACACTTATCCATAGTTATCAACATAAAAACATGTTTATCAACAGGCAAATTGTTGATAACTTTTTATCTCAGAAATGCTTCAATTAGCCTGTTCAGGGCTGACTGATCTGCAGATCCCATGGTTTCACGAGCTGAATGCATGGCCAATATCGGCAGCCCGATATCCATGGTTCGCATCGGAACAAGCGATGATGCTATGGAACCAAGAGTTGCCCCACCTGGCATATCAGAGCGATTAACAAACTGCTGATAAGGTATTCCATTTTCCTGACATATACTGCTTACTATAGAAACTGCTTCTGCATCTCCTGCATAGGACTGGACAGCAGCCTGCTTCAGTACTGCTCCGCCACCTAATACAGGCTTATTAGTCGGATCTGACTTGCTGAGATAATCTGGATGAACACCATGAGCCACATCTACCGACAGCATAAAGCCGTCAGCAATATCTCTTATAAGTATTTCCTCAGCAATACCTAAGGCAGCATAAATTCTTTTAAGCAGCATCAACAGAATGCCAGAATCTGCCCCCTGCTTAGTACGGCTGCCAATTTCCTCATTGTCAAACAGAGCTATTACCTGCAGACCTGCTGCCTTAGAATTTATCATACCCTTCAAGCAGGCCATTACTGAGGTAATGTTATCCAGACGGCCAGCCGATACCAGCTCACCGGCCAAACCAAGCTGGCATCCGCCTTCATAAGGATACAGATTCAGCTCATAGGAAAGTATATCTTCCTTAAAACAGCCCAGCTCATGAGCTAAAAAAGAATTCATATATTCTGCGTCAGCGTTTTTCCCAAAAACGGCTGCCAGTGGAAGCATATCCTTCTGCTTGTTTAATGCTATACCATCATTTACCTTTTTATTCATATGAATAGCTAGTGACGGAATAGTCAGCAACGGACGGCCAAAATCTATAAGCCTTACATCGGGATTGAAAGGACCTTCCCCCTTTAATACTATCTTACCTGCCATAGAAAGAGGCCTATCCTGCCAGGTTGACAGAATAAGTCCGCCATAGCTTTCAACATTCAATATGCCATAGCCCTCAGCCAGCATGGATGCCCTCGGCTTAAGCCTGAAGCCTGGAAAATCTGTATGTGCAGCGGCTATCCTAAGCTCAGGTCCCTGATTATTATCTCTAGCCTTGCCCTTTCTAAAGGCTAAAAGGGTTGAACCAAACACCTTAGTATAATAGCCCTTTCCCTCTTCTATTTTCCAGCTATCTCCCCAGACAAGCTCTTCAAAGCCTGCCTGCTTCAGCAGCCTGGCAGAAGCCTCAGCAGTATGCCATGGTGAGGTACTCTGATTAATAAACTCCAAAAGCTCCCGAATATCATCGTACATTTTATTCTCCTATCTGTGAGCTGGCATAATATATTTATAGAAGCACAATAATGCCAAGGACTCACCTAAAACCATAATGGATGCCATAGGCATACCAGTACATTCATGATTATACAAGATTTTTTATTATTTGTCCTATCAAGTAAAATCAGCTTAGAGGATAATTCTCCAATTTAGTCGAATAATAATTAAAAATAAATGTCATAAGGAGGGCAGCTATGCGAATTATAATAACTGACTCTATTGAAGAATTTAATATCAAAGCTGCAGATATAGTATCTCAGCAAATTTCATCTAATCCACGTACTGTATTTGGAGCTCCTACAGGTGAAACTCCGCTAGGCCTTTATCGTGAGCTGGTAGACCGTTGCAAAGCAGGGGCTATTGATTTTTCACAGGCTACCTGCTTCAGCCTTGATGAATATATAGGTATCAGTCCAGACCATTCACAAAGTTCCCATTATTATATGCATAATAATTTTTTAAAGCATATAAATATTTCAGAAGAAAATATCTTTATTCCTAATGGCATGACTCAGGATATATTCGGCGAATGCCGATCCTATGATAACATGATAGATAGTTATGGCGGCATAGATTTCCTCATCCTTGGTATCGGCCAGAACGGACACATAGGATTTAATGAACCAGCTGATACTTTTCCTTCTTCCTCTCATCTGGTAGAACTTAAAGAAAGCACTATCAATGCTAATGCCAGATTCTTTGAAAATAAGCTTGATGTTCCCCGCTATGCTATAACTGTGGGTGTAAAAACAATTATGCAGGCCAAGAAGGTTCTGCTCATGGCTCACGGAAACAGCAAAACTGCAGCTATGCAGAAAGCTCTTGAGGAGGACGTTACCCCTCAGGTTCCGGCTTCTATACTGCAGTATCATCATGATGTTACTATAATTGCTGACAAAGCTGCAGCCAGCAGATTAGGCAAGGAATAAATTTATAATTACTAATGGCCTCGAACAATGTTCGAGGCCATTAGTTTTATGATTGACCATCATCAGATTCTGCTTTTTCCTGGATTAATAGCCGTCTACTCCTGCATTTTATCCTTTAGGGCAAGCAGCTGCAATCCAGCACCTCAACATCCCAGATATCATCCAGACTGATAACAGTCTTCACAATAGTCATGCTGCGGAAATCTGTATCAAGCCTGCTGACAATGCCTTCGGTTACAATATATCCATCATGATCATAATGAATTATTCTTACCATAGAACCCTTCCTGACCTGCTGCATTTTTCTGGATAGCTCCTCTGCATAATCCTCGCTCATTTCACGCCTCGGCTGTATCCTGCGCTGCTTGGAACGTATCATGTCATAATAGCCCCTAAGTGCTGCAAAGGGAGCAAACTGCTTGGCACGGGCCAGTCTTTTTTCTTCATTCATCCCCTGTGACCTCCTACCAGAGTATTACGTTCCCTTGCCTTTGCCTCTTCCTGAAGGCTCATTGCCCTGAGGAGAATATTCTTGCCGAATTTATCCTTTATGCCAGCCACTGCCTGCTGAAGCCGTCTTTCCTTTTCCTGCTTTTCAGTATCAGCAAACATATCAAACTCAGCAGCTGCCATATTATACGGAAGAAGATCTGTCATAGCCAGGTTCAGCTTTTTAATCATGGCTCTATGGTCAGCAGTTTCTTCAAACAGCCGCCCAAAGGCCTCAGATAGCTGACTATAACTGTCGGTATATGCCTCAAGACGGCGCGTTCCACCAGTATGACCTAGATTATATTTATGCTCATAGGATATTGTAAGAGCAATTCCTTTAGTCATCAGATTTTTTTGAACCAGCTCCAGACACATGGAATCTATCATTTCCTTTATCAGCAGCCAGGCATTTTCACGAGTTACTGCACAGCCCAATACCTGACCATGTGAAATAGATTTGCTCTTCGGCTTGAATTCATTTATATCTGCTATAGTACATGGCTCGATACCATGAGCATGATCTATAATAAATTCAGCGTTTACGCCAAATTCCTTATACAGTATAGACTCATCCATTCGGGTTATGCCAGCCAGATCGAAGACACCATATTTTTCTAGCCGCCGAGCAATACCTGGTCCGATATTCCATACATCTGTAATAGGCCTATGATGCCATATGAGACGCTTAAATTCTGATTTATCCAGATAGCCTATGCCATCAGGTACCTTTTTAGCTGTTATATCCAGAGCAATCTTGGCCAGAAACATATTAGTTCCTATACCAGCGGTAGCATATATACCAGTTTCATCTAATACTGCCTGCATAAGACGCTCAGCAAGCTGCCTTGGTGTCATACCATACATCATAAGGTAGCTGGTCACATCAATAAAGCATTCATCTATTGAATAAGGAAGTATATCATCAGCTGAAATATATTTAAGGTATATACCATATATCTGCGCCGAAACTTCCATATACCGCTTCATTCTCGGAGCTACAATCATATATTTCATATTTGATGGTATCTCAAATAGGCGGCAACGGTTTTTAACTCCCTGCTTTTTCATAGCAGGTGTAATAGCCAGGCATATAGCCCCGCTTGTACGGCGCTCATCAGCTACCACCAGATTGGTTTTAAAAGGATCGAGACCTCTGTCAGAGCATTCTACTGATGCAAAAAAGCTTTTAAGGTCGATACATATATAATACTTTTCCTCTGTCTGGGACATACCATCATTCCAATCATGTCAACGGCCTAATGCTATTCTTATCATATCTGCTATTTTATCCAGGAGCCCCAGGAACAGCGATACCGGATGTAAACCATCATGTACAGTATTATCAGCCAGTATAGATACCCGGCGAAGCTCCTGCCCCTTATACATAATAGCAATACTGCCAACTCTCTGGCCCTTGCTTACCGGTGCCTTTACTGTCAGGGGCACTGAATAATTAAGTGTATAATCAGCAGATGATTCGCCACTCAGGACTGGGAAAAATATATCTTCAGCCGGATGAGCCGTTACACTGAAGTCCTCTCCTCCTGTAACCAGGATTCTTTTTTCCGTACGGGCCTTATCTACACCCTTGCTGCGCTTAACAATAGAAAATCCATAATCCAGCAGAAGCTGCGCATCGGTAAATCTTGTTTCCACTGTAGAGGAATCCAGTACAATGGCTATAAGATTAATGCCATTGCGGCTTGCCGAGGCAGCCAGACACCCTCCTGCCTGCTGTGTCCAGCCAGTTTTCATACCATTGGCTCCATCAAAACTCCAGAGAAGCTTATTTGTATTTTTTAGATTAATAGCCTTATTGGATGGATAAATCCACCTTACCTGCTGGTCCATCCTGCCTACAATATCCCTATAGGTATTATTCTGCCAGCAGCCAGCAGCTATAATTGCTATATCTCTTGCAGTAGAGTAATGATCTGGATGAGGCAGGCCATTAGGAGTAACAAAATGGCTTTGGAAGGCTCCCATTTCCCTGGCTCTCTCATTCATCATTTCAGCAAACTCTGCTCTGGAGCCTCCGACGCTTTCAGCTATGGCTACAGCAGCTGAATTATCCGATACCAGCATAAGACCCATGAGAGCATCTCTCATAGAAATCTGGTCTCCAGGAGCAAAGCCCATGAAAGCATCCTCAGTAGCTGCTGCCTCATTGCTTATTGTCAAAGTATCATCAAGAGATCCCTTTTCCAACGCCAGCAGGCATGTAAGCATTTTTGTAAGACTTGCTGGATACGCTCTTTCCTCAGCTTTTTTTTCAAAGAGAACCCGTCCGCTTACAGCCTCAATAAGCACAGCATGCTCTGCTGTAATCTCAGGTACAGCTGCCATAGACACCCTTCCAGGCAGCTGAAGCATTATTATGCTGATAAGTAAAATCAGCAGCTTCATTTATCATCCTCCAGAAGCTGACCTATTACAAAAAAGGTGGCACTGGCAGTGGCAATCGTCTTGCCTGTTTCATCAGAAATCATAGTATTGCACACCATTGTACGTGAACCATTATGTATAACCCTGCCAGTAGCAAACATAATGCTGTCAGAAGGGATAGCCTTTATAAAATTCATATTACAGGCCATGGTAACAACCTTCTTGTTGCAAGAAAGGCAAGCTGCACCCATAGATGTATCTGCCATAGACATCAGAACACCACCGTGAGCATTATGATAGAAATTTGTATGCTCGTCCTTGACCTCAAGCTTCAGGCATACATCGCCCTCCTTGATGTAAACTGTCTGCATATCCATCATCTTTACAAATGGATTGCTTTCATAGAATTCTAAAATATAGTTTCTTAATTTGTTAAATAGCGCTTTTTCCATTTTTAAACTCCACAATATATGATAAAATTAAATCAGTTTTTATTATAACCCCCGTACATATACAAAGCAAATGTTTTATTAGGAGACAATATTTATGAACTACAGCTGTTATATATTTGATTTTGATTATACCCTCGTTAACTCTGAGGATGGCATTATTGGCTGTTTTATTGAAACTATGAAGGATTTTCAGCTTCCCATCAGGGACCGTGATGCAATAAGGGCTACCATTGGCATGCCTATAGAGGACGCTATTACCCTGCTGACAGGCCTTACCGGTAACAGAATGGAAAGCTTTCTAAATACCTATCGCAGGCATGCAGATACAATAATGACTCCCAATACTCATTTTTTCCCTGATACAATAGATACACTGAAGCGTATAAAGAATGATGGCGGTATAATTGCCATAGTTTCTACCAAAACCAGAAACAGGATTAATGAGAAGTTTGTCCAAGATGGCTATGACCATCTCATAGATATTATTATAGGCAGAGAGGATATAACTGCCTGCAAGCCTGACCCTCAAGGCATAAATATGGCTCTGGACAAGCTTAATATGCAAAGGTCCCAGGCTATTTATATAGGAGACAGCATTTATGATGCTGGTGCTGCTCAAAATGCAGGTATCAGCTTTGCCGCTGTCCTGACGGGAACTACAGACAGCCAGCAATTTTCTGCCTACCCGTCAGTCCAGATGATGTCTGCCCTGAGTGAACTAAAATAGTAATCATCTTTATTGACAATACAGTAGTTTTGTCCTATAATTACAAACGGATTATACAGAGTACCTTTTTTCTGCAATTATTATTTTTTTGCTGGTACATTTGTTAATCCCAAGAAAGTAGCCGTTACGCAACATATGGGTGCGTAACGGCTATTTTAGTGCGCTTTTTCGTTTTTAGTCCTTGATAATAGCATCAAGAGCAACCTTCATCATATCAGTAAAGCTGGTCTGGCGCTCCTCTGTAGTGCAGCGCTCGCCAGTAACAAGATGATCACTGGCTGTAAAGAGGGCCAATGCCTGCACACCTGCCTCAGCAGCCAGAGTATAGAGGGCAGCCGCCTCCATCTCTACGGCAATAATACCGTATCTGGTCAGCTTACTATTATCTATATCATCATCATAAAAGCGGTCAACTGAAATAACATTTCCTACCTTTACAGGTATGCTGTTATTCTTAGCTGATTCAACAGCAGCCGTCAGAAGCTCATAATCAGCAATAGGTGCATAATTAATATTTCCAAAAATATTACGGATAATAGAAGAATCAGTAGAGGTAGCCTGAGCTATAACAACATCCCTGAGCTTTACACTTTTATGCATAGCACCACAGGTACCAACACGAACCAGCTTCTTTACATTATAATCGTGAATCAATTCGTGGGCATAAATAGAAATTGATGGAATTCCCATACCTGTACCCTGAACAGATACCCTTTTACCCTTGTAGGTACCAGTAAAGCCCAATATGTTTCTTATCCCCGTATACTGCTTAGCATTCTCAAAAAAATTTTCAGCAATATATTTCGCTCTGAGAGGATCTCCTGGCAAAAGAATACGGTCAGCAATTTCTCCTGGCTTTGCTTCAATATGTAAGCTCATTATATACTCTCTCCTTTATATATTAATTATCAAAAAATTCATTCTCTGCAGCAATACACAGCATATGATATATAGGCAGATGAAGCTCCTGAATTTTATATGTTTCAATTTCAGGAACTCTTATGCTCACATCTGAAAGCTTCTGCATCCTGCATTCCCTGCCACCGATAAGTCCTATGGTTTTAACCTTTTTAGCCTTAGCAACCGAAATTGCATAAATAACATTTTCTGAATTGCCAGATGTGCTTATGCCCAGCAGCACATCCCCCTCCTTAGCAAGCCCCAATACCTGCTGTGCCATCGCCAGATCAGGGGCCTGGTCATTGGCAAAGGCACTATTCAAAGATACAGCATTCATGAGGGATATGGCTGGAAGTGCTCCCTGGAGATTATCCCTCAGATAATCTGCGTATTCTGGACATGTCTCCTTAAGCCTATTATAAAAATTTTCCTTAATGGGACGCTTTTTTAAAAAGCCCTTCATAAGCTCGCCTACTATATGCTCAGAATCAGAAGCGCTGCCTCCATTTCCGCACACAAGTATCTTGCCACCTGACCTATAGCAATCGCATATTACATTTACGGCAACCTCAAGATCGCTGCGGCAATCCACAAGACATGGATACCTGACGATAAGGTCATTAATCTTTTCTTTAGTCGTATCCTTTATCATAAAATCTCCAATTATATACAAGCCTATTTTGCATTTACAATTTTTTGCAGCTCTCTTACCATATTAAGATGAGTTTCATAATCAAGGTCATTTGCGTCATACTGCATTCTTTTTTTTAGCTCATCAATACGCCGCTGCAGCTTTTCCCTGACCTCTGCTGATAATGCCATACTATCCTCCATACTTTTGGAAAGGACTTTCCTATTCTTCCTCAGACAACAAGGAACGTGCTGTAAACTGGTCTGTAATGAGCACATTAGCATAACCGCCCTTTAATGCTGCTCTTATTGCCCTCAGCTTAGCCTCACCGCCAGAAAGCAGAATGCTATGCTCCTTTGACTGCAAATCTGCCAGCCTTAATCCAACGGTACGGTCATCAAGCTCCTTATTACAGATTTTTCCGTCACAATCAAAGAAACGGGAATAAATATCTCCTGCAGCATTCTGCTGAATATCCGCATTTACCTGCTCATCGGTATAGCCTAAGCGGAAAAACAAAGCGTCATCCCGTACCGTGCCAACACTGAATAAGGCAATGTTTGCTTGCCGGCCCATTTCTAGCACTCTGCTGATATGCCGGTCATTATCTACCATTTCCTTAATTTCTTTATTATCAAAAACAACAGGCAGAGGCAGATACTGACCAGAGGCTGAATAATTTGCAGCAAAGCTTTCAAGGATATCCTTAGCATAATTACGCCAGCGGGAGTGAGTAACCCCTCCCTCCATCTGAACAATCTGGGCAGATCTCAGTTTTTTAGGAATAAGAAAGCTGGACATATGATACAAGGTAGTACCCCACCCGACACCAATAATATCTCCATCTGATACAATTGAATCAAGATATTCTGCCGCCTTACGGCCGATATATTTCTTGATATCCTGTTCATCATTAATAGTAGCCGAAGCAATTTTTACCTCGTAAAGGCTAAACCTTTCTTTAAGCTCCTGCTCCATATGGCTCATGTCTTCAATAGGATCAAAAATCTGAATCTTGACATAGCCCTTTTCTTTAGCATATTGGAGAAGCCTGGATACAGATGGCCTGGAAATTCCCAGCTCTTCAGCAATACGCTGCTGGCTGTAATCTGACCTGTAATACAGCTTGGCAGCATTTATTGCCTGCTTATCCTTTTCTCTATTCATAAAACACCTCTAAGAAGCTAAACATAATTTCACTTATTTTCATTATCTACTGAAATTATGTAAAAAGTCAAGTCCTTCTGGTGATTTATTTTGAATTTTTTTCTATAAGCTCATCTACGAGACCTATACATTCTGCTATCATACTGTCGCAGTGAGTCTTTTTAACAATTCCCTTGGCAGCACTGCTCTTTAGCAAATCACGGCACTCCATGAAACCATCATGATTTTTCTTTATGGCATTGTAATATTCATTCAATACACTGACATCATTTATTCCCTTCATGCCAAGAACCATAAGGCCAGCAGTAATAGCACCGCACACGGAGCCGCATTTCATACCTCCGCCAAAATTAAAACCGAGATTAAAGGCCTGCTCCTTAGAAAGCCCCAGCTCCTCTGCATATGGTATAATAATTGCCTGATTACAGTTATAATGAATGCTTGTATCATCCCTTAAAATCTGTGCCATTTCCTGATGCTTATTCATATTAAAATCCTCCCAAAATCCTAATTAACATCAGTTTAACATATATTGTTTCCTTCAGACAATACTGCTGCTTAAGCAAAATAAAGCTGACAGGACTGCAGGAGCAGGATTTAAATTATAAATATAGAATAAATATAGCGGAGGAAGTGATTATATGAAGTATCGCAGAAGCAGAACAGGAACTATAAAGTATTGGACTTTAGAGTATCCCTGCTTTACTGGACCAGAACCAAGGCGAGCATATGTATATCTGCCAGCCAGCTATTATACATCACGCTTTCGCCGTTTTCCTGTCTTATATATGTTTGACGGGCACAATGTTTTTTATGACAGCCATGCTACCTATGGCAAAAGCTGGGGACTTGGTGAATATCTTAATAAGATAAAAGCACCTGTCATAGTTGCTGCTATAGAGTGTAATTCCAGTCCGAATAATGGCCGGCTTTCTGAGTATTCTCCTTATGACTTTAATGATGAGCAGTTTGGTGGCCCATTTAAAGGGCGTGGCGAAGAAACCATGCAGTGGTTCATAAATGAGTTCAAGCCATTTATAGACGAAAATCTCAAGACCCTGCCTGATAGGAAGCATACCTTCATTGCTGGCAGTTCCATGGGAGGACTGATGACTCTCTATGCTCTGGCCGCCCATAATGATGTATTCTCAAGAGGAATGGCTCTTTCACCATCCTTCTTTGTAGATATGGATTCTCTAATCAAAGAAATAAGACGCTCAAAAATGAGTTCTGACACAGTATTATACATGGATTACGGTCAGAATGAATTTAAATTCAGCCCTGATTCCAGGAAAAACTTTGCAGATATTACCAATGAGCTATTAAAAAAGAATGTAATGCTTACTGCAAGAATAGTACCAAATGGCAACCACAGCGAAGCAAGCTGGGAAAAACAGCTGCCGCTATGCATAAATACTTTATTGTATGAGACAATATGAAGTGACCTCACAATTGTAGATTCGTGGATTTACCTGTA
>CAMCDL010000009.1 GCA_945873565.1 uncultured Selenomonadaceae bacterium | reverse complement strand
GCACTGCCATAGTAACAATCAAAAGAAAACGCAAGTATTTCAAAATATACACCTTCAAAATCATAAATCATAGCAGTTCCAATGCTTCCTGACGGGCACTCTCAGTCTTTTCAGCATCTAGGGATATAGATATATTTACATAATCTCCCTCACTTACCTCACCTGCGAGAAAATGCTCTGGGAGCACCATTTTTTCCATGTTATCCCCAAGATACAGGATAGCCCTGCCATCCTCAATCCTGTCTATATATGCCTCTATAACTGCCATTACCTTTCCCCCTCAATCTGATAATCTCTGCCATCAGTAGTAATAGTAATGGTGCCATTAATATCTGTCTCCAGCACCTCAGCCCCCAGCTTAGCATAGCGCTTCAATGGCTCCTTATGAGGATGGCCATAGTCATTCCCTTCTCCTAAGGAAATAACTACATAGGCAGGCGAAACTGTCTTCAGGAATTCTGAGCAGGATGAGGTCTTGCTGCCATGATGAGGTGATTTCAGCACATCTGCCGACAGCTCATCACCATATTCAGCAACATATTCCTTTTCCATCACAGCCTCAGCATCACCAGTAAACAGCATACGGAAATCCCCACACTGGAGCATGCCTACTATTGAATCGTTGTTAGGACTTGGCGCGTCGTCCTTAGAATTCTTCTTTACACGCTGATTTTCAGCTCTTACCCTATCCGCAGAAGGCCCAAGCACCCTAAAGCTTACTCCATTGCCTAGGTCCAGCCTATCTCCTGCTTTCAGAGCAGTCACAGGAATCCCCTTCTCCTTAGCCATTTTTCTATAACCAGTGAAAAGCTTGGAGGTGGATGCAATGCCATTATCATAGATGGCACCCACCTGATACTTCTTCATCAGAGGCTCGGCACCTCCGATATGATCGGCATGAGCATGGGTCAGTATCAGCTTGTCCACCTTATCTATGCCAGCCTTTTCCAGTGCTCCCATAAACAGCTTTCTTTCATCTACATCACTGGTATCAATAAGCACTACCTCAGCTCCGGTATCTATCAGGATTGCATCCCCCTGACCAGCATCCAGCATTCTGATGGTAACTGTCTTGGATAAGGCGGCATCAGAATGTGTACCGCCACTATTGGCTGTCGATGATGAACAGCCTGCTATAAAGGCGCAGGTCATCAGCAAAGAAACAGCAAACAGAAAGAGTCTATGTTTCATAAAAGCACCACCATCAGTCATTACGGAAATTCTCGAGATAAAGACGTATAACCAGCATAATCAGCCATATGCTTACGCATACCAGGCATACATAGTCTATAGTCTGCATATCATCATAATTGGTATCATAAGCAACAAATGCCACCATCACCAGCATAAGCCAGTCCAAGGTCTGCATACCCTTAATTTTCTTCATAATAATCCTCCATATAACAGAAAACAGTCTACCCTATATTATACCTTTCATTGTCCTGCAAAGCAAATTATTAAGCCTTATTATCACTCTCAAAAGGTACAAAAAATCGCCGCAGATAGGTTCATTTCCTATCTACGGCGATTATACCATTATGCTATTAAATATCCACAGCGGAAAAACTATATGACCCAAATCACTTAAGCATCAATCATAAAAAGAATCTATTCATAGCCCGCTCCTATTACTTGTTTTTCAACGCTGCCCCTATGAGGCCCTTAAACAGCGGATGAGCCATGTCCGGTCTTGACTTAAACTCTGGATGAGCCTGGGTAGCAATAAAATAAGGATGATCCTTAAGCTCTATCATTTCTACAATTCTTCCATCAGGTGAAATTCCAGACAGACTCATGCCGTTTGCCTCCAGCAGTTCCCTGTAATCATTATTCACTTCATATCTGTGTCTATGTCTTTCAGCTATATTCTCCATGCCATACAGCTCTCTTGCCAGAGAGCCCTCAGCCAGATGACAAGGATAGGAACCTAATCTCAGGGTTCCGCCAATATTCTCAATATCCTCCTGTCCAGGCAGCAGATTTATAACAGGATTACTGGTCTCAGGGTCAAACTCTATACTGGTGGCATCAGCAAGACCGCAGACATTTTTAGCAAACTCAATAATTGCAATCT
This sequence comes from uncultured Selenomonadaceae bacterium, assembly GCA_945873565.1. Classification (GTDB taxonomy): domain Bacteria; phylum Bacillota; class Negativicutes; order Selenomonadales; family Selenomonadaceae; genus CAMCDL01. The sequence continues at coordinate 28,377 of CAMCDL010000009.1, read as the reverse complement.
GCATACCAAGGCAGATACCAAGATATGGCTTCTTATGCTCTCTGGCATACTTTGCTGCCAGAAGCTTTCCTTCTATTCCACGAGTACCGAAGCCGCCCGGTACCAGAATGCCATCAACATCTGACAGCTGCTGGTCAACGGTAGTTTCAGAAATAGTCTCGGAGTCAACCCACTTAATATTTACCTTAGCAGCATGAGCAATACCGCCATGCTGCAGAGCCTCTACAACAGAAAGATACGCATCATGGAGCTCCACATACTTGCCGACAAGGCCAATTGTTACATTATCAACAGGATTGTGGAAATTATCTACCAGCTTGGTCCAAGCTGCTAAATCAGGCTCTGGGCAATCAAGCTTCAGGCAATCGCATACTGCCTGGGCAAGGCGCTCCTTTTCCATCATAAGAGGAACCTCGTAAAGAGACTGTGCATCAAGGTTCTGCAGGATATGCTCTTTCTTAACATTGCAGAAGAGAGCCATCTTATCCCTCATATGGTCATCAATAGGATAATCTGAGCGGCACACCAGAATATCTGGCCATATTCCCATGCTCTGAAGGCTCTTTACACTCATCTGAGCTGGCTTGGTCTTCATTTCGCCAGATGCCTTAAGATACGGAATAAGGGTAACCTGAACGATAATGGCATTTTCTCTGCCCACGTCGGCCTGGAACTGTCTTATAGCCTCCAGGAATGGCTGGCTCTCAATATCCCCCACAGTTCCGCCTATTTCAATAATAGAAATAGTTTCCTCATCCTCAGATTTAGCCTTATAGAATCTATCCTTTATCTCATTGGTAATATGAGGAATAACCTGTACAGTACCGCCGCCGTAATCTCCGCGTCTTTCCTTGTTAAGGACAGACCAGTATATCTTGCCGGTTGTAACATTTGAATTGAAATCAAGATTCTCGTTAATGAATCTTTCATAATGACCCAAATCCAGGTCAGTTTCGGTTCCATCGTCAGTAACAAATACCTCACCATGCTGAATAGGATTCATTGTACCTGGGTCCATGTTAATGTATGGATCAAACTTTTGCATTGTTACATGATATCCTCTAGCCTTCAGAAGTCTTCCTAATGACGCCGCGGTAATACCCTTGCCAAGACCTGATACTACACCACCTGTTACGAATACATATTTAACCATCAAAATTCTCCTCTTCCCTTAATCAAATTACCGGATAGCTATTGTCGAAGCAAGCCTTGCATAATGGCAGGTCACCTGTCATTTTATGCAGATCATCAACTTCCATGTATTCTAATGAATCTGCTCCAATAAACTTGCATATTTCATCCTTAGTAAGCTTATTAGCAATAAGCTCGCTATTATCAGGCACATCTGTGCCATAATAGCATGGATACAGGAAGGGAGGTGAGCTGATACGGACATGAACCTCTCTAGCCCCAGCCTTCCTCATCATATTGATAAGATTGGATATAGTTGTCCCGCGAACAATGGAATCATCAATCAATACAACCCGCTTGTCCTTAACTACATTCTCAATAAGGCTGAGCTTCATAGCTACAGCAGATTTACGTTCCTTCTGGGTAGGCTTGATAAAGGTTCTTCCTACATAGCTATTCTTATAAAAAGCCAGCTTAAAAGGAATACCAGATTCCTCTGCATATCCGACTGCTGCAGGAATTCCAGATTCAGGAACACCAGTAACGATATCTGCCTCAACTGGAAAACGGCGAGCAATAGCTGCTCCGCCCTTAAGACGAGCTGTGTGGACACTGATGCCATCCATGACTGAATCCTGTCTGGCAAAATAAATATACTCAAATATACAATGGGCTCTTTTTTCCTGCCTCAGGGAATAGTCAGACTCTATCTTGCCTTCAGAAATAGTTACAATTTCACCAGGCTCAATATCCCGGAGGATTTCACCGCCAACAGATATTATAGCTGCACTTTCCGAGGCAAGAATATAATCATCCCCTCTTTTTCCAAGACAGAGTGGCTTCAGGCCCAAAGGATCCCTAACGCCAACAAGCTTCTGAGGACTCAGTATCAGCAGAGCATACCCGCCTTTGAGGCTTTTTGCCACCTTAATAACAGCCTCCTCTATGGAATTTGAATTAAGGCGCTCTACTGCAATCTTATAAGCAATAACCTCAGAATCGGTGGTGCCAGAAAATTTTGCACCACAGGAAATGAGCTCCTGCCTGATGTTGTCAGCATTAATAATATTACCGTTGTGCGCAAGAGCCAAGGTTCCTTTTAAATAATTTAAGAATACAGGCTGAGCATTCTCTACCCTGCTCTCCCCCGTAGTAGAATATCTGACATGGCCAATTCCTATATTTCCCCTGAGGGTAGACATAGCATGCTTATCAAATACCTCACTGACCAGGCCCATACCCCTATGGATACAGATATTACCCAGTGGGCCCTTTGTATCACATACAACAATGCCTGCTGATTCCTGGCCTCTATGCTGAAGAGCTATCAGGCCATAGCCAATGTCAGAAGCAACGTCAATGTCGTCGTTGCTCACAATACCAAAGACTCCGCATTCCTCATGTAGCTTATCCATATAAACCTCTTCTTTTCCACCAAAATAAAGAAGGCACTTTGGCATTTTGCCAAAGCGCCTTTGCTTTTACATTAATAAATTTTATTACGATTCCAATAGTCTTGTCAAGGCTAATTTTTATAAATGCTCATAAGCCTTGCCGAAGGACTTGCCAGGAACAAAATGGCCATCACCCTTGCTGCCGGTATATTTACCATTTTCTACGATGACCTTTCCTCTTAGGAGTACAGTTTCAGGGCGGCCCTTCTGTTCCATGCCTTCATATATGCTATAATCCACACCCTCAAGACAGGAATCAACGCCCATAATGCCACGATAATCAGGGTCAAAAATTACTATATCAGCATCATAGCCTACGGTGATGCTGCCCTTGGAGGTTAATCCGTTATTCTTGGCTGGATTTGTACTCATAACCTCTACGAATTTCTGCTTGGAAAGCTTTCCAGTGCACACGCCATAGGTCCAGATGGCATTCATACGGTTCTGAACAGATGGTGCCCCGTTGGGAATATCTGCAAAAGAGCATCCCTCCCCCATACCAAGGTGCTTCTGATACTCCCAATCAAAACCACAATGATCAGAGCTTATTGCATTCAGCCAGCCATTATTCAGTGCGTCCCACAGCGGCTGCTGATGATCACGGGTCCTAAGAGCAGGAGAGCAGACAAACTTTGCCCCCTCCTCGTCTGGCAGGTCAAGTACGGACTCATCAAACAGCAGATAATGAGCACAGGTCTCGCCATATACAGGAACCCCTCTCTGCTGAGCTTCCTTTATGGCCTTAATAGCGTCCTTGCAGGTTACATGTACTATATAGATAGGAGCTTCAGCCAGCTCGGCCAGATAAATTGCCCGGCTGGTAGCCTCACCCTCCACAATAGGTGGTCTGGAGGCTGCATGGTAATAGGCACCAGTCTTTCCCTCGCTGATAAGCTTTTTAGTAAGATAGTCTACCATATCGCCATTTTCGGCATGTACCATTACAGTAATACCGGCCTCCTTGCCTTTTATAAGGGCCTTCAGGATAGCCTCATCATCTGCATGGAAGAACTGACCCTTATAGGCCATAAACAGCTTCATAGTAGGATAGCCAGCCTCAGCCAGCTTTGGTATTTCCTCCACTACCTCTGGCCTTGCATCAGTCATAACCGGATGAAAGGCATAATCCACCATAGCGATGCCCTCGGCATCAGTCCTTTTATATTCCTCCAGGGACTCTAACAGGCCCTTGCCTTTAACCTGATTAACAAACTCTACTACAGTAGTAGTACCACCAACGGCGCAGGCATCTGTGGTTTCAAAGCCACGTACCTTGCTGCCTTTATACACAAAGGAGTAGTGCACGTGCTGGTCTATGCCCCCTGGCATAACATACTTTCCCGCAGCATCAATCACCCGTTCAGCTCCGGTATCTGAGAGATTCATGCCAATGGCGGCAATTCTTTCTCCGTCCACCAGCACATCAGCTATATATTCAGACTCTGCAGTCAAAACTGTTCCGTTTTTAATTAATATTTTCATTACACATATCTCCCCTTATATACCCGACGCATCACACTTAAGGACTGCATTCAGCATAACGCTGGCAGCCTTTGTGCAAAGCTCATCAGAGGTATGCTCAGCCTCGCAATGAGAAAGCCCCTTTTCGGAAGGTGCGAAAATCATTGTGGTGGGTATCATATATGAAATATACTGAGCATCATGGCCTGCACCAGAATTAATATCCATATGGCTATAGCCAAGCTCCTCGGCAGCCTCTCTTACATACCCCACAAGGGTCTTGTTCCAGTAAACAGTATCCCTGTTCCAGCCCAATACAACCTCGCAATCACACTGCTGCCACTTGCGCTTAGGAAGCTCCATCAGTATTTCCCTCACCTTATCCAGCACATCAGGGTCTTCATGACGTACATCAATGGAAAAATCAAAGAAATCCGGAATTACAGTATTAACACATGGATGAATTACTACCTCACCAGTAGTATATACCAGATCATCCTGCTGCAGCTTGTCAATTTCCTCATGGAGCCAGCAAAGAGCCTCTGCCGCTGCATGGAAGGCATCATGACGTTTCTTCATAGGGAAGGTTCCCGCATGAGCGGCAAAGCCAGTGAACCTTACCCGATAAAGCATCTGTCCCAATACGCAGGTAACAACGCCTATATCCTTGCCAGCATCTTCCAGGATAGGCCCCTGCTCGATATGAGTTTCAAAAAGAGCCTCATATTTCTCTGGTGACATACGGTTAGCAGCATCGCCCTTATACTTGAAGCCGGCCAGCTTTTCCCCGAAGGTAGTCTTGCAGTCCACAATGGATACCGACTTCATCATCTTATCATAGGCAAAATTGTCACGGAATCTCTCTGGCATATAATCATGAGCCATAATGCCGGAGCACATCATACAAGGAGGAAATTCTGCCCCCTCCTCATTGGTAAAAATCATAGCTGTCAGAGGATGCTTATGAGGAATTTTCTCAGCAGCAACGGTCTCCAGAACCTCCATAGCACTCATAACACCCAAGATGCCATCATAATTTCCACCATTTTTTACAGAGTCACAATGAGAACCCATAGCTATACGCTTCGCATTTTCATCCGTTCCAGGCAGGGTCGCATAAATATTAGCCAGGTCATCATACTCTATTACGGCACCGATAGCAGTCATTCTCCTGACAAACTCATCTCTGGCCTGAATAGACTCCTCAGAAAGAGAATACCTGGTAACCCCGCCATGACCAGCGTCACCATACCTGGAAAAGGTTCTTATTTTATCACTCATTCGCTCTATGCTGCATGTATACATATCAGAATACCTCCACGAATCAATAATCATCTTTTCTATTATAACGCCTTTTTTATTTTTTTCCAACGAATTGAAGCATAAAAAAAAGGGCCCCCTGGGGAGCCCTTAGCATATAGCACATTATACTTCAACAATAACCTGCTTATTATCCTTATCCTGTACAGCCTTATCCTCGCTGTCCATGATTTCCTTAGCCAGCTTCAGCTGCATATCCACCTGATTGTAGGAGGTACCGCCATAGGAATTACGGTTCTTTACACAGGTTTCTGGACTGATTGCGTCATAGATGTCATCCTCAAAGAGCTCTGACATTGACTTATATTCATCCATTGTCATATCTGCCAGCCACTTGCCCTGCTCAATGCAGTAGTGTACAGCCTTGCCGGATACAGCATGAGCCTGACGGAAAGGCAGTCCCTTCTTTACAAGGTAATCTGCCAGATCTGTTGCATTGGAGAAGTCCTCGGCTACAGCACGGCGCATTACCTCCCCGCGCACCTTCATACCACGCATGATGCGGGCATACACAGCCAGGCTGAACTTGATGGTATCAATGGCATCAAAGATACCTTCCTTGTCCTCCTGCAGGTCCTTATTATAAGCCAGAGGCAGACCCTTTACAGTAGTCAGCATTGCCATCAGATGGCCCATTACACGGCCGGTCTTGCCACGTACAAGCTCAGATACATCAGGATTCTTCTTCTGAGGCATCATGGAGGAACCAGTGCAGTGCGCATCATCCAGTTCTATGAAGAAGAACTCCCTGGAGCACCAGAGAATGGTTTCCTCGCTGAGACGGGACAGATGCACCATCAGTATAGATGCAGCTGACAGAAATTCCATAATGTAATCACGGTCAGATACTGCATCAAGGCTATTGCTGTAGATGGAGCCGAAATTCAGCTGCTCTGCCACAAATGGACGGTCGATAGGGAAGGTTGTTCCAGCCAGGGCACCAGCCCCCAGCGGCATAATATCTGCCCTGTCGTATACTCCGCTGAAGCGGTCAAAATCACGCTTGAGCATGGAGAAATATGCCATCATATGGTGGGAAAACAGAATAGGCTGCGCACGCTGCAGATGAGTGTAGCCTGGCATAATAACATCGCTGTATTTCTCAGCAGTCTCCACCAGAGCCTTCTGCATGTCGAGGATCAGCTTCTGAACCTCTACAGCCTGACGGCGGATAAACATATGAGTATCAAGGGCTACCTGATCATTGCGGCTGCGGGCAGTATGAAGCCTGCCGCCAGCATCACCAATAGCATCGGTAAGGCGCTTCTCGATATTCATATGGATATCTTCAAGGGCAACCTCAAAGGAGAAATTGCCCTCTTCAATTTTTTTATAGATATCCTTAAGGCCGGCAATGATGTCATCCCGGTCATCTTCGGAAATGATTCCCACCTTGGCAAGCATGGTTGCATGGGCTATGGAGCCTGCAATATCCTCATTGTACATGCGCTTGTCAAAATCAATAGAGGCCTGGAAATCATTTATCATCTCATCGGTGGACTTGGAAAAGCGGCCACCCCAGAGCTGCTCTGCCATATTACTTACCTGCCTTTTCCTGCATAAGAGCACGAACCTTCAGTGGCAGACCAAACAGATTGATAAAGCCCTCTGCATCAGCCTGGTTATAAACATGATCCTCCTCAAAGGTTACGAACTCCTGATTGTACAGGGAGTATGGAGACTTGGAGCCTGCGCTCATGATGTTGCCCTTATAGAGCTTGAGCTTAACAGTACCAGTAACGGTCTTCTGGGTATCATCAACAAATGCAGACAGAGCCTCACGCAGCTGGCAGAACCACATTCCATCGTAAACCAGCTCACCGAAACGAATTGCAACACCTTCCTTGAAGTGATAGGTTGCACGGTCCAGACACAGATACTCCAGCTCACGATGAGCATAATAGAGGATAGCTCCGCCAGGATTCTCATAAACACCACGGGACTTCATGCCAACCAGACGGTTCTCGCAGATATCTACGATACCTACGCCGTTTCTAGCACCGATCTCGTTCAGCTTGTTGAGGAGCTCTACAGCGCCCAGCTTCTCGCCATTAACTGCAACAGGAACACCCTGCTCAAAGTCAACAGTTACATACTCAGGAGTGTCAGGAGCATCCTCTGGAGCCTTGGAAACAAGATACATCTCATTTTCTGGTGCATTCCAAGGATCCTCAAGGTCAGAGCCCTCATGAGACAGATGCCAGATATTCTTATCCATGGAATACTTCTTGTTCTCAGTAGGTATATCAATGTTATGAGCCTTTGCATACTCAATCTCCTGAGTACGGGACAGCAGATCCCACTCACGCCATGGAGCGATGATGCCCATGCTTGGAGCCAGAGCCTTTACAGTCAGCTCGAAACGAACCTGGTCATTACCCTTGCCAGTTGCGCCGTGAGCAATAGCGTCAGCGCCTTCCTTCTTAGCAACCTCAACCAGGCGCTTTGCAATCAGAGGACGGGCAAAGGAGGTACCCAGGAGGTACTTGCCCTCATATACTGCGCCAGCCTTAAGGGTAGGCCATACATACTCCTCAAGGAATTCCTGAGCCAGGTCAAGGATGTAGCACTTGGAAGCACCAGAACGCAGAGCCTTATCATGAACAGCCTGCATGTCATCACCCTGTCCAATATCTGCACAGCAAGCAATGACCTCACAGCCGCCATAGTTTTCCTTCAGCCAAGGAATGATAACGGAGGTATCAAGACCACCAGAGTATGCTAATACAACCTTCTTAAATTCTGCCATTGTAATTACTCCTTAATAATAAAATTTTGATAATACTTAACAAATAAATCAGTCGCACATGGTCAGTGCCATGATAGCCTTCTGAGTATGCAGGCGATTTTCCGCCTCGTCAAAGATTACATCTGCATATGCTTCCATAATCTCATCAGTGATTTCCTCACCACGGTATGCAGGCAGGCAATGCATTACAATAACACGCTTGTCAGCCTTCTTTAACAGCTCTGCATTTACCTGGTAATCCTTGAATATTTTTACGCGCTCTTCATGCTCATCCTCCTGGCCCATGCTTGCCCAGGTATCAGTAACCACGATATCAGCGCCCTTTGCAGCCTCAAATGGATCTTCAATAATAGTAATAGAGGCACCTGTTTCCTTAGCATCCTCTATTGCATTCTTAGTAACCTGAGCATCTGGCTCAAAGCCCTTTGGTGTAGCAGCTACAAATTCCATGCCTGCCTTTGCGCAGCCATACATAAAGGAATTGGTCATGTTGTTGCCATCACCGATGTATGCCATCTTCAGGCCCTTCAGGTTCTTTCCCTTGTGCTCCTGAATAGTCAGGAGGTCAGTCAGTACCTGGCATGGATGCAGAAGATCAGTCAGGGCATTGATAACTGGAACATCAGACCACTTAGCCAGCTCCTCTACACGGTCATGGCCATAGGTTCTGATCATGATGCCATCAAGATAGCGGGACATAACGCGGGCAGTGTCCTTTATTGGTTCGCCGCGTCCCAGCTGCAGATCACGGTTGGACAGAAACAGAGCCTGACCACCCAGCTGATACATACCAGTCTCAAAGGAGAGGCGGGTACGAGTGGATGATTTCTCAAAAATCATTCCCAGAGTCTTGCCCTTAAGCAGGTGATGCTCAATACCAGCCTTCTGCTTGGCCTTAAGCTCATGACCCAGCTCAAGAATCTCATTTACCTCATCCACAGAAAGATCGTGAATGGACAGTAAATCCTTTCCCTTTAACATCGGAAACCCTCCTGTTAATTAATCTATATAATCAGGCAGCACGCTATCAAGGATATCTACTACCTCATCAATATGCTCTTTAGTAACAATAAGCGGTGGAACAAATCTCAGGACATTACCAGCTGTGCAATTGATAATGGAACCCTTCTCAAGGCAGGCATTAACAATGTCACGGCCAGGCTTATTAATCTCCATTCCAAGAATAAGACCCATTCCACGGACCTCCTTGATCAAAGATGGATATTTAGCCTTCAGCCCATCCAGGCGCATCTTCATATAAGCACCCATTTCCCGAACATTCTTCAGGAAGGAATCGTCACCAATGGTATCCAGCACAACATCAGCTGCTGCACAGGCCAGCGGGTTACCACCGAAGGTGGAGCCATGATCGCCTGGCTTGAAGGCCTCAGCCACCTTATCAGAAGAAATGAAAGCACCGATAGGAACGCCGCCAGCCAATCCCTTGGCAAGTGTTACCACATCAGGCTTAACACCAAAGGCCTCATAGGCAAAGAAGCAGCCGCTTCGGCCCATACCGCTCTGAATCTCATCAAAAAGCAGCAGAGCATCATACTTATCACAAAGCTCGCGGACCTTCCTCAGATATGCCTCTTCTGGCACATGAACTCCGCCCTCTCCCTGTATAGGCTCCAGCATTACAGCTGCAGTCTTTTCACTCATCATGGACTCAAGTGCCTCGATATTGTTATACTCAACATAATCAAAGCCAGCTGGCAGAGGTCCGAAACCCTCCTGATACTTTGGCTGTCCAGTTGCAGTCAGGGTAGCTATGGTACGACCATGGAAGCTATGGAGTGCTGTGATAATCTGTGATTTATCAGGGCTGATAGTATGGGCATACTTCCTTGCAATCTTTATTGCACCCTCATTTGCCTCAGCACCAGAGTTTGCAAAAAACACCTTGCCCAGGCCGCTGAGCTTGACCAGCTTTTCAGCTGCCCTTGCTTGTACTTCAGTATAGTAAAGATTGGAGCAGTGAATCAGCTTTCCAGCCTGCTCTGCTACAGCCTTTACCAGAGCAGGATGATTATGTCCAAGAACATTTACAGCAATTCCACCCAGAAAATCTATATACTTGCGGCCTTGGCTATCATATACATAGACGCCATCGCCATGGTCAAGGACAATCTTATAGCGGGCAAATACTGGAAGATAGTCCCTGGCATCATTCTGATAAATCTGTTCATCAGTCATCTGCATATTTCTTCTCCTTACTTAATTACCTGAGTTCCGATACCTTCTGAGGTCAGAAGCTCAAGAATGATAGAGTGAGGCTGGCGGCCATCAATGATATGAATCTTGTTGGTACCGCTTTCAAGAGATTTAAGGCATGCCTCAATCTTTGGAATCATACCGCCAGAAATAACACCGTTCTTTATATACTCGCGGGCCTCATCTGCAGTCAGGCTGGAAATAAAGGTATCCTTGTCCTCAAAATCCTTATATACACCCTCTGTATCAGTCAGCAGCAGAAGCTTTTCCGCCTTAAGAGCACCAGCTATCTCAGCTGCCACGTAATCTGCGTTGATATTGTAGCTTTCCCCATCCTCGCCTACACCAATCGGAGCAATTACAGGGATATAATCGTTAGCAATCAGATCAACAAGAATTTTGGCATCAATAGAATCAACCTGACCGACGTAGCCGATATCTACACTTTCCTTATGCCCATCTCCGTCATAAACGGTAGCCAGCTTCTTGCTGGCCCGTATAAGGCCTGCATCCTTGCCAGAAAGACCTACAGCCCTTACACCGCGATGATTCAGCAGATTGACAATATCAGAATTAACCTTGCCATCCAGCACCATCTCAGCAATTTCAACAGTCTCCTCATCAGTTACCCTGAGACCGCTGATAAAATCAGACTGCTTACCTACCTTCTTGAGGAACTGGGTGATGTCAGGACCGCCGCCATGAACTATTACTGGACGCATGCCTATATATTTCATCAGGCTTACATCCTCCATCACCTTATTCTTCAGGTCATCATTTATCATAGCATTTCCACCATACTTTATTACGATGGTCTTGCCATAGAATTCTTGTATATATGGCAGTGCCTCAATAAGAGTACCTGCCTTTTTTTCTGCATGACGCAAGGGAAAAACCTCCTGTCCTTAGCATAAGCCTTCCAGCATCAGGTGTGATATTCACCGTTTATCTTGACATACTCATAAGAGAAGTCGCAGCTCCATACGGTTGCACTCGCATCGCCGAGCCCCATCTCGATATCAATAACAATATCATGCTCAGACATAACATTCTTGAGGGCATCCTCATCAAACTCAGCACCCAGCCCATTAGCGTAAACCGGAATGCCGCCAAAGCTTATAACAGTCTTTTCTGGCTCCATCGGAACACCAGCATAGCCTACAGCACAGATTACACGTCCCCAGTTTGGATCCTCACCGAAGAAAGCAGTCTTTACCAGAGGAGACTTGGCAACACTCATGGCAATAGTCTTTGCATCCTCAAAGCTCTTAGTGCCATTAACATTAATGGTCAGGAACTTGGTAGCACCCTCGCCATCAGCAGCAATTCTCTTGGAAAGCTCCTGGCAGATAGATTTAAGGGCATCATAGAAAATGTCGTAATCAGCAGTACCCTCAATAATCTCCTCGTTGCCAGCTTCACCATTTGCCATTACCAGAACAGTATCATTGGTACTCATGTCTCCGTCAACGGAAATCATATTGAAGGATACCTCTACAATATCAGACAGCGCCTTCTGCAGCAGCTTGCTAGAGATATTAGCGTCAGTAGTTATGTAACAGAGCATGGTAGCCATGTTAGGCTGAATCATGCCAGAGCCCTTAGCAATAGCACCAAAACGAACCTCCTTGCCGCCGATTTTCTTAGCGAAGGAGCATGCCTTTGAATATGTATCAGTAGTAATAATTGCATTGCCAGCATTGACGCTGCCATTTTCAGAAAGCTCCGCAGCCGCTGCCTTTATGCCTGCCTCCATCTTGTCCATTGGCAGATTAACACCGATGATACCGGTAGAACCTACGCAGACATCGCTGGCATCGCAGCCCAGCTCTGCAGCAGCTATAGCTGCCATCTTATGAGCATTATCAAGGCCAGTCTGACCAGTGCAGGCATTAGCACAGCCCGCATTAGCAACAATTGCATGAGCAGTACCGGTCTTTACAACCTCCTTAGAAACAAGAACTGGTGCAGCAGCAACAGCATTCTTGGTAAAAACGCCAGCAATAGCTGCAGTCTTCTCAGTATAAATCATAGCAACATCCAGGTTGCCACTCTTTTTTATACCAGCCTTTACGCCTGCAGCCTTGAATCCCCTAGGAAATGTTACACCTGCAGCAGCATTATTTTCACTAAACATTATTTATTCCTCCAGATCATTATGGATACATAGGTGCCATTGTCAGGCCGGTCTTCTCATCAAGGCCTGCAGCAATATTAAAATTCTGCACAGCCTGTCCTGCAGCACCCTTTACCAGATTATCAATTACAGAAAGAACTATCACCCTGCCAGTACGTGGGTCAACATGCCAGCCAAGGTCACAGAAGTTGGAACCGCGAACGTTCTTGGTAGCTGGATAGCCGCCAAGGCCCAGCAGACGGATAAAGTACTCATCACCGTACATTTCCTCAAAGGCCTCCGTTACCTGCTCAGCAGCTACGCCCGGCTTAAGCTTAGCATAGCAGGAGCTCAGAATCCCCCTGGACATAGGAACCAGATGAGGGGTAAAATTCAGCACAGTCTTTTCACCAGATAAATCCGCAATTGCCTGCTCAATTTCAGGAGTATGTCTATGAGTAGCAACGCCATAAGCCTTGAATGAATCGTAAAGCTCAGGAAAATGATTAGCCTGCTTTGCACTACGTCCTGCACCGGAAACACCAGACTTGGCATCAATAACAATAGTATCCACGTCAATAAGGTGATTCTTGGCCAGCGGAGCCAGGGCCAGAATGCTGGCGGTAGTATAACATCCTGCATTGCCAATAATTTTGGCATTCTTTATCCTGTCGCGGTAAAGCTCTGCCAAGCCGTATACCCTTGGAGCATCCTTATGGGTATGCTCCACCTTGTACCATGCTTCATATACTGATGTATCATCGAAGCGGTAATCGGCACCCAGATCTATAATGCGGCAAGGCGTATTCTCAAGAGCCTTGCCCACGGTCATAGCATGGCCATGAGGAAGTCCGATAAATACAAAATCACTGTCCTTGCCTATCATATCAATTTCCTTCATGCTGATTAGCTTCTGATCATAAATCCCCTTCAGATGAGGATATATATCAGAGATTGGCTCGCCAGCATGGCTTTCAGAGGTAATATGCACTACCTCGGCAGCAGGATGATTATTCAGGATTCTCAGAAGCTCAGCACCAGCATAGCCTGTTGCTCCTATAACACTAACCTTCATATAATCACACTCCTTATACATCATTATACAGTATTTATACATAATTTTGCAAGTTATACATAAATATTCATACATTATTCATTGCTAAAGCTTACAAAAACACCCTACCTAAACAGTTGTTTTTGTGGTACAATAGCCATATCCACAACAATTTATTCTACTATAATTAGCACATATATTCAATGCTTAATTATTATCAGGAGATATAATGGCCAAGCTATTTACAAAAACCAGGACTATGATTATAGTAAGATTCATTTTTACTGTACTTATAGTATTTTTCATTGCTTATTTTTTCTCAGAACGCAATGATCTTATTAAGAACGAAGCCCTGAATAATATACAGGAAACTGCTGGCATAGATACAAATCCGGAAAAACTTACCCGCTCACTGCGGGCTATCGTTCCAGATGAATCCATAGACCCTTCAAGCATTGACCGCGTAAGCCGCGTCATTTTTTTAAAAAGAGCTGTCAGCAAGCAGATCAACCATGAAAACTATGTGCCCATCACCAAGATACCAGAATCTATGCAGCAGGCTGTAGTATCAGTAGAAGACAGCCGTTTTTACAATCACATAGGATTTGATATCGAGGGTATTGCCAGAGCAGCCCTTGTCAACATGCAGTATGGCGAAATCAAGGAGGGTGCCAGCACCATCACCCAGCAGCTGGTCAAGAATATATTTCTTTCCCAGGAGCAATCCTTTGGCCGTAAAGCCGAGGAGCTTCTTCTTGCTATGGACATGGAGCTCAATTATTCCAAAGATGAAATACTTGAGCTATATCTTAATTCAATATACTTCGGTTCGGGATATTATGGAATTGGCGAGGCTTCAGAGGGATATTTCGGCAAGACCCCTGATATGCTATCCTTGCCGGAGGCAGCTATGCTGGCAGGCATTCCTAATGCCCCTTCGGTATACTCACCTTATGTGGACTTCATGCTGTCCAAGAAGCGCCAGTTCATTGTTCTGGATGCTATGGTACGCAATGGCTGCCTGCGGGATGACGTTGCTGAAGATGCCAAGATGAAGCCTATTTATCTTGCGCATTAAATAATATTACAGGAGGCACAGAATGCACCAGTATCTGTTTTTCATAGGAGACTTTCCAATCAGGGCCTACGGGCTGGTTATAAGTCTCAGCATCATCTTAGCCACTGGCGTAGGATACTTCCTGGCCAAGCAGGATGGCCGCTGGCATGATCACATTGTAGACATGGGAATATACTGCGGGCTCAGCGGTCTTTTAGGAGCCAGGCTCTGGGACGTATTTTTCTTTGACTGGGATTACTATCATAATCATCTTACAGAAATCCTTAATGTCTGGCAAGGCGGAATGGCCATTCAGGGTGGTGTCACTTTAGGCGTTATCACTGGTATCATCTACTGCCGACGAAATAATATTGATGTGCTGGCAATGATGGATATTCTTGCACCAGCCATTATCCTGGGCCAGGCCATCGGCCGCTGTGCTAATTTATTAAACGGAGATGCCTTTGGATGCCCTACCGGCGGAGATTTCGGCATAATATATCCGTCAACCACCCTGGCAGCCCATGTATATGGCAGCCAGCCGCTGTGGCCGGCCGAAGTATGGGAAGGTCAGCTGGATGTAGTAATATTTGCCATACTTCTCATGTATAGGAGCTTCCAGCACAACAAGGGACAGGCCTTTTCCCTTTACGTAATGCTCTACTGCACAGCCAGATTCTTTCTTGAATACTTCCGTGGGGATTACAACGATTTAGTTCTAGGATTATTCAAATCTGCCCAGATGACCTCCGTTACGGGCTTTGTCCTTGCACTTGCAGCCTTCATATTCCTGCACTATAAAGGAAAACCCCACATGAGCAGATAAGGGTAAAAATGTTCTTTGCTACTAAAAGGTTTTTATTAACTTTACTTTGATAAATACTTACATTATAATTTAAATTGTTGAATTATATTACATTGGAGAGGATTGTTCCTGTGAAAATTATTTCTCGTCACTTAGCTCTTGATATGTACAAATGCAAGCTAGCACCACTTCAGGACCTTGAAAACCTGCTTCCAGAGCTTCAGGGAATCCTGGCCGAAGCAGATATTGCCCCGCTTTCCTCCTCCAGCAGTATTATGCCGGATAAGCATCTGGCTATTGCGCTGCTCTTTGAGGCCGGACACATAACAATTCATGCTTTCCCTGAGCTTAAGTATGTATCTGCAGATGCCTTCCTCTGTCAGGAGGCAGCAGCTCCAGAAAAGCTCTTCAGCAGCCTGATAAAGCTGTTTAAGCCAGAAAAGCATAAGACCACTCAGCTGAAACGTGGTGATTTCGGCAGCAACAAGGATATGAAGCCCAAAACCCGTACCAGGGTTGCACCACTGAGACGCATTCATAACACCGGAAGTAAGGTTATAAACCTCTTAGGTGGGAAAAAGAAGGATTAAGTATGACCAAGCCAAGACTGGGGCATATCAATTTTCTTAATGTGCTCCCTCTGACCTACAGTTTCCAAAACAGCAATACTGCCGAAGGTATAAACCTCAGCTGTGGCGTGCCAGCCATAATTAATAATGACCTGATGAATGGCCGCCTTGACGTCAGCGAGGTTTCTTCCATTGTATATGCCAAAAATCATGAAAAGCTTATAATGCTGCCTGATTTATGTGTAAGAGCTGATGGAGAGGTTCAAAGCATAATGCTGGTATCCCGCAAGCCAATTCATGAAATAAACGAAGACAAAATTGTAATGACAGCTAAATCTGCCACTTCCCACTGCATGCTGAAGATTATTCTCCGCAATGCATACGATGCAAGGCCAGACTACTATATACGTCATATATCACCAGAGGACCCGATTCCTGATGATGCTCAGGCTGCTCTTCTTATAGGTGATGATGCTCTTTATGTATTTCATCACCGTAAGAAATATGACTATTATTATTACGACCTGGGCCGTGAATGGAAAAAAATGACTGGCCGCTGCATGGTGTATGCGGTATGGGTAGCAAACCGGGAATATGCCCAGAAGAATCCTGAGGCTATTAGAGCAATATATCAGGCACTTTATAACGGTATCAAAGATGGATATGCCAAAAAGAATGATGCGATACAGTCTTATTTGAAATATCACAACAATGCATTCACAGCAGAGCAGATAAGTGTCTATCTTGAGCGAATAAAGTGGAATCTCACTGATGAGCATGTTGATAATTTAAAGACATTCTATTCATTAGCTCATGATCTTAATCTGATTGATTCCCGGCCTAAAATGGATTTTGCTGACGTTTATTGAAATTAAAGACACCTCGAAAGGGGTGTCTTTTTAAATTCCAAATCAATTTTTGCCCACACAAAAAAGCCCAGCCTCAATTGCAGCTGGGCTTTTCTCGTTAAGGCATATCAATCAAAGCAAACTTTTCTTGGATTCAGGATGTTATTAGGGTCAAAGGCCTTCTTGATGCCCTGCATAACCTTGATAGCAGCAGGATCAAGATCCTCCTTCAGGTAAGGCTTCTTGGCCAGGCCGATACCATGCTCGCCAGATACCTTGCCACCTAGGTCACGAGCCTTGGCATACATCTTGTCCATGGTAGCCAGCAGGACCTTTCCCCATGCCTGCTCATCCAGATCATCTCTCAGGATATATACATGCAGGTTGCCATCACCTGCATGGCCAAAGCACTTGATGCGCACATGCATCTCATCCTGCAGAGAATGAACAAACTCTACAAATTCATTTACCTTGCTGCGTGGTACGCAGGCATCTACCTCATCCATCTGAGTGGTAGAGCCGCTGATTGCCTGCAGGAAGGAGCCTCTGGTCTTCCAGATAGCGTCTGCACGCTCGTCAGTATCTGCAATCAGTACATCCAAAGCGCCCTGCTCCAAGCAGATCTGAGCTACACCGTCATAGGCCTCCTCAATCTCTTTGGTGCTGTTGCCATCAAACTTCAGCAGCAGATAAGCATCTGCGGAGTTATCAGGGAAGCTGCTGCCCAA
This sequence comes from uncultured Selenomonadaceae bacterium, assembly GCA_945873565.1. GTDB lineage: Bacteria > Bacillota > Negativicutes > Selenomonadales > Selenomonadaceae > CAMCDL01. Next base: position 10,871 of record CAMCDL010000009.1, on the reverse strand, counting down.
GAACTTTTCAGAGTCCATGATTACCTCACGCTCCATAAACTCAATAGCAGTAGGTATAGCCTTAGACTTTACAATCAAAGGTACAGTGCCAATAGCCTGTGCCAGGGATGGGAATGGAACCAGCAGGCTTACATTCTTCTGTGGCAATGGCAGGAGCTTCAGGATAGCCTTGGTAATAAAGGCCAAGGTACCCTCAGAACCGATAATCATATCCTTCAGATCATAGCCAGAACTGTTCTTTACAGACTTGCCTCCCAGCTCCAAAATAGTGCCATCTGCCAGAACTACCTCCAGACCACGGACAAAGTCACGGGTTACACCGTATTTTACAGCTCTCATGCCACCAGCATTGGTACTGATGTTGCCGCCAATAGTAGCAGTCTTTTCACCTGGATCAGGCGGATAGAAGAGACCCTTTGGCTCAACATACTGATAAATCTCCATCAGCAGTACGCCAGGCTCCAGAGTCAGAGTAAGGTTTTCCTCATCCAGCTCCAGAAAATGGTTCATAAGAGTGGTATCTATCATAATACCATGCTCAACAGCAACAGATGCACCTACCAGGCCAGTGCCTGCACCTCTTGGAGTCACAGCTATCTTTTCCTGATTGGCATACTTCAGCACACCGGAAATCTCCTCAGCAGAGGTTGCCCTTACCACCAGGTCAGGATAGGAAGGGGTAGCAGTCAGCTCATCATGGCTGTACTCCTCATTTATCTCATTAGCCCAGAGAATACGCTCTCTTGGCACAATCTTTTCAATAGCAGCCAAATCCTGCTCTGTTAACTTCTTGTACTCGCTCATGCCAATGTGCCTCCCTGCTTAATCTGCTCAATCAGCTGTGGAATTATCTCATAAATATCGCCCACCAGAGCATAGTTGGCAACCTTGAAGATAGAAGCATCAGGGTCGCTGTTGATAGCTACCACCTGCTCAGAGTTATTCATACCTGCTACAAACTGAATTGCACCAGATACACCACAGGTAATAATCAGCTTTGGACGAACAGTACGGCCAGACAAGCCGATCTGATGATTTGCATCAACCCAGCCAGCCTCAACCAACGGTCTGGTGCTGGCAATATCGCCGCCCAGAACCTCAGCCAGCTCACGGATCATAGCCAGATCCTCAGGCTTCTTCAGGCCACGGCCAGCCACTACCAGCACATCAGCACTCTCAATGGTCTTTTCCTTCATCTTCTTAACGATGCCGAGAACCTCCATACGAGCCTTCAGCTTGTCAGCAGCTACGGTCATGTTTACAATTTCGCCAGAAGGCTCAGCAGAGCGCTCTGGCGCATTCATAATCTTATAGCGGACAGTGGCCAGCTGAGGGCGGGTATTTGGTGTCAGAATCTCTGCCATAATGTTGCCGCCAAAGGCTGGGCGAATCTGTACCAGGTCAGTATTATCGTGGATATCCAGGATTGTGCAGTCTGCGGTGAGACCAGTCTTGAAGCGGGCAGCCACACGAGGTGCCAGCTGACGGCCAACTGGGGTTGCACCTACCAGGATAGCGGAAGGCTGAACCTCATTAACATACTCTTCCATAGCTGCTGTATAGCTTTCAATCATGAAATCCTTCAGCTCTGGTGCATCAACCACATAAACCTTATCTACACCATAGTGCAGCAGCTCCTGTGCCTTGTCGGCTATCTCACTGCCGATAAAAATGGCATGCACTGGATGCTTAATCTTATCAGCCAGCTCTCTTGCCTTGCCCAGCAGCTCAAAGGTAACAGGATGAATCTCACCCTCAACATGGTCAACATAGACAGCAATGCCGTTCCATTTGCTCTTGTCTACAGCTGGACCTACTTCCTCCTCAACAAATTCCATTACACCAGGCTGGCCCTTCTTTACACACAGCTTGCACAGCTTGCAGGCTGCATTGATTTCCAGCTTGCCATTTTTCTCCTCCAGGGCCTTGAAAGGACAAATCTCTATCATGGCAGCAATATCAGTGATTTTTTCCTGATGAACTATCAGCTTTCCCATTTTGCATTAACTCCTTTCCGGTCTAGTTAAGAAATAAACTTCAGCTGCTTCAGCTTATCATGCAGCTTGGTTGCCAGCTCAGCACCTGCGCCCTCCCAGGTCTCCTGTTCCTTGTTGGAAACTGGAGGGAAGATGCGCTGTACCTGAGTCGCAGAACCAGAAAGGCCATAATGCTTCTTATCAGTATCATCCATGTCATTTAAGGTGTACATGGTGATTTCGCGCTTTTCGGTTTCCTTCTTCAGCTTATAGGATGGCAGTCTAGGCTGTACAATATCCTTCTGCACAGTCAGGAGACATGGGAAGCTTACCTTCAGCTGCTCAATATCCTGAGCCATTTCCATATCTACATAAATTGCATCAGCCTCTACCTTATCAATCTTTATTACATTACATACACAAGGAATATCCAGTGCCTCGGATACCTCAGGGCCAACCTGGGCAGTATCACCATCAGTAGTCTGGAGACCGCAGATGATAACGTCAAACTTGCCCATCTTCCTGATTCCCTGGGACAATGTATAGCTGGTAGCCAAAACATCAGCACCGCCAAAGGCTCTGTCTGATACGATAGCGCCTGCATCAGCACCCATAGCATAGGCCTCACGGATAACCGCCTGAGCCTGAGGTGGTCCCATGGTAATTACACTCACTCGGCCACCATACTGTTCCTTCAGACGCATGCCGCACTCCAGGGCATAAAGGTCATACGGATTCATCTTGCTGTCTGCGCCATTACGCTTCAGCACACCAGTTACAGGATCTACTTCAACTTTGTTGGAGCCTGGAACCTGTTTGATACAAACTAAGATTTCCATGCAAAATACCCCCATTGGATTGATCTCTTAAAAAAATCACACCTCTATGTGCATCTAGCTCCAGCCTTCCTCATCACCATAGCCAGAACTTTTCACGTGGAGGTATTACTCATAATTTCTCAGCCAGCAGGTCAGCAATATGCTTAACCTTGACACCTGGTTCCTGACTATCAAGACCGCCGCCTATCTGCATCATGCAGGCTGGGCAGGCTACAGCTGCAATCTGTGCCCCTGTATTCTTGATATTCTTTACCTTTTCCTCCAGCATTGGCAGAGATACCTCCGCATACTTCATACCGAAGGAGCCAGCCATACCGCAGCACTTATCACAATTATGCATCTCTACCAGCTCCAGGCCTGGAGTTGCATTAATCAGTGCTCTTGGCTCCTCAAAAACGCCCAAGCCCCGCTTCATGTGGCAGGAATCATGATAGGTTACCTTCACACCGCCTGCTGTAGGCATCAGCTTGCCAGCTGCCTTGTACTCAGCTGCTACAAACTGGGTAAATTCCTGAACCTTGTCGCAAAAATCCATTGCCCTGCGGGTCCACTCTGCATCATCCTCAAAGAGCTTAAGATAGGTTTCCTTCAGGGTCTCCGTACAGGTTGGGCAGGCTGACAAAATCACATCAGGCTTCACAGCTTCAAAGGCCATAATGTTCTTCTGAGCTACCTTGCGGCCGGCTTCTCTGTCACCAATACCCAGAATCGGCTTGCCGCAACAGCTCTGCGCCATTGGATATACAACCTCCATGCCCAGATTCTGCAGTACCTTTACAACATTCTCACTGGTATCAGCAAAAACAAAATCCATGTTACAGCCACTGAAGTAAGCTACCCGCTTCTTTGGCTTGCTTGGATTGTTTCTGGACAGTCTGTCCATACGGTCACGGAACTGTACGGAAGCAATGGCCGGCAAGCTTCTGCCCTTGGTCATGCCTGCCAGGAAGAGTGGCAGATGACGAATATACTTGCCAGTCTTGAAAGGTGCCTGGCCAATGAAAGCAGCCTTCAGCAGCAGATTGTGGAAGGTGCTGCGGTCATTCAGCATATTGAAGAAGGAGCTGTCCATAGATGGTGTGCCATGCGCCTTTACATAACGGCTGCGCAGCTCATCAATAATGTCTGGAATCGGAATCTTGCCTGGACATACGGTGGTGCACTTGCGGCAGCCAATACACAGATCACTGAATTTATGGAAGTTTTCTATACCATTCAAGAGACCTGTCAGGATTGCACCTATACCGCCGGAATAGATGTGGCCGTATACATGGCCGCCAACCAGGGTCCAGATCGGACACACATTCAGACAGGATGCACAGCGTACACACTGATATACCTGCTTGAAAACTGGATCCTTGGCAGCCTCCAGACGGCCATTATCCAGCAGGATGACATATTGCTTGCGGTCTCCCTCTACATATTTTCCATTCTCATCCTTGTAGATAATCTTGGTTGGACCATCTACCATGGTCATGTAGCTGGTCATGCGCTGACAGGTACCATTGCGAGGCAGCAGGCGCAGAATCTTGGCTGCATCCTCCGTTTTAGGAATAAGCTTCTCATAACCAATCAGCACCACATGGATTCTTGGCAGAGTAGTAACCAGACGGGCATTTCCCTCATTGGTTACCAGACCGATGGCACCGTTCTCTGCAATACCAAAGTTGGCGCCAGTGATGCCCATGTCGGCCTGCAGAAATTCCTCACGCAGGGTCTGGCGAGCTTTTTGGATCATATATGGAATGTCTTCTCCAGGTACTTCCTCGTGCAGCTCCTGGGTAAACATCTCTGCACACTGATAGCGATTCAGGTGGATTGCTGGCATAACCATGTGGGATGGACGCTGTCCCTTGATGGCAATCATCCATTCACCCAGGTCAGTTTCCTTTACACGAATATCATTCTCAGTGAAGCATTCATTAAGATGAATTTCCTCGGAAGCCATGGACTTGGATTTTACAACGCGCTTTACACCATTTTCCTTGCAGATCTGAATCAGGAACTTCTTCACATCATCGCCAGTTGCTGCCCGAAATACCTGACCGCCTCTAGCCTTTACATTAGCCTCGAAGTCATCTGCCAGCTTCTCAATCTCATCAACTGCCTCAGCCTTCATGCAGCGAAGATCCTCACGCAAAGCCTCAATATCCTGTCCTGCATAGGACTTCAGACGAGAGCCAGGATACTGTTCCGCAAACTTTGACAGAGCACCTTGCATAATGTCGTCGCTCAGCTTTTCTTTAATCTCACTTTTCAAGTCGCGCTCTGCCATAGTCATCTGCCCCTCTCAAAATCATCCACAGCAATAATCAGCAGACGGTTTGGCCCATGTACGCCTAGGCTCAGTACACGCTCAATATCTGCTGTACGGCTAGGCCCGGTAACAAATCCACAATACCCCTTTGTGAACACCTGGCCGATAATCTTGCAGGCTACGGAAACATTTTCCACAACGTATTTCGCGTTGACAAATACAATGTTGACGAAAGGCAGCATGCTGGTAACTCTGGCTTCGTAAGAATAGTTATCCACTACAAGGCTGCCAGTCTCTGCAATGCAGAACTCTGCAGTAGAAATTCCAATATCTGCAGAAGCCTTGTGCTCAGCAATGTCAAACTTATCTGTGAACACCTCTATTCCCGGCTGGGCTATACGCTCATAAATGCCCTTCAAGGCAGGATTTTCCTCCCCGCCTACAGCCAGAATTTCCTTAGGAGCAAATTCTTTCAGAAGATTAGCCAGCTGCTTCTCTGCCTCGGCAAAATTTTTTACCCGGTAGATCTCCGCAGCAGCAGCCTTGGCATTCTCCTCAAAGCTCTGCCAATACCCAGCGTCAACAAGCCCTTCCCCAAAGGCTTCCTTCGGCCAATCACGGCAAACTTTTTCCATAACAACTCTCCTTCAATAGAAAAAAGACATTACACATACAAATTCATTTCTCGCCAAAGAACTAATTTTATATTTGTACAACAAATTTCTCTACTGACATTAAATCACACACGATAAACCTTGTCAATAACAAACCTAAATAATTCTAAAAAATAACCAATCAAGAATTCGCCTCCGAATCAATCTAATTTACTACATTTTGTAAGATTGTTTTTAATTATTTTTACGCATATTGCAGGATTTTGAAATTTAGTATAAAATATTGTATATAGCCAAAGATATTCAGTTGTTGAACCAATTTTTTCAACATTATTTTACAATTATGCAACGAATCCGATTTCAAAGGAGTATTTATTATGGCCACATTAAAGGGCAAGACCTTGGTTGAACAAACAACCGAGCATATTATCCAATATATTACAGATAATCAATTAAAGCCTGGTGATCAGCTGCCAACGGAGGCTGCCTTTACAGCAGAGCTGGGTGTAAGCCGCGGTACTCTCCGTGACGCTTTCAAGGTACTTATTGCCAGAAATATTTTGGAAGCCCGCCAGGGGTCAGGCACATTCATTTCTCATAGTATGGGAATTCCCGACGATCCGCTTGGGCTCACATTTATATATGATGACCAGAGTCTTGCTATTGATATGTTGGATATCCGTCTGATGTTGGAGCCGACCATCGCTCAATTAGCTGCTATAAATGCGACTGATGAGCAGATAAGTGTTTTGAAAATGAACACTAAAGCCTTAGAACGCAACATCAGGCAGGGTACATCCTATGCCGACGAGGACGCCCGATTCCACCAGCTTGTTGCTGAAGCAAGCGGGAATCGGATTGTTGGTAATCTTACCCACATCTTATTTTCATCAATATATAAGAACATTGAGCTGACTCTTGATGTACAAAAGGAGCGCAACACATTGTTCTATCACAAGAAGATTCTTCAGTCCATCATTGACAGGGATTCAATCAACGCGCAGATGTATATGTATATGCATCTTTCCTTGTTAAAGGACTATATCATCAGCTGTTTCAAGAAAAAAGAGATGCAGCAGAAACGGAAACTCTTCTTTGACGAATGATGATCTGATAAGATAGTTCCTAGGCATGTGCCTGCGTAGGTGCTCCTCGAGCAATGCGTTTTTCTCTATGAAATTTAAGGAGATGACCTTATGTTAGCTATCATCGTAGTCATCCCCATTATTCTTACTATTATTCTTACAGTAGGTTTTAACGTTCCTGCTAAGAAAGCCTTGCCACTAGCTTGGGCTGCTTGTGCAATGTAACCATTTTTGCTACCATGGGTGCTGCTAAAACTGGTTTCCTCATACCAAAGGATGTCTGGCGCTCCCCTGGCACCGAGATTAAGCAGGAAGCTGCTAAGCAGGATGTACAGCATAACATGTCTCTGCTGAAAGCATGGACTCCTTATCTGCTGGTTACCCTGTGGCTGGTAGCTACCCGCGTACCTCAGCTGGGCATCAAGCCTTTCATGAGTTCTTTACCTATTTCCGTATCCAACATTATGGGTGTTGAGGGTGCTAACTTCACCTTGAAATGGCTGAACACCCCTGGTCTGTTCCCATTCATTCTGGTTGTATTCATCGGTTTTGCTCTTTATGGCCTCAGCGGCGAACAGATTAAGAATGTACTGTACAAGTCCTACAAGCAGCTGGTAGGTGCAACTATTGCCCTGCTCTTCGGCTTTGCCATGGTATATCTTTTCCGCTACTCCAATGCCAATGTTACCGGTTATGATTCCATGCTAGTAGCTATGGCTAAGGGCATGACTGATCTAGCGGGATGCCAACTACTTCTATGTTGCACCTGTTATTGGTTCTGTTGGCGCTTTCATGTTCGGCTTCAACACTGTATCCAATATCATGTTTACACCACTGCAGTTTGCCACCGCAGATATTATGAGCATCCCGCACATCGCTATTGTGGCTCTTCAGAATCAGGGCGGTGCCATTGGCAACATGGTCTGCATCAATAACATTGTTGCAGTTTGTGCTACCACCGGTATTGTCGGCGCTGAGGGTAAGATTTTGAAAACCACGATAGGCCCTTGGTTCATTTACTATCTGATTCTTATAGGTGTCATGGTCACTCTGATGAGCATAGGCTTTGTCAGTTCATTAGGTGCTTAAAATACTAATACTGTTTACGACATTAAAAGAAGCCTCTGGCATGATTTCAGACCATACCAGAGGCTTTTTATGCCCTATCTAGATAGTTTATTTTATATAATCTTAGTTGTCCATCCTTCAATATTCCAGATAGAATCTACCCAATCCTCATAAAATTCAGGTTCATGGGATACCAGAAGCACCGCCCCCTTATACTCCTTAAGGGCCCTCTTCAGTTCGGCCTTTGCATCCACATCAAGATGATTTGTCGGCTCATCCAATACCAGAAGGTTTACTGGCTGCTGCATAACCTTGCAAAGACGCACCTTTGCAGCCTCGCCGCCAGAAAGCACCATCATCTGACTGGTAATATGCTCATTTGTCAGGCCACAGGCAGCAAGTGCTGCTCTTACCTCAAATTCAGTCATTCCTGGATACTGCTCCCAAATTTCTTCTATTGCAGTACGGCTATTACCCTGAGCAGATTCCTGCTCAAAATAACCAGGTGATACAAACTCTCCCAGCTCTATGCTTCCGGATATTGGTTTAATGATGCCAAGCAGGGTCTTTAACAGAGTGGTCTTGCCAAGGCCATTTACACCGCGAAGGGCAACCTTGCGGCCTCTTTCCAGCTGAATATCCACCGGATTAGTCAGCGGTGTATCATATCCAAGAATCAGGCGTTTAGCTTCAATAACAAAACGGCTTGGGGTACGATCCATCTTAAAATTGAAATGCGGCTTTGGCTTTTCAGTGCGTTTTTCCAGCACTTCCATCTTATCCAACTTTTTCTGACGAGAATTTGCCATACCTCTGGTAGCTACACGGGCCTTGTTGCGCTGGATAAAATCCTTCTCCCTGGCAATCTCAGCCTGCTGCCTCTCATAGGCTGCATCCTCCTGACGACGCTTTATAGCATACATCTCCTGAAATTTTTCGTAGCTGCCAGTATATCTGGTAAGAGATGCATTCTCCACATGATAAATAACATTGGTAACAGCATTAAGAAATGGCACATCATGAGAAACCAGAATAAATGCATTTTCGTAGCCTTGAAGGTAAGTCTTCAGCCATTCGATATGCTCCACATCAAGATAGTTAGTTGGCTCGTCCAGAATAAGTATATCCGGATTCTGCAATAGCAGCTTAGTCAGCAGGACCTTGGTACGTTGACCGCCGGAAAGCTCATCTACAAGCTTATCAAGGCCTATATCTCTAAGGCCCAGACCGCCAGCCACCTCTTCAATTTTTGCATCAAGTGTATAAAAGCTATGGGCATCCAGTATTTCCTGAATCTCACCAGCGTCCTTCATAAGACGGTCTATCTCATCCGGATCTGCTTCAGCCATTTTATCATAGGCTTCCTGCATCTCCTGCTCCAGCTTATACATTTCATCAAAGGCAGTCTTTAACACGTCACGGATACTCATGCCAGCCTTCAATACTGCGTGCTGATCAAGATATCCCACATTTACACGTTTTGCCCACTCAACCTTTCCCTGGTCTGGAGTCATCTTGTTAGTTATTATGGATAAAAAGGTGGATTTTCCCTCGCCGTTAGCACCTATCAGCGCTACATGTTCGCCCTTTAAAAGGCGGAAGGTAACATCCTCAAATATTGTACGGCCGCCAAAGCCGTGGCTCATGCCCTCTACATTCAGAATACTCATATATGCTTCTCCTAGCTATCATCTTCGATATAATGCCTAGGTCACTATCATTGACCTGCAGTGAAAATATCTTTATAATTATAACATATAGAATCTAGTTTACGAAAGGTGGTAATGTATATGTTACCTGCAGAAATCAAGGAGGGCATCTATTGGGTAGGCTCTATGGATTACTCCATGCGCAGCTTTCATGGCTATAATACCGAAAAAGGCTCCACCTATAATGCCTACCTTATCATGGATGAGAAGATTACCTTGATTGATACAGTAAAGGGACCATTTGCTATGGAGGCCTTTGGCCGTATCCGCAAGCTGGTGGATCCTGCAAAGATAGACTATATTGTATCCAATCACGTTGAGCCAGATCATTCCGGTGCTATTCCATTCTTTGCTCAGCAGTGCCCAAATGCTAAGATTGTTACCAGCGACCCTAATGGTCTCAAGGGGCTTACCGGACGCTATGGCGAAAAAAATTATGTAACGGTAAAGGCTGGCGACAGCATTTCCCTTGGCAAACGTACTCTTACCTTCATTCCTACACCTATGCTCCACTGGCCTGACAGCATGGTTACCTACTGCCCTGAAGAAGAAATACTGTTTTCCAATGACGGATTTGGCCAGCATCTGGCTACTACTGCCCGCTTTGCAGACGAGGTGGATATGTCTACTGTAATGCATCAAGCAAAGAAGTATTATGCAAATATTCTTATGCCATATGGCCTGCAGGCCAGGAAAACAGTTGAGGCCTTGGCGGGCTTAAAGGTCAGCATGATTCTTACTGGCCACGGTGTAAGCTGGAGACGTCCAGAGGACATTGCAGCAATCCTCCGGGCATACAAGGACTGGAGCAGCTTCCAGCGTACAGACAAGGCAGTGGTGGTATTTGATACCATGTGGCATACTACTGAAATTATGGCAAAGAATGTTGCCGATGCTTTTTATAAGGCTGGTTATGAGACCAGGATTTTCGACATGCGCTGCGACCACATAGCCGACGTTATGACTGAGCTGCTGGATGCTAAATATCTTGCTGTGGGCAGTCCTACCCTCAATAATCAGATGCTGCCTTCAATTGCCGGCTTCCTCTGCTATCTTAAGGGCCTTGCTCCAAAGGGCCTTAAGGGCTTCTCCTTCGGATCTTATGGCTGGGGCGGTCACTCCATTGGGCAGATTGAAAAGGAGCTGGAGGCTTGCAAGGTTGAAATTGCTATTCCTGGCATTAAGCTTCAGAATACTCCTAACCCTATGTTCCTTAATGATTTGCAGAACAAGGTTATTGAACTGGCCAAGAGCTGATACAATCCAAAATTAATCGAGTAGGAGGAGGATTTAAATAAATCCTCCGACCTCTCACACCACCGT